>NZ_JAZHRU010000001.1:835000-1138110 GCF_036924525.1 Bradyrhizobium sp. AZCC 1719 | reverse complement strand
GGCATGCTGGGCTGTGGCTGGCCTTCGGCAATCAGCACATCGGCTTCACGACCGGGCCGGCGACCGGCGCCGCCATCGCCGCCATGATCGACAGCGCGCCGCCGCCGTATGACGTTAAGCAGTTCGCTCCGAACCGCTACATTTGACGTGATCGAAGACTGATCACGCCGCGGCCGTCGCCGCCTTTGCTTTCCGGCGATAGGTGATGAAGCCCACTCCGGCAAATCCGAGCAGCATCATCGCCCAGGTCGAAGGTTCGGGCACGGCGCCGACCTGCTGCTGGACCAGGCTCACGCCATCAATGCCAAAATAGGGGGAACGCCCAAACCCGTGTCCACCGCGCGCGAAGAAGAAGGTGAATTCGTGCGTACCCGCGCCCAACGTGATATTGCCTGAGTAATTGCTGTTCAGGTTCAACGCTAAGATGGAGTGGGAGCCCTCCGCGTCATAGGCCGGGAGCGTGGGCGACAGCTCGATGCGGTCGATCGCGACTGAAAATCTCAGCTCGACGTCGTCGCACGAGCAAAAGGACTCGGAACGTCCAGCCCTGAACGAATAGTCGAACAGTCCGCCGCTGGCGAGCGTGAACGACTGCGAAAGCCTGCCGCTGGCGCTGCCAAATATGGTGTCGAATCCGATGATGGCCGCGGAAGTCAATCCGACGGTGATGTCCCCGCTTGCGACCCATGGCGAAAGCGTCGTGTCAAAGCCGCCGTTCACCAAAACCTCGGCCGGGGCCGCCTGGGTGCCAGCGAGTGTAAGCATCGACAGAGCAAAGAGATGGTTTTTGAATCGGTTCATGGAGATCGTCCTACCTTCAAAGAAAAACGTGTGGCGCGGTGCTGATCGAGAGGTTCGGATTGAGGGTGCCGCCGGTGAGGCGGTCGAAGAAGGTCGCTGCGTGTGCCTCAAGCTGGCGGCAAATCCGACCACGCGGGCGATTGCCGGTTTCCTGTTCATCTGCTGCTCCGATTGTTCGGTTATGAAATTATTCGGTGATCAAATTTCGGGACTGGCACCGGCGGCGCGCCGTCGGGGCGACTCGAGCAGGCGGGCGTCAAAAGGATGTGAAAAATCGCTGGCCGCGGCTTAAGGGTAATTTTACGATCTCATCGGGAACTGCGACTGGCGCGCAGATCTCTGCTGAATAAAGATCAAACCAAGAACATTAAGGTGCCGCTGCAATTTTCTTTTGGAAGTCGATTAGCAATGTCTCAGTCCGGACCCGGCGGCGGGACCAAACTCCATATCGATCTCCTCGGTGGCTGGTCAGTCCGACTGAGCGGGCATGGTGCCCGCTCCTTGCCGACGAAAAAATCACAGGCCCTGCTCGCTTACCTTGCCGTTCCGGCCGGTCGCTTTCATGCGCGTGAAAAGCTTACCGCGATGTTCTGGGGCGATAGCTCGGAAACCCTGGCCCGGCAGAGTTTCCGGCAGGCCCTGGTCAGCATCCGCCGGTTGACCGGTGGCGAGCCGCTGCTGATGGCACGAAATGGCGCGATTGCGCTCGACCCCGAGGCCGTGGTGGTGGACGTCGCGCTCCTGGAAGCGGCGCTTGCCGACCAGACGACGGACGGGTTGGAGCGGATCGCAGAACTATGCAGGGGCGAGTTCCTGGCGGGCCTCAATCTGGACGAGCCCGAATTCGATGAATGGCGCAGTTTTGAGCGCGACCGGCTGAATACTCTTGCGATCGAGGTGATGGCAGCTCTGGTCGACCGGCAGGCATCCGCAGCGCCTGAAGCAGCTATTCAAACCGCCCGTCGCTTGCTTGCCATCGATCCGTCGCAGGAGCGGATGCAGCGCACCTTGATGCGACTGTTGCTGGCGCAGGGGCAGCGCGCGGCGGCGCTGAAGCAATATCAGCAATGCGTCGATTGGTTCGAGCGCGAGCTCGGCGTCGAGCCCGAGGAAGAGACCCAGCAGGTCTACCGCGACATTCTGCGCAGCGCCGGGCCCGGTCCCGACCGTCAGCGGCGACCTGCTTCGCTTTCGCCGCGAGTCGTCAACGCGCGGGCCAACGAAGTCCAGATGGTCGGCCGCGAGTTCGAGCTGGGCCATCTCAACGTCGCCTTGACCAACATGCTCGATACCGGCGGCCGCGTCGTGTTGTTGCGCGGCGAGGCGGGCATCGGCAAAAGCCGGCTGCTGCGCGAATTCGTCGGCAACGTTCCATCGGGCGTCCGCGTCCTGATTGGACGCTGCCATGAGACCGAGCAGATCCTCCCGCTGCATGCCTGGATCGATGCGTTGCGCGAAAGCGGCACCGTGCTCGATGCCGCGGTCCGCGACCGCCTCGGCGCCGCGGCCAATGCCCAGCTCGTCCGCGTCTTTCCCGAGCTGCGGCAGTCCGCAAGCCAGCCGGTCACCGCGCCGGAGCAATATTCCTTGCTGTTCGACGCGCTTGCCCAGCTCCTCGTGGAGCTGGCGTCGGGGCAGCCGACCGTTTTCATTCTCGAGGACCTGCACTGGTGCGATGGCCTGAGCGCGCGCTTCCTCGCGTTTTTTGGCCGGCGCATCGATCGCCTGCCGATCCTCGTCGTGGGCAGCATGCGGCCCGAGGAGCTGATCGATGTGCCGGTGCTGGCGCAATCGCTCAAGGAGCTTCGGAGCGACGGACGACTGGACGAAGTCCCGCTGGGCGCGCTCTCTCGAGCCGACGCCGCGACCCTGGTCCAGGCACTGTTGCCGGCCGGCCGCCGCGGCCCGCAATCTGCAAAAGCCGCGCAGGACATCTGGGTGGCGAGCGAGGGCAACCCGTTCATCATCGTCGAATCCGTGCGGTCGCTGGACCATGAGCGCCCTGCCATACGGCAAGGCGAGCCGAGCCTGATACGCGAGTTCGTGACGGCCCGCCTGGAACGCCTGCCCGAATTGCCGAGGCGCCTGGTGCCGGTGGCAGCGGCGATCGGCCGCGACTTTACCTTCTCGCTGCTGGCCCGCGCCGGAAAGGTCGCTGAGGTGGACGCGGCGATCGCCGTCGAGCAATTGGTGCGTCGCCACATCTTGACCACCGAGGGCGAGCGGGTTGACTTCTGTCACGACTGGATACGCCGCGTCGCCTACGAGCAGCTGATGCCCCAACAGCGCCGTTGGCTGCATGCGGCTGTGGGCGAGGCCATCGAGGAGCTGCACCGCGGCGATAGCGAGGAGATCGCCGATCAGCTCGGCCATCATTATGTGCAGGCCGGCGATGCGCGCCGCGCCATACCCAGCCTGATCCAGTTCGCCGACCTGGCAGGCCGGCGCTATGCCCTCGATGACGCCTTGCGAGCGTTTCAGCAGGCGGCAGATGTGGCCGAATTGCTGCCGGCATCGGAGCGCGACCATCAAAAGCTCGACCTGGCCCTGCGCCAGACCTTCGTGCTCTCCATGCTCGGCCGCCAGCGCGAGATCTGGGAAATTTTGCAGACCCATGCGGAGCATGTCGGGCGGGTGGTCGATCCGCTTCTGACATCGGAATATCATTTCCGCGTCGGGCTGACCTGCTTCTATCTGGGCCGCTATGCGGAAGGAAAGGAGGCCAGCGAACGGGCGCTCAGCGAGGCGGAGCGCGCCGGCAATTCGGACGCGATCGGCAAGGCGTTGCACGCGCTGTCTCTGATCGCCTACGAAACCGGTCATCCCCAGGACGGCACCGCCCATGCGAGCAGGGCGATTTCGCTGTTGGAGACGACCCGCGAACCGCAGTGGCTTGGGCTGGTCTACCATGACCTCGCGCTCAACAGCGTGGTCGCGGGTGACCTCGCGACCGCGCTTGATGCGGCCAGGCAGGAACAGGTCATCGGCCGTGCCATCGGCTGGCCGCGGATTGTCGCACTAGCGGGTTCGGTGATCGCCTGGGCGCTGGCCTTGCGCGGCGACCACGAGGCCGCGATCGAAGCGGCGGAGCAGAGCCTCCAGCTTTCGCGCGATCCGATGGTCTCAAACCTCGTCAGGGGATCGATGGGCCTTGCCTACGTGGAGAAGGGCGATGCGAAGACCGCGATCAAGATCCTCAGCGAGGTTGTGGTTCAGCTCCGCAGGAGCCCGGTTCGCAGCGGCGAGGTCCGTTCTCTCGCCTTCCTGAGCGAAGCCCAGCTTCTTGCCGGCGATCTCGACCTCGCCCGCGAGACGGCATTGCGGGCGCTGGAACTGGACCAGTCCGACGGATTCACCTTCAGCTCCGGTCTGGCGCTGCGGGCGCTCGGGCGCATCGATATCGCCCAGAACAATTTTGGCGAAGCCGAGGCGCGACTTTTGCGCGCCCTGGCGGCATTCGAACGCTGCGGCGCCGCGTTCGAGACCGCCAGAACCCGGGCCGACCTCGCCGCACTGTTCGCGCGCAAACCCGATAGAAGAGCCGCACGCGCCCATCTTGCAGCGGCGCTGGTCGGCTTCAGAAAGGCACGCGCACCGCGAAGGATCGCGGAAGCCCGCCGCATGCCTTCGACCCAGTTCGAACGGCCTGAATCTCGCCCATAAGCTGGAACAATTGCGGCCCGCTAGATGCTTGTCGCATGATTGCAGCCTGCAATGGCACACACATTGCATCGTCGCAACAGGCAGGCGTCGCGTTGGGAAATCGTTGCAATCGTCCCTTGCATGGGACGACAGTTTGGTGACACTTGCCCTTGCTTCGCCGACCCGAGGACTGCGCCTGCGCGCCGGTCGGCGCTGGAGTTTGTTGATGTTGCGTCTGATTGCCCGGCGTCTTGCTCTCGGTGTGCTGGTCGCGCTGACCGTCATGACGCTTGCATTCCTGCTGACGCGGCTGTCCGGCGACCTCGCGGTTTCGATCGCGGGTCCGCAGGCGACGCAGGCCGACGTCGAAATCATCCGCAAGGCCTACGGCCTCGACCGCCCGCTCCATGTCCAGTTCTTCGCCTGGACCGGCCGCGCCATGGTCGGCGACTTCGGCCAGAGCTATTTCTTCAAGGACAGCGTGGCGAACCTGATCCAGAAGCGCCTGCCGATCACGCTGACGCTCGGCCTGGTGGGCTTAAGCCTCGCCTTGATTATCTCGCTGCCGCTCGGCATCCTGGCGGCGCTGCGCGAAAACACCTGGATCGACCGCGGCGTCACCCTGTTCACGATGGTCGGGCAAGCCGTGCCGAGCTTCTGGCTGGCGCTGATCCTGATGATCGTGCTCGGCCTGCAGCTCGGCATCCTGCCCATCTCAGGCACCGGCACCTGGCAGCATTTCGTGATGCCCGGCATCGTGCTCGCCTTTACCGCGATCCCGGCGCTGACGCGGCTGACGCGCTCCGGCATGATCGAGGCGATGGCCTCGGATTACATCCGCACCGCGCGCGCCAAAGGCCTGTCGCGGGCGCGCATTATCTTCAAGCACGCGCTGCGCAACGCCGCCATTCCCGTGGTGTCGATCGCCGCGGTCCAACTCGGCTTCATGCTGGGCGGCTCCATTGTTATCGAGACGGTGTTCGCGCTGCATGGCGTCGGCTATCTCGGCTGGGAGAGCATCGCCAAGAACGATTTCCCTGTCGTGCAGGCGGTGGTGCTGGTGCTGGCCGTATTCTATATCGGCCTCACGCTCCTGGCCGACATCCTCAATGCGCTGCTTGATCCGAGGCTGAGGACCGGATGAGCGAACCGATTGCCATTCAGGCGCCGCAGCCTTCGAGCATAGGTAGCTCGCGCATCGGCACCGCCGGCCTTGCGATCGGGATTGCCATCGTTGCGATCGTCGTCGCGGCGGCGCTCGTCGGTAACGTGCTGGTGCCGCAGGATCCGTTCACCCAGGACCTCGGCAATCGCCTCAAGCCGCCGTTCTGGATGGAGGGCAGCCAGGCTGAGCACCTGCTCGGCACCGACCAACTCGGCCGGGACTATCTCGCCCGGCTGGTCTATGGCGCGCGCATTTCGCTCCTGATCGGCATCATGACGGTGATCACGTCGGGGCTGATCGGCATCACGCTCGGCGTGCTCGGCGGGTTTTTCGGCGGCCGCGTCGACGATTTCGTGCTGTTCGCCATCACGACGCGATTGTCGATCCCTGTCGTGCTGGTCGCGCTTGCGGTGGTCGGGCTGATGGGATCGGGCCTCGGGCTCGTCGTCGCCACCCTCGGGCTGTTGTTATGGGACCGCTTCGCGGTCGTCGCGCGCGCGACCACCATGCAGGTTCGCAACCACGACTATGTCAGCGCGGCCTGGTGCGCCGGCGCCTCGATGCCGCACATCCTGATCAAGGAGATTTTGCCGAACATCGCGAGCCACCTTGCCGTGGTGGCAACGCTGGAGATGGCGCTGGCCATCCTGCTCGAGGCTGCCCTGTCGTTCCTGGGGCTGGGCGTGCCGCCGCCGCTGCCGTCATGGGGGCTGATGATCGCCGAGGGCAAGGACTACATGTTCTTTTCACCCTGGGTGATCATGATCCCCGGCGTAGCCCTGGCGGTTCTGGTGCTCGGCATCAATCTGGTCGGCGACGGACTGCGCAATCTGCTCGGCGCGGAGCGGCTGCGATGAGTGCGCTCTTGGACGTGGAGGAGCTTCAGGTAACGTTCGGCCGCACCGCGGCGGTGCGCGGCGCTTCGTTCCGGGTCGAGAAAGGCGAGACTCATTGCCTGGTCGGCGAGTCCGGCTGCGGCAAGTCGGTGACCGCGCTGGCGGTAATGAGCCTGCTCGCCCGCGGCGGCCAGCGTTCGGCGAAAAAGATGAGCTTCGCCGGCACCGACCTCACATCGATGTCGGACCGCGAGATGGCGCGCCTGCGCGGCAACCGCATGGCGATGATCTTTCAGGAGCCGATGACGAGCCTCAATCCGGCCTTCACCATCGGTTCGCAGATGGCGGAGGTGATGACGCGCCACAAGGGCGGCTCGCGCGCGGCGGCCCTCGACCGCGCCGCCGAATTGATGGGCCGCGTCGGCATCACCGCACCCGGCATGCGGCTCGGCCAGTTTCCGCACCAGCTCTCCGGCGGTCTGCGCCAGCGCGTGATGATCGCGATGGCTCTGATGTGCGATCCGGAACTGTTGATCGCCGACGAGCCGACCACCGCGCTCGACGTCACCGTGCAGGCGCAGATCCTGCGGCTGCTCGCCAATCTCAAGCGCGAGCTCGGCCTCTCGATCCTGCTGATCACCCATGACCTCGGCATCGTCGCGCGTGTCGCCGACCACGTGTCGGTGATGTATGCCGGCGAGGTGGTCGAGCGCGCGCCGACCGCGGAACTGTTCCGCGCGCCGCAACACCCTTACACACGCGGTCTTCTCTCCTGCGTGCCGGTGCCCGGCCGCGTGCAGCGCGATCGGCCGCTCGGCTCGATCCCCGGCGTCGTGCCGGCGATCGGGCCCGGCTTTGCCGGCTGCGCCTTTCGCTCGCGCTGCGCCCACGCCGACGAAACCTGCGCGCGCGCGATACCGCGGCGTCGGGCGGGCGAGGCGCACGATTATCTTTGCCGGCTCGAGCCGGACTGGGCGGAGCTGCAACCAGCATGACCGCCGCGATCGAGGTCGAGAACCTGCGGTGCGAATTCCGCGTCCACACCGGGCTGATGTCGGCGGAAAAGCGCGTGGTCGCGGTCGACGATGTCACCTTCAGCGTGCCGGCCGGTAGCGTGCTCGGCATCGTCGGCGAGTCCGGCTGCGGCAAATCCACGCTGGCGCGCCTGATCCTCGGGCTGCTCAAGCCGACCGGGGGAAGCGTGCTGGTCGACGGCAAGCGCCTGTTCGACCTCGACCGCAAGGCGCGGGCGCGATTGATCCAGCCGGTGTTTCAGGATCCGTTCGCCTCGCTCAATCCGCGCCGGCGCATCAAGGATATCGTCGCGCTGCCGCTCGCAGCCCAGGGCACGTTCTCGCGCAGCGAGATCGAGCGCCGGGTCGGCGGCATTCTCGAGCGTGTCGGCCTGTCGGCTGCGATGGGCGAGCGCATGCCGGCGCAACTTTCCGGCGGACAACGCCAGCGCGCGGCGATTGCCCGCGCATTGGTGCTGGAGCCGCGGATCGTGATCTGCGACGAGCCGACCAGCGCGCTCGACGTCTCGGTGCAGGCGCAGATTCTCAATCTCTTGGCCGACCTGCGCCGCGACCTCGGGCTGACTTACCTTTTCATCAGCCACAACCTCGCCGTCGTCGAGCATGTCGCGAGCGAAGTCGCGGTGATGTATCTCGGCCGTTTTGTCGAGCGGAACGAAACCGACGCGCTGTTTCGCAAGCCCCGCCACCCCTACACCCAGGCGCTCCTGGAAAGCGTGCTGACGCCGGAGCCGGGCAAAGGCGTGCCGGACATCGGTCTCGGCGACGCCATGCCGGATCCGTCCAACATTCCGCCGGGCTGCCGGTTCAACCCGCGCTGCCGCATCGCAGTCGAACGCTGCCGTCATGAGGCGCCAAAGCCCATGGTCCGCGCGCGCCGGGGGATGGTAGAATGTCACTTGGCATAGGGCGTGTTTTGCGCCGTCTGTAGTAGAAAAAATGGAGAGCGATATGCGTATGCAAAAAAAGCTCGGCGTTGCAATTCTGGCGGCGGTTCTATCGGGTGTCGCTGCATTGCCCGCTTCCGCGCAGAAATCCGCCGACACGCTGCGGATCGTGATGCGCGACGCGCTGCCCAACATCGATCCCTTCTATAACAATTTGCGCACCGGCGTGGTGATGCATCACCAGGGCTGGGACGCGCTGGTCTACCGCAATCCCGACACCTTCAAGCTGGAGCCGCTGCTCGCAACCGAATGGAAGCTGCCGGATCCGACCACGATCGAGTTCAGCTTAAGGCCCGGCGTCAAGTTTCATGACGGCAGCGCGTTGACGGCCGACGACGTCGTTTACACCATCAACATCGTCGCCGATCCGGCGAGCCGCGTCTCGACCCCGTCGAACTACAACTGGATCGACAAGGCGGAGAAGACCGGTGACCTTTCGGTGCGCGTCAAGCTGAAGCGGCCGAACCCGGCGGCGCTGGAATATTTCGCGCTGGTGCTGCCGATCTATCCCAAGGCCTATCGCGAGAAGGTCGGCGCGGAAGGTTACGCCAAGGCGCCGGTCGGCGCGGGTCCCTACAGGGTGACGAAGGTCGAGCCCGGCGTCTCCATCGACTTCGAGCGCTTCGAGGACTACTGGGCCGGCAGCCCCAAGGGTAAGCCCGCGATCAAGAAGATGAGCGTGCGTTTCGTGCCGGATGCCGGCACCGAGATGACGGAATTGCTCGCCGGCCGCGCCGACTGGATCTGGAACATGAACCCGGACCAGCTCGAGCCCGTGAACCGGATGCCGCATCTGCAGGCGGTGCGCAAGGAATCGATGCGGATCGGCTTTCTCTCGATGGACGCGGGCGGCCGCACCGGCGCCGACAATCCCCTGACCAAGCTCAAGGTGCGTCAGGCGATCTGGCATGCGATCGACCGCAAGGCGATCGCCGACAAGCTCGTCACCGGCGGCAGCCGCGTCCCGGCGGCGCCATGCTTCCCGTCGCAGTTCGGCTGCGATGCCGAAGCCGCGGTGGCTTACGATTACAATCCCGCGAAGGCCAGGCAGCTTCTCACTGAAGCCGGCTATCCCGACGGTTTTGATGTGGAGCTTGCAAGCTACGTGCTGCCGCAATGGGGATCATCCGTGCAGAACTACCTGCACGCGGTCGGCATCCGCGCCAAGCTCAACCAGCTCCAGACCGCGGCGCTGATCCAGCGCGCCAAGGCCGGCGAACTGCGGATGTATCTCGGAAGCTGGGGCAGCTATTCGATCAACGACGTCTCGGCCATTCTGCCGAACTACTTCGACGGCGGCGCCGACGACTACGCGCGCGATCCCGACGTGCAGAAATGGCTGCTCCAGGGCGGATCAACGATCAACCCGGAGGTGCGCAAGGAAGCCTATTCGGCGGCGATCAAGAAGATCACCGAGCAGGCCTACTGGGCGCCGCTGCACACCTATGTGACGACCTACGGCCACTCCAAGCAGCTCGACTTCACGCCGTACCCGGACGAGCTGCCGCGCTTCTATCTGGCGAAGTGGAAGTAGGGCCGGCGCACCGGTTTGCCCGGAGAAGGCAGCGATGAAGCGGGATGATGATTCGAAGATGTGTCATCCCGCTCCAATCATCAAGCGGCCACCACGCCCAGACTGACTGCAACGAACGCAGGTCCGTTGACGGCGGCGTGCAGGCGATGCCTACGGTGGTGTTCCTTGAAAACTTCGGGATGCCGCTTCATCAAATGACCGTGTTCTTGAGGAGCGATTGCAGGGACAGCGCGTTTCGGCTGGAAGCATAACCCGGGGATCACCACTACCGCGCGGACCTGTCATGTTGTTTCCATCGATCACCGCATCGCCCGGCTGACAACAGCGGCTGGCGATTTCGCGGTACATGCCCAAATGGCAACGACTTCGATCAGATGGTGGTGTCGCGCTGCAGGCTTGACCTTTCTGCTTGCCTGCCTGCCCGGTTCGGCGCCAGTTGGCATTGCCGACCCTGAAATGGAATCGCGGGTTCGAGACATCGTGGCAGGCAACCTCGCTCCCGAAGCGAAGGCTGATCATCCGGGCGGGGCCGCATCCGCAGTTTACATCGCAGGCCGCGTGGAATTTTTCAATTACGGCTTCGCGGATCAAGCCAGGAAAACGACAATTACGCAGGACACGCTGTTCAATATCGCGTCCATGCGCAAGGTGTTTGAGGCTACGCTGGTGGCGCTCGGAACGCTTCGTGGCGAATTGAGGTTGGACGATCCCATCGACAAGTACATCACCGAATTGCGGGGGGATTATATTCGTCGGGTCACGATCGGCGAGCTTGCAAGCCATACGTCCGGCCTGCTGCTGGCGACGGATCATCCGCCCTGGCCCAACGAGACGTACTCGTTGGCCGAGTTTCTCGACATACTCAACGCCTGGACTCCCCATGAGGGCGAGCAGCCGGGCAGGCAGCGCGTCTACACGCACGCCGGCTATGTGCTGTTGCAGCTCGCGCTCGAGCGTCGGTATGGGCTTCCAATCAAGGAGCTCGTCGAAACCCGCATCCTGAAGCCTCTGGGCATGAACTCGACGCTGCTTCCGGACCGCGGGCCGGACAATCGCGCCATCATGAGTCCGGAGTTCATGCAGCGCGCCGTCCAGGGTTATTCCGATGACGGAACGCCAATCGGGCCGCCGGGCAACCAGCAGAGCTATTACCATTTCGCCGGGACCGGACAGATGTTCTCGTCGGCGCGGGATCTGGCGATCTTCCTTGCTGCTTGTGTCGACGGCAGAGCGATCGATCCGCAGTTGCGCGAAGCCTTGCAGATGACGCAGCGCGAGATGTTCCGTGTGAGCGAGATGTTCGGACAGGCGATGGCCTGGGAAAATGTCGACGTCGATGGGTCAAGCATCGTCGACAAGCCGGGCGGTCTCAACAACGCATCGGCCTATATGGGGCTGGTCCCCGCGCGAAAGATCGGCGTGCTCCTGCTCGCCAACCGCGCCAACTTTCCGACAGAAATGGCTCGCTACCGTATGCTTCCGGCGCTATCACGAATGTAGATGGCGCCGAGCTTTCAACTCGGCGTGACGCCCTTGCCAGGCGGGTAGCGGCCTCCATTGATGCGCGGGTTCTGCCGCTATCTTCTCAGCTCGGCGACGCCCAATTCCGCCCACATCCAGTCGAAGCTGTAACTCGCCATCGCGGGGTTGGATTCGCCGGCCTTCGCGGTCCGGTTTTCCATCATCTTGAGCCAGTCGACGACCTTGGCCCGTCCGCTTTTGGTTTTGACCGCCGCGCGTGGCGACTTGTTTCCGAGCGCTGGGACGGGCTGATCGAGCGTCTCGCGATAGTGCCGGTCCATGGTCTCGTGGATGATAGCGCGGTGCTCTTCGTCCGAAAGATCGAGTTCTTCGGGTTCATCGGCATCGTCTAACGCGATCGCTTGCTCGACGGTCGTGGCCTCGATCGAGGGTTGTCCGATGCGCTTGCCTAGCACCGCCGACAACAACGCGCGTCCCCGTTCCGAACGTTCCTGGGAATTGACCGACAGCACCAGCGTTCTGCCGTCCAGCTCCAGATGGCCGAGCGAGAGCGCGCCGTCATCGAGCGTCGTTTCGACGGTCAGGGGTCCCGACGATCGGGTCCGGGCGGCCGACGACCTGCCGCGCTTCTTCCCGCCAATCCAATTCCATTGCGTTGCGGTGATCGATCGCAGGTCCGCGCACGAATTCAGCACCCTGCGGATCTCATCCTCCGTCGTGCCCTTGGCAAGCGGATAGCAAACCGTGCACAGCAGCAGTTCATCACCATCCAAATTCCGCAACTCGGGAAGGTCGCGCTGAGCCTGATCGATCGCGTCAACCAGCCACATGCTCGTGAAGGTCGGGCTGGTCGCACGCAGCCTTTCAGTCTCGGAGAGCCTGGCGATCACGGCCGCGTCGAACTCCTCTCCGATCGACCTGGCAAGCGCCTGCTTGTCCTTCCTGGTGAGTTTCCCCAGTCTGCGAAGGCCGTCGATGAGCTCTTCCGATGAATGATGCTCGTACGGCAACACGGCTCCGCTGATCTGCGTCCGTCCTCCCACCTGTATGATGCGTCCGGCGAAGCGGTCCCATTGTTTGAGGAAGCGGGTTGCCAAGCGCTCGCTGATCAAGATCGGCTCGCCGCCACGCACGAGGTCGCGCGCACGGAACGATTTATCGAGCACGACGTCGCTCACTTCATAGAGGCTCACCACCGAATTCCGCAATGCGGTGATATAGGCGCGAGTGGATGCCGGTTCCTTCGATCCCTGGTGCTTCAGGTAGTCATCGACGATGTTGCTGCCGTCCTTGAACTCCCGCGTCAGCATGTCCTCGAAGGCGCAGGCCCAGACCGTGCGTATGAACTTGTCCTCGCCGAGGATCGAGACGATCTCGTCCGGCTCGAGGCCGGTGTCGTCGCAAGCGGGCAGTACATGGTATTCGAGGACCACCTCAAACCGGTCGCGCCATTCGTCGCGGGTCACCCATTCCATCAGCCCTTCGAGCAAATGCTTGCGTGCCATGTTCCGGCTCCACCACCCGTTTCGGTCCGCGGCGTACTCTATCGTTCCGAAGACAGGCTGCAATTCGTTGGCAGGGAAATCAACAGGGCAGGTCAACGCTGCTCCGGTTCTTGCGCCGGTGGGTCTCCTTTCCGGATCGTTAGCCCATTGGCGTCACACCATTCCCTCAGGGCCATTTCGGTGGCCCTGTTCTCAAACTCGAACCATCGGTCGAGCGCTTTTCTTCGCTGCAGCAGACCCTTAAAACGCGCATAGGCGCCCCGCTTGCTGAAAATTCGCCGGATTTCATCGTATTCTTCCGGAAGAAATTGCCTCGCGAACTCAAACACCAGCGCCTTGCCGAGATCGAGTTCCTTCTTGTGAGGGATCGAGAGATACTTTTCCTCGTCATCGGCATCCTCAGGCCAATCGTCGGCATCGTCGAACAGTTCGGTATGCAAAAGAAATTTGCCGGTCCTCCGGCAGAGGACGGCCTCGTGTGCGCCCACCGGCCCGCTACTGACGAACTCGACCGTAAGCTCTAGTTCATTCCAGTCGATCAGCATCAAGCCCTCCTGCTTGCCCGAGCGACGGTGCTCCCATCTCCCTAATCAAATCGCGTCCACATGCTATTGTTTGACGAGCGCGCCGGTCAATCGCTCGTCACGTGCACGCCAGGCCTTTGCCCCGCATTCCACTTGCCGCCGATCGCGCGCTCGATCTGCGCCGCGAGTTGCAGCAACAGCCCGTCATTGGCTTGCTTGGCGATGGCCTGGATGCCGAGCGGCAGGCTGTGCTCGTGGGTAGCGAGCGGCAGCGAGATCGCCGGGATGCCGCAGAGATTGGCGAGCGGGGTAAAGGCAAAATTGCGCCAGAGGTTACCGAACCAGTCCAGCACGTCTGGATTGTCGCTGATGGTGAGATATTCCGTGGTGCCGACTTTCGGCGTCGGCAGCGCGGTGATCGGCGTCAGGATGACGTCCCACTCCTCGAAGAACGCGCCGAAGCTGCGCGAGGTCGTGTTGAACACCGCCTGCATGCGCGCTCGGTCGGCGTAGGACGTGTGTCGGCCATGCTCCCAGATCCGGATGTTGATCGGCTCAATCAGATCTTCCGGCGGCCGCTCCAGCCCGCGCGCCGCCAGCATGTTGCCGATCACCACGGCAAAATTGCTGATGTAGCAGGTGGTCTGCGCCGCGAAGGCTTCGCCATAGTCCAGATCGGGCAGGGCGTAATCGACGTGATGTCCGAGGCCTTCGAGAAAGCGCCCGGCCTTCTGCAGCTCGGCTGCGATATGCGGCGTCGCGCGATAATCGCCCCACTGGTACGACAGCGCGATTTTCAGCCGGGCAGGATCATGTGTGATCATCCGCGTATACGGCTCCGGCGGACTCCAGAACGGCATGAATTCGCCCGGCGCCGGACCGCGGCAGGCATCGACGAAGGCCGCGGTATCGCGCACCGTGCGCGACTGGCAGCCTTGAATCGAGACCAGCCCGCTCAAATCGGAGAGGTGCGGCGACAGCGAGAACACGCCGCGCGAGACTTTCAGTCCGATATTGCCGTTGACGCCGGCGGGAATCCGGATAGAGCCGCCGCCGTCGGTCGCGTGCGCGATCGGCACCGCGCCGGCGGCGACCATCGCCGCGCTGCCGGCCGACGATCCGCAGGTGGTGTAGTCGGTATTCCAGGGGTTGCGGGTAACGTAGACGGCGGGATTGTCGGCCGAGCTGCAGACGCCGAATTCCGGCGTGGTGGTGCGTCCGATCAAATTGAGCCCGGCCGCGCGCATCTTTCTGGTCAGGAACGTGTCGGCGGTGGCGCGATTGCCGCGCATGAACAGCGAGCCCATTTCCTGCAGCCGGCCCTTCAATGTCGGACCGAGGTCCTTCATCAGGAAGGGCAGGCCGGCAAAGGGACCATCGAGATTGGTGCCGTCGGTCGCGGGATCGGCGACCGCATCCTCGAACACTTCGACGACACCCGACAGCGCGGGGTCGACCTTCGCGATGCCGGCGGCGGCCTGCGCCGCCAATTCTTTGGCCGTCAGCTCGCCTTTTGCGACACGCGCGGCCAGTGCGACGCCGTCATGATCGGCCCATTCGTCCCAGCTCATCGGCAAGTTCATGCAATCTATCCTCTTGGCGGCGTCAGTATCGGATCGTCAATCGCAGCAAAGTTTTCTTCGATCGGCTTCATCGTCTTGAGCAGAGCGAGCAACCCGCGCTTGCGCACCGGCTCGATCACCAAACGCTCAGCGTCACGATGCATCATCGCCTCGTCGCCAGGTAATTCGAATTCCACAGGAATACGAACCGCCTGATTGCGACCGTTGCGAAATAGTCTAACCCGTCGGTGCTGGGACATGGGCCGGGTGCCTCTATGGCGTCATTCTGCTGGTTTGAGATAGCTCAAACCCTGACCAAACGCACCTTCGTCCCCCAGGGATCGGCCGTCTCGATGCCGTTCGTAATCGCTGCTGCCGGCGCGCCCGCCTGTCGCAGGCGCTGCTGCTGGGCCTGCAGGATTTCCTCCGACGCGACCTCGAGCGAAAACCATGCAAGTCCCGTGGCCGCATCATCCCGCCGGCCGGCACCGGCGCTCTGCCAGACGTTGATGCCGAGGTGATGGTGATAGCGTCCCGACGACAGGAACGCGGCGCCGGTGCGCTTGCGGGTCGGGTCGAAGCCGATGGCGGCGCGATAGAAGCGGTCGG
This sequence comes from Bradyrhizobium sp. AZCC 1719, assembly GCF_036924525.1. Taxonomy (NCBI): domain Bacteria; kingdom Pseudomonadati; phylum Pseudomonadota; class Alphaproteobacteria; order Hyphomicrobiales; family Nitrobacteraceae; genus Bradyrhizobium; species Bradyrhizobium sp. AZCC 1719. The sequence continues at coordinate 1,122,469 of NZ_JAZHRU010000001.1, read as the reverse complement.
CCTGTTCGAGATCGCCGACGCGCAGGTGCATGTGGCCGATGCGAAGGCCGTCGGGAGCGCCGGCATAGTTGGAGATGCGCGGATTTGTCAGCGTCAGCAGGCCGTCGGTGTCGAGCGGGTCGGTCGCCATCGCGACCGTGCCGCCATCCCATTTCCAGCTTTCGGGCGCGCGGTCGGCGTAGACCTCGATGCCGTTGCCTTCGGGATCGTCGAGATAGACGGACTCGCTGACGAGGTGATCGGCAAATCCGGAGAGCGGCACTTTGTTCGTCGCGGCGTGCACCAGCCAGCGCGCGAGATCCTTGCGGGTCGGCATCAGGAAGGCGGTGTGATAAAGGCCCGCGGCATTCCGCGCCGCGGTGGCGGCGCCCGCGCGCAGGGTGAGATCGAGCAGCGGCACGCCGCCCGCGCCGAGGCGGGCGCCGGTTGCCGTGCGCTGCATGACGGTGAGCCCGATGGCGTCGCGATAGTAATCAGCGACGAGATCGAGGTTACGCACGCGCAAGGTCACCATGCCGATCCGCATCGGCGTGCGGTTGGCGAAGGTCGGCCCGGCAGCGCCATCGGCCGCTCCTTCCGCCAACGCTGCCGCCGTGGCCGCCGCGCTCAACGACGAGGCGCCGACGAGGTGAAGGAGGGTACGGCGGGTCAGGTCGATGCTCATGACAGCTCCGTTTTTCGATCGGCCCAGCGAAGCAAATCCCGCGCCGGTTCTATGCTCCGCAACGTCGCAACAGGGCCGGCCGGACTATCGTTGCAGCAGAACGTTTTGCTCCGAGCAAGCTATTTTTCAGCCACCCGTAGGGTGGGCAAAGGCGCTCTTCGCGCCGTGCCCACCATCTATCATCGAGCACGTTTCCCGATGATGGGCACGCTTCGCTTTGCCCCCTGCGGCACTTGCTCACCCTCCCCTGGAGGGTAGGGTCGGTTCGCATGAGCGTAGCGAAATGCGAAACGGGGTGGGGTGATCTCTCCACCCGGGCACTGATCGTGAGGTGAGACCGTCACCCCACCCCGCCGCTCCGCGGCGACCCACGAGCGAGCTTCGCTCGTCTCGGACCCCTCCAGGGGAGGGTGAGCAAGCCGCGGCTGTCGCAGTTGTAGGGTGGGCGCTTTGCTCACCCTATGATTTCTGTGACTTTGTCTGTGACGACCCCTGACGGGCAAATCACTTCTGATTTTCCGAAATCATGTCAAGCCCGGGAATCAAAAATATTCCGCTTAACTTGTCACGCAAATCAGATGCATAACTCCGCCCGTCTCACCCATTGAGGGGCGCTCGCGATCGTCACGAACGTGCGGTGAGATGCGATGGACGCGAAAGGCGCAAGACGTAGGCGCCGGATCCGCCTTCGCAAAAGCTTCGGCGGACCGGTACCAAACCCGGCGAAGCCTCTTGGCGAAGACGGGAGCGTACGGCGAAGTCGTGTGGTTCTGGCGCCGCGGTGCTGGCGTTAAGCTGCGTGAAACTATTTGCGCAGCGACGGAGGCAAAAGAGCCGTTCTCCGGGGAGAGCACGAAGTAAGCCGTAAAGCCATTGCGCAGGGAAGGCCGGGATGCTCCCGCTGTACCTGTATGCTCGTGTGCGTGTTCTTTATGCGCAATGGCACACGAGACCGCGGGTGCAGCAAGCACCCGGTCTTCCCTGCGCCCTCTGTTTGAGAGGGCGGGAAGTTGATGGCAAAGCTCGGACAGTTCATGTCGCGAGATCGCGATGTCGTATCCGGATTGCAATGTTGTGGGCGCACACGATCACCACGAAACAGGTCTGTTCCCTCCCCCCTTGCGGGGTCCGAGGCGAGCGAAGCTCGCTCTCGAGGCTAGGAGAGAGGTGGGCGGCATCGGCGGTGCTCGTGGTCAACGGGAATCGTGGGCAACACTGTCGGCAGTCTGTGCGGTTCGTGCTCGCGGAGAGAACCCCTCTCCCCAGCCCTCCCCCGCAAGGGGGGAGGGAGCCGACTGTCCGCGCGTCGAGACTCGGCTACGCCGCCGCCGGCACCTGATCGAGGAAGCCGGTGATGCTGCGGATGCGGCCGTCGCTGAGGACTGCGAAATCCGTGCCCTTGATCGGGCTGTCGCCGCCTTCGGGGCCGAGGCCCCAGGAGAAGCGGACATGGTCGCCAAAACCATTGGGTTCGCCGATCAGCCTGAACCTGAAATCCGGAAATTTTTCCTGCACGCCCGCGATCAGCGCGTCCACGCCGTCATGGCCGTCGCCCGACATCAGCGGGTCGATATAGCGGGCATCGCTGGTCCAGTTCTGGCTGAGAATTTCGCGGCGGCGGCTTGGCGTCCGCTCGTTCCACAGATCGATGTAGCTGCGGGCAATCTTGTTGATGTCGGTCATCATGCTCTCCTTCGTTCCGGCCGAATGGGCCGGCTGACCGACTATCGAAAAATCCGGCGCGCCAATCGATTACCTCAGAGGTCAAGGATTTCGATTTTTGGCAATCATGCATCTTGCGGATGCGGTGCTGACCTATTTCCGCCGATCGATCGGGCTAGGGCCTGCGCCGGATCTGGCGTAAAAGCATGCGACCTCGGCTCATGCCGTCCTCACCATGGTGGGACGATCAAATCGGGGAACGGGTGTGGCAGAGAAACCCAAGATGCCGGAGACGCCGGAGCAGCATGCGGGCGCCGATTGGGCGCAGCAGGTATGGCTGTGGCCGCTGGAGGCCACGCGATTGGCGCTCGACAGCTACGCGCAATGGTTCGCCGATCCCAAGCCCGCGCCTTCCCGCGCGCCGGAGCAGATGCCGCTGGCCTGGACCACGCCAAACGTCGTGGCGTTGCAACTTCCGTCGATGCGGCTGCGGGCTTTTTCGCGAGGCAATGCGGGGCAGCCGGTGCTCGTTTGCGCGCCCTATGCGCTGCACGGCGCGCTGGCCGCGGACTTCGCGCCGGGCCATAGTCTGGTAGGGGCGCTGCAACGCGACGGCATGAACCGCATCTATGTCACGGACTGGCGCTCGGCGACGCCGGAAATGCGCCATCTGTCGATCGACAATTATCTGGCCGAACTCAATGTGGCGATCGATGAGATTGGCGCGCCGGTCGATCTTGTCGGCCTGTGCCAGGGTGGGTGGCTGTCGCTGGTCTATGCCGCTCGCTTTCCCGGCAAGGTGCGGCGGCTGGTGCTCGCCGGTGCGCCGGTCGATGTATCCGCGCCGTCAGAACTCTCGAAGATGGTGGCCGCACTTCCGCAGGCAGCTTTCGAGCAGATGGTGCAGCAGGGTGAAGGGATCGTGAGCGGCGAGCACATGCTGCGATTCTGGAACATTCCGTTCAGCCAGCATGACGTCGAAGCCGTGCTGCAAAGGAATCTTCACGACGGATCGGACGAGGCGCGCATGCTGTCGGACCGTTTCAAGCGCTGGGATCGCGAGACGCTGGATCTGCCGGGAGCCTATTATCTCGAGGTGACCGGCCGGGTTTTTCGCGAGAACCAGATCGCTGAAGGGCGCTTCGTCGCGCTCGGCCGCAGGATCGATCCCGCCGAGCTGCGCGTGCCGGTCTTCCTGCTGGCGGGAGAGAACGACATCGTTGTTCCGCCCGATCAGGCGTTCGCAACCGCGCGGCTGTTGGGCACGCCGCCGGTGTGGCTGGAACGTGCGTCCGAGCCATGCGGTCATCTCGGCCTTTTCATGGGGCGCAGGGCCTTGCGCCATTCCTGGCACCGGATCGCCCGGTGGCTTCAGGCTGATATCGGCGATGTCACGGGCGCGCGGATCAGCGCGTGAGAGGCAGATGAAAATGCCCCGGATTGCGCCTGCAATCCGGGGCAGCAAGACGGTTAGCGGCTGGCTGACGTTACTTCGCCGCGACCACCATGATCTCGACATTGTACTGCGGGGCGGCGAGCTTGGCCTCGACGGTGGCGCGCGCCGGCGTATTGCCGGCCGAGACCCAGCCGTCCCACACCGCGTTCATCTCGGGAAAGGTCTTCATGTCGGTGATGTAGATCGTGGCTGACAAGAGCTTCGACTTGTCGGTGCCGGCCTTGGCGAGATGGCCGTCGATGATCGAGAGAATGTCCTGAGTCTGCTCGGTCACGCTCTTGCCGGCGGCCTTGCCGGCAACGACGCCCGCGAGATAGACGGTGTTGCCGTGGACGACGGCCTGGCTCATGCGAGGTCCGGTTTCGAAGCGCTGGATGGTCATATTGTTCTCCTGATAGGGGGCGGCGGTTACTTAGCGCGCTCGTGTCCCATGCGCCACTGCGTTATTTGCATTGAGCTTGGAGCCGCCATGCCGGGACAAGCCCGGCCATCACGGCGAGAAATCAGGAGGCCGCCTTTGCCGCTGCGCGTCCCGCGTTCCTGCCCGAGAACAGACAGCCGCCGAGGAAGGTGCCTTCCAGCGAGCGGTAGCCATGCATGCCGCCGCCACCGAATCCGGCGGCTTCGCCCGCGGCGTACAGGCCCCTGATGATCTCGCCGTTGGCGCCGAATACGCGCGAGTCGAGATCGGTCTCGAAACCGCCCAGCGTCTTGCGCGTCAATATGTTGAGCTTGACCGCGATCAGCGGGCCGTGTTCGGGGTCGAGAATTTTGTGCGGCTTTGCGGTGCGGATCAATTTGTCGCCGATATAGCGGCGCGCATTGTGCAGGTTCATCACCTGCGCGTCCTTGACATAGGGGTTGGTGATCTCGCGGTCGCGCGCCTCGATTTGCGCCTTGATGTGATCGTGCTTGAGCAGGTCGTTGCCGGCGAGTGCGTTCATCGCGCCGATGAGGTCGCCGAGATTGTCGCGCACGATGAAATCGGCGCCGTTCTGCTTGAACGCTTCCACCGGCGCCGGCGCACCCTTGTTGGTGGCGCGCTTGATCGTCATGCGCCAGCTCTTGCCGGTGAGGTCGGGATTCTGCTCGGAGCCGGAGAGCGCGAACTCCTTTTTGATGATGCTCTGGGTCAGGATGAACCAGGAGTAATCGTAGCCGGTCGACATGATGTATTGCAGTTGGCCGAGCGTGTCGGAGCCGGGGAACAGCGGGGCGGGCAGGCGCTTGCCCGTGGCGTCGAACCACATCGAGGAGGGGCCGGGCAGGATACGGATGCCGTGGCGCGGCCAGATCGGGTTCCAGTTCCGGATGCCCTCGACGTAGTGCCACATCCGATCGCGGTTGATCAGCCGCGCGCCGGCGGCCTCGGTGATGCCGATCATGCGGCCGTCGACATGTTCGGGCACGCCGGAGATCATGAATTTCGGCGGCGCGCCCAGACGCTTCGGCCAGTTCTGCCGGACCATGTCGTGATTGCCGCCGATGCCGCCGGAAGCGACGATCACGGCCTGTGCACGCAGCGTGAAATCGCCGACGACCTGGCGCGAGGAGCTCTTGCCGCGCTCGACGCTATCGGGTTCGAGCACCGAACCGCCGACTCCCTCGACCGCGCCGTTCGTCATCATGAGTGTGTCGACGCGGTGGCGGAACTTGAACGTTAACCGGCCATTTTTTTGCGCTTCGCGCGCGCGGCGCTCGAACGGCTCGACGATGCCGGGGCCGGTGCCCCAGGTGACGTGAAAGCGCGGCACCGAATTGCCGTGGCCCATCGCGTCATAGCCGCCGCGCTCGGCCCAGCCGACCACCGGAAAAATACGGTGGCCCATCGCACGCAGCCATTCCCGCTTCTCGCCGGCCGCGAACGCGACATAGGCTTCCGCCCATCGCTTCGGCCAATGGTCGTCGTCGCGGTCGAAGCCCGCGGAGCCCATCCAATCCTGCAATGCGAGATCAAGCGAATCCCTAATGCGGAGCCGGCGCTGTTCGGGAGAGTCGATCAGAAACAATCCGCCGAACGACCAAAAGGCTTGTCCGCCAAGGCTTTGTTCTCCTTCCTGGTCGACGACAATGACGCGCTTGCCGGCATCTGCGATCTCCGTCGCCGCGACCAGCCCCGCCAAGCCACCGCCGACCACAATTACGTCTGCATCGTCAGCCATCGTTTCCTCCCCCGTGCCGTTTTTGATTCAAGCCCGCGTCCTCGCGCGCGGTCAACGGCAAACGGACTCTTGTCTGTGACTGCATCGCTGCGGCAAAGGGCTGCTTGTTCCAGTTTGGGACCTTTACGCGCGGAGGGTGCAGCGGCCAAGCAACACTTAATTTGAATTTGTTTTGACTGGGTGTGGCTGCCTAGACAAAATCACGATCTCAAACGACGCTACGCCACGTCTTGCATCACGAAGACGATCAGATTCGGTTTCGACATTTTTGACTGGGGCGGGATATGAAGCTGGTGACGGGGTTGCTTGCCGCGGTGCTGCTGCTGGCGGGAGTGGGGGCGAGCCAGGCGGTGGTGCGGATCGCGGATGACCGCGGCGGCCGGATCGGCACCTATGTCGACAAATACCAGGGCCTGCGTACCTCGGGCGAAACCGTGATCATCGACGGCCTGTGCGCCTCGGCCTGCACCATCGTGCTCGGCGCGGTTCCCCATGACCGGATCTGCGTTACCTCGCACGCCAATCTCGGCTTCCATGCCGCCTGGGATTTCGGGGCCAACGGCCGTGCCATCACCAACCCCGAAGCAACCCAGATGCTGTATTCGATGTATCCACCGGCGGTACGGAGGTGGATCGCGGCACGCGGCGGCCTGACCCAGCGCATGCTCTTCCTGCGCGGCAAGCAGCTTCAGGCGATGTACCGGCCCTGCTATCTCGACGCCCAGGCCTCCTCGAACAAGCCTGCTTCGCGCTGAACCAGCGTAGCGCGGTGGCCGGGCCTGCCGCCTTCGCTAAAGCTTCGGCGGCTGAGCGCATTCTTGGCCCGGCGAGGCGTTAGCGGAGACGGGTCCCGGCCATTTGCTTGTTGTGCACCTCTCGTCCCACTTGGCCTCCGCGTGACGTGATGTTGGGTACGGCCATTCCGCTTGCCTGCACCGGGAACTGCCCCTATCTGAACCCCATGGTTCAGCCGATTTCCACGCGAGTCCGAACGATGGCGGCAGCCCCGCATCAGGGCAGGGTCGCGTCCGTCATCGTCTGGAGCGCTGCCGGCCTCGGTGCGCTGGCCGTGCTCGGCGCGGCTGCATTGTGGTTCCATTACGGCACCACGGTGTTTTTCGAAATGATCGCCGCCGGCATCTCGGCCTGCTTCTGACCGGGCAATAAGGAATTCCTGACATGGACCGGACCATTCGCCCGCTGGTGATTATCGCTGCCTTCGCCGCGAGCCTCTTGGTCGGGCTGGTGATCATGATGTGGGCGCTCGGCGGCTTGCGAACCGTCACGGCGCCGGCTGCGATCGGCGGGCCGTTTCAACTGACCGACCAGGCCGGCCAGACCGTCACCCAGCAGAATTTGAAGGGCAAGCCGACGCTGATCTTCTTCGGCTTCACCCATTGCCCCGATGTCTGTCCGACCGCGCTGTTCGAGATTTCCGAAGTGTTAAAGGCGATGGGCAGTGATGCCGATCGCGTCAACGCCTGGTTCGTCTCCGTCGATCCCGAGCGCGACACGACGGCCGCGATGAAGGACTATCTCTCCAGCTTCGACCCGCATTTGAAGGGGTTGACCGGCTCGCCGGACGCGGTGGCAAAAGTGCTCTCGGCCTACCGGGTCTATGCCCGGAAAGTCCCACTCAAGGACGGCGATTACACCATGGATCACACCGCGCTGATCTATCTGATGGATCGCGACGGCAATTTCGTAGCGCCCTTCAACCTGAAAAGGACGCCGGAGGAAGCCGCCAAGGATCTGAAGCGCTATCTATGAGCGGCAAGGCCAAAGGGCGAAAACGGCCTCGCATCGCGGGCCGGATGGTCTATAAGGCCGTGAAATTCCGCAAAGCCATTGCCGAAGATGCCATATCTTAACGTCCAGTTAACCAATGCAAGGCTGCATCGAACCATCAGCGCGTGGCTGGTCGGGCTGTCGATCGCGTGCGCGTTGACGGCCGTCGGCGGTAATGCGGCGCAGGCGCAAACCCAACCCCGCACCGCGGTCGAGGCGGCACCGCAGGCGGTGCCCGGCTTCTGGGACCCGCGGCGGCGCCCGGACCGGCCGGACATGTCGCGCCTCACGGTGATCCGGTTCCTGACCGAGACCGATTATCCGCCGTTCAACTTTACCGGCCCCGACGGCAATCCCGCCGGCTTCAACGTCGATCTGGCGCGCGCGCTGTGCGACGAGATCAAGATTTCCTGCACCATCCAGATGCGCCGGTTCGAGACGCTGGTCGATGCGATCACCAGCAATCGCGGCGACGCCATTATCGCCTCCATGGCGGTGACGTCGGCCTTGCGCGCAAGACTCGATTTCACCGATCCCTATTACCGCGCGCCGGCGCGCTTCGTGTCACGGCGCGATGCTGTCATGCCGGAAGTCCGCCCGGAATATCTCGAAGGCAAGAAGGTCGGCGTCATCGCCGGCACCTCGCATGAGGCCTATCTGAAGGCGATGTTCACCGACGCCGAGATCAAATCCTACCCGAACGACGACGCACTGCGGCTGGCACTCAGGCGGAGCGAGGTCGACTTCATCTTCGGCGATGCGATCTCGCTGGCGTTCTGGATTAACGGCACCGATTCCGCCGAATGCTGCGCCTTTTCCGGCGGGCCGTTCGTTGAGAGCCGCTATTTCGGCGAAGGCATCGGCATCGCCGTCCGCAAGGGCAACGATTTGCTCCGGACGTCGCTGAACTGGGCGCTGTTCCGGATCTGGGAAAAAGGCCGCTTCACCGATCTGTGGCTGCGGTATTTTTCGATTAGTCCGTTTTGAGATGACGTCATTCCGGGATGGTCCGAAGGACCAGACCTCAGATGCGCAATTGCGCATCGGGGAATCTCGAGATTCTCAGGGGCGGAAGGGGCGCCCCAGAGTTCGATGCTTTCGCATCGCCCCGGAATGACAGCGAAGACGTCGTCATTTTGCATTTTGCCGCGGAAGCGCTAGTTTCCGCGGCTTCCACAGAGAGCCCTTTAAATGTCCGTCATCGACCTTGCCGATTTGCGTGCGCTCGCCGAACAATCCAACGCCTGGCCGTTCGAGCAGGCCAAGGCCATTGTCGCGCGGCTGAAGAAGAACCCGAAGGACGAGGTACTGTTCGAGACCGGCTATGGCCCGTCGGGCCTGCCGCATATCGGCACCTTCGGCGAGGTCGCGCGCACCACCATGGTGCGCCACGCCTTTCGCGTGCTGACCGAGGACAAGATCAAGACCCGGCTGCTCGCGTTCTCCGACGACATGGACGGCCTGCGCAAGGTGCCGGACAATGTGCCGAACAAGGAGATGCTGGCGTCACATCTCGGCAAGCCGTTGTCGCGGATACCAGATCCGTTCTCCAACGAGCACCCGTCGTTCGGCGCGCACAACAATGCGCGGCTGCGCGCGTTCCTTGATACGTTCGGCTTCGACTACGAATTCGCCTCTTCGACCGACTACTACACGTCGGGTCGGTTCGACGCCGCGCTGCTGCGCATGCTGGAACGGCTCGACGCCGTCATGAAGATCATGCTGCCCAGCTTGCGCGAGGAACGCGCAGCGACTTATTCGCCGTTCCTGCCTATCTGCCCGCGCACCGGCATGGTGTTGTATGTCCCGATCATCGAGCACGATGTGAAGGCCGGCACCGTCTCCTACGACGATCCCGAAACCAAGGAGCGCGTCACGGTCCCCGTCACCGGCGGACATTGCAAGCTGCAATGGAAGCCCGACTGGGCAATGCGGTGGTTCGCACTCGGCGTCGACTATGAAATGGCCGGCAAGGATCTGATCGACTCGGTCAAGCTGTCGGGCAAGATCTGCTCGGCGCTCGGCGGCACGCCGCCAGAGGGTTTCAATTACGAGCTGTTCCTCGACGAAAAGGGCCAGAAGATCTCGAAGTCGAAGGGCAACGGGCTGACCATCGACGAATGGCTGCGCTATGCCTCGCCGGAATCGCTGTCGCTGTTCATGTATCGCGAGCCGAAGGCGGCGAAGCGGCTCTATTTCGACGTGATCCCGCGCAATGTCGACGACTATCAGCAATTCCTCGACGGCTTCACGCGGCAGGATGCCAAGCAGCAGCTCGCCAATCCGGTCTGGCACATCCATTCCGGCAAGCCGCCGAAGGCGGATATGCCCGTCACCTTCCAGCTCCTGCTGACCCTGGTGTCGTCGTCGAATGCGGAGAACGCCGAAACGCTGTGGGGTTTTATTGGCCGCTATCGTCCGGGCGTCACGCCGCAGACGCATCCAAAGCTCGACGCGATGGTTGGCTACGCCATCAACTACTATCGCGACTTCGTGGCGCCGACCAAGAAGTTCCGCGAGCCGACCGACAGCGAACGCGCCGCGCTGCAGGATCTGCGTGACGCGCTGTCGCAATTGCCGGCGGGGTCGAGCGCCGAGGACATTCAGAACGTGGTCTATGAGATCGGCCGCCGCGAGCCGTTCCTCGATCCTGTCAAGAAGGGCAAGGACGGCCGGCCCGGCGTCTCCCTCGACTGGTTCAACATGCTCTACCAGGTGCTGCTCGGCCAGGAGAAGGGCCCACGCTTCGGCTCCTTCGTCGCGGTGTACGGCGTGACGAATGCGGTCAACATGATCGACGGCGCGCTGGCAAGGAGTGCGTAGCTATCTCGGTCGTCCCTGCGGACGCAGGGACCCATAACCACCGGCCGGTGTTATTAGCTTCGCTGTGGCCCGGCTTGATGCAAAGTAACGAACGATTGTGGTTATGGGTCCCGGCTCAAGACCGGGACGACACCGGAGGGCTTGGCTGCGGCTCGGACCTGCAAACCGGGATGGCAGGTCCGCCGCAATTTCAGCCGCTATCCGTACCGGATTGCGCTACACTATTGCGCATAACAGCCGTCAAAGCCTCCCCCGAGGGGCCGGCAAATAAGCGGATCAGGGAGAAAGCTCATGCAGTTCAGGGTTTCGCCGAAGTCGCTCAGCGAGTACAGCGCCGAGGAATGGCAGGCGCGGGTCGATCTCGCGGCTGCGCACCGGTTGGCCTACATCCAGGGCTTTTCCGAAGGCATCTTCAACCATCTGACATTCGTGGTGCCGGGCAAGAGCGACCGCTACTATCAGATCCCGTTTGGCACGCATTGGTCCGAGGTCACGGCTTCCTGCTTCATGGAAGTCGGCATCGACGACGGTGAGGTCAAAAGCGGCGAGGGCGAGGTCGAGCGCTCCTGCTATTGCATCCATGCGCCGATCCACAAGGCGCTGCCGCAGGCGAAGGCGGTGTTTCACACCCACATGCCGCATGCCAGCGCGCTGACGCGGCTGGAAGATCCTCGCATCAAGGAGATCGGCCAGACCGAGGTCGGACTGTCGGGCGCTATTGCCTATGACGACGAGTACACCGGCCCGGCGCTCGACCCAGCCGAAGGCGCGCGGCTGGCAAAAGTGATCGGCGACAAGACCGTGCTGTTCATGGCCAATCACGGCATCTCCACCGTCGGCGCGACCATCGCGGAAGCCTATGACATGCTCTATTATGTAGAGCGTGCCGCCCAGGTGCAGATCTACGCGATGTGGACCGGGCAGAAGCTGAAACAGCTTCCTGCGCCTGTGGTGGAGAAAACCAAGCGCGATTACAAGGACGAGCATCTCTACAAGGGCCCGACGCCCGCGCAGCGGCATTTCGCTGCCTTGAAGCGGATGTTGGATCGGAAAGAGCCGGATTACGCGACGTAAGTCTTCCCTTCTCCCGTTGTGGGAGAAGGTGGCGCGAAGCGCCGGATGAGGGGTCTGTCTCCGCGGAGAGAACCCCTCATCCGCCTCCGCTTCGCTACGGCACCTTCTCCCACAAGGGGAGAAGGAGAAGCGGTCACCCAGCCGCTCTGACCGCATCCGCAAACCGATGCCAGATTTCCGGACGCCAGCTTCCGTTTGCCGCGCCCGAGGTCGACGGCAATATCCACACCCTGGTATCGCCGATCAGCTCACACTGCTCGCCATAGTCGCGCTTGCTGTCGAAGAATTTTTGTCCGGCCGTCTTGCTGGTGAATGCGAGAAATTGCGGGTGAAATGTCGCGATCGCATTGCTCAACCGGGCGCGATCCGCCGCTGTCAGTTTTGGCAACGTCGCACGGTCCATCCCCGTGCCAGCTTTAACGAGATCCGTCAGTCCGATCCGATACTGCAGAAGATCGCGATATTGATTTGGCCGCATCGGTTCCGGCGTCAGCCCTGTCTCGTACAGGACCTTCCAGAACTTGTTCTGCCGGTGTGCGTAGTAGGCTCGCTCGGCGGCCGACGTCGTGCCCGCGGCGGTTCCGCACAACACGATGCGAAGAGAATGTTGCAGCAGGTCGCTCAGCACGTCCGTCACGGAAGGCAACCCTACTGGCTCGCCCATACGATCCGGGCGATCCAGGCGACGTCGTCGGCCTCAAGCGTGCGATCGGCATGCGCTGGATTGAGCGACTGCAGTTCCAGGGTCTTGGTGGTCCGGCGCTTCAATTCCTTGACCATCACTTCGCCGTCTGACGTCTTGAGCACCACGCGGTCGCCGCGCCGGATCGGCGTGCCCGGCGACACCACGATGATGTCGCCGTCGCGATAGGTCGGCTTCATCGCGTCGCCCGAGATTTCCAGCGCGTAGGCATGCTCGTCCGTGGTCGACGGCAGCGCCACCTCGTCCCAGCCCTTGCCCGCGGGAAAGCCGGAATCGTCGAAATGGCCGCCGCCGGCTTGCGCCAGGGCGAGCAGCGGCACCGACTGCTGGCTGCGCGCGCCGTCGCCGATCAATTGCACGAAGGTCTCGATCGACGAATTGGTCGCGGCCAGCGCTTTGGAAACTGATTCCGTTGACGGCCAGCGTTCGCGGCCGTCGGCGGCGAGGCGCTTGGATTTGTTGAACGTGGTGGGATCGAGGCCGGCTCGCTTGGCAAGACCCGAGGGTGACATGCCGGCACGTTCCGCCAGCCGGTCGAGCGCGGTCCATATCTGGCTATGGGTCAGAACGCGTTGCGCCTTGGCCTGTCTGGCCATCGAAAATCCCTGAAGCGATCTAGGAATTATTGCCTGATTTGGCCGGTTTGCGCAATTCTTCCAGCCGAAGTCTGTGACCGCAGCGCTTGAGTTAGGCGCGGGCCGCCTTTACGGTCGGCCGCCAGCCCGGCCTTTTCCGGGAAAATCCCAAAAGACTCAACGACAAGCAGGAAGTCCGGAAAGCCGTGCCCACGATCTATAAAATCACTCCCGCCTCGGCCTGGCGCGAGGCCGAACGGCAGGGCGTCTACCGGGGAAGTAGTGACGATCTGCGCGACGGCTTCATTCATTTTTCGACCGCGTCCCAGGTCGCCGAGACCGCGCGCAAGCATTATTTCGGCCAGACCGGGCTGTTCCTGGTCGCGGTCGACGCCGATGCGCTGGGGGATGCGCTGCGCTGGGAGCGTTCGCGCAATGACGAACTGTTTCCGCATCTCTACGGCGAACTCGATCTCGGCGCGGTGACCGGCATTCTCGACATGCGCGCGCGGTCCGATGGCACGCACGACATTCCGGAGCTACTCCCGTGATCCGCGCCTTCGACGCCTTCTCGCTGCCGCTGTTGCGCTGGTTCGATCCGGAGGACGCGCATCGCATGGCGATCAAGGGCCTGCGGCTACTGCCGTCGGTCAAGCCGCGCGCCGACGACCCCAAGCTGGCGGTACGCGCCTTCGGCCTGAATTTCCCCAATCCGATCGGCATGGCCGCGGGCTTCGACAAGAGCGCGGAAGTGCCCGACGCGCTGTTGCGGCTCGGTTTCGGCTTTGTCGAGATCGGCACGGTGACCCCGAAGCCGCAGGGCGGCAATCCGCGGCCGCGGCTGTTTCGGCTCGAGCGGGATGAGGCCGTGATCAACCGCATGGGCTTCAACAATGACGGCGCCGAAGCCGCATTGCGCCGGCTGGCGGGGCGCGCTCACCATGGCGGCATTATCGGTGTCAATGTCGGGGCGAACAAGGATTCGTCCGACCGTGTGGCCGATTATGTCAAGCTGATCGAGATCTTTGCACCGGTCGCGAGCTATTTCACCGTCAACGTCTCCTCGCCGAACACGCCGGGCCTGCGCAATTTGCAGCAAGCGGCAGCGCTCGACGAACTGCTCGCCAAGGTGATCGATGCACGCGAACGGGTGCGGAAGAATGCCGGCGATTCGCCGGTGCTGCTGAAGATCGCGCCCGATCTCAGCCTCGCCGAACTCGACGACGTCGTGCACATCGCGCGCTCGCGCGGGGTCGACGGCATGATCGTCGCCAACACCACGTTGGCTCGCCCTTCGATCCTGCGCGAACAGGCCCGCGCCAAAGAGCAGGGCGGATTGTCGGGACGGCCGCTGTTTCGACTATCGACCCGCATGGTGGCGGAGACCTATGTCCGGACCGAGGGCGCGTTTCCATTGATCGGCGTCGGCGGCATCGATTCCGGCGGCGCCGCGCTGACCAAAATCCGCGCCGGCGCCAGCCTGATCCAGATCTATTCGTCGCTGGTCTACAAGGGACTTGGTCTCGTCGACGACATCAAAAACGATCTCGCCTCGACCTTGTTGCGCACGGGGCGTGATTCGCTATCCGAGATCGTCGGTGCGGATGCAGCGACAATCACGGCGGAGGACTGGCCGGTAAGGTGATCTCGTGCCCCGGACGCAGCGCAGCGCGTAGCGATGCGCTGCTGAGCCGGGGCCCATGCGTGCTGCGAAAAAGAGTGGGTCCCGGCTCTGCGGAGCGGCGTGAAGAACGCCGCACCGCGTCCGGGACACGAGACAGTTCACTCGAACGACTTCCTCAACAATGCCGGATACCGCAGCGCCTCTAACCCACCGCGCGCGGCGTAATGAACCAGTAGCGCGCCCCACAGTCCGGCATTGCCAAACGACCGCAGCGCAAACCACGCGGCGAGAAAGATCACCAGCGAAGCCACCATCAGATTGCGCATGTCGCGCGCCCATGTGGCGCCGATGTAGATGCCGTCAAAGGCAAAGGCGAACACGCCGAGCAATGGCGCAAAAATCACGAACGGCAAATAGTCGCGCGCGATGCGCCGCACCTCCGCGCTTGCCGTCATCATGTCGACAAACGCAGGCCCAAACAGCAGGAAGCAGGCGGCGACCGCGAGCGCGAAGCCAAAGCCCCACATCACGATGAGCTTGACGGCGCCTGCGAAGGCCGCCTTGTTGCGGGCGCCATAGGCCCGGCCGCAGAGCTGCTCGGCGGCGTTGGCGAGGCCATCGAGGAAAAAGGCACCGAACAGCAGAAAATTGTTAAGCACGGCATTGGCGGCGAGCGTCAGGTCGCCGGCACGCGCGCCCTGTGCGGTGAAGAACAAAAACGCCGCGATCAGCGACGCGGTGCGGATCATGATGTCACGGTTGACCGAAAGCATCCGCATCAGCTTGGCAGGATCGAACAGCATCGCGCGGGAAACGCCGAGTTGCCCTTTCGAAAGGTGGCGGGCGATCTGCAATCCCAGCATCAGGCCTGCGGCTTCCGCGATCAGCGCGGCGATTGCAGCGCCGGCAATTCCGAAGTCGAGCGCCAGCACCAGCACGACGGTCGCCGCCACGTTGATGAGATTGATCGTGATTTGCGTGCCGAGCGCCAGCTTGGCCCGGGCCTGCCCAACCAGCCATCCCAGCACGACATAATTGCCGAGCGCCAGCGGCGCCGACCAGATCCGGATCGCGAAGTAGGTCTTTGCCGCGTGCGTAACGCTGTCGCTGCCGCCCATCACGCCCAGCAGAATAGCTGCCAGCGGTATCTGCAGGGCAATCAGGGCCACGCCGACCAGTGCCGCAACGATCAGCCCGCGTGCCAGGATGGCGCGCAGTTCCGACGTCTCGCCGGCGCCGAGCGATTGCGCCGTAAAGGCGACCGTGCTCATGCGCAGGAATCCGAACAGCCAGAACATGCAGTCGAACAGCACCGAGGCCAAGGCCACGCCGCCGAGCAGCGTGGCGTCGCCGAGCCGCCCAATGGCCGTGGTCGAGACGATGCCGATCAGCGGCGTGGTCAGGTTTGCGACCATCGCGGGACCCGCGATGGCAAACACCTGTGCCGTCGTGACTTTCGATGGAGCTAGCGGCGAATGCATGCCTAGAGCTCGATCACCATGCCGTCATGGGCGGCAGTATAGGGCAGTTCGCCCAGCCGCCCGAGCATGTCGTCGCTCATATGCGTCAGCACCAGCCGCTTCGGGTTGATCTCGGGCAAATGCGCTGCGAGCGTTTTCAGGCTGAGATGGTTCTTGACGATCTTGTCAAAGTAATATGCCTCGGCGACGAACAGGTCGGCGTCGCGCCCCGCCGGGATCAGCGTCTCCGTCCACTCGGTGTCAGCGCTATAGGCAATGACGCGGCCTTCCGCCTCGACGCGATAAGCCAGGAATGGGCCGCCGGATTCGCCATGGACGACGGGATAGGGCGTGACCTTGACCTCGCCGAATGTGCGGCTTTGCTCTGGTTCAAGCGCGACGACCGAGAGATCAAAACGCTGTTTTGTCTTGGAGGAGTGCTCGAACAGCGCTTCCATCAGACTGGCGAGTTTCGTCTCGATCCCTTGCGGGCCGGCAATGACGAGCGGGCGCGAACGTCGTGTGAACTGCGCATCCAGCAGCAGGAACGGCAGGCCGCCAAAATGGTCGCCGTGGAAATGCGTGATCAGGATCAGATCGATCTCGTCGCGCGCAATGCCGAGCCGCTTCAGCGCCGGCAGCGATGACGCCCCGCAATCGATCAGGAAATTGACACTGCTACCCGTGACGTGGAAGCAGGTATTGTACCTGCCACCGGAGCCGAGCGCATCGCCGCAGCCGACAAATCGCAATTGCATCGGCTGCCACCGCCCAACGAGTAACTATCGCCCGCGTGGGGCGCCGAACAGCCGCGACAGCAGCCAGATCGGGACCACGATCACAGCGCCGAGCAGGAAGTAGCGCCACAGCCAGTTGACGGCGTCGAAGCCGAGATCCCACAGCCGCTGGAACAGCATGCGGATGCTGTGCAGGATATTCCAGGGGTCGAAGCCGATGGCAGCGAGCACCACGCCGACCAGGATCGACAACAGAATCAGCCGGAATGCCACCGACAGCGGCGAGCCGCCGAGAAAACGGTACAGGCCGTCATTGCTGGCCGGCAGGTCTCTGACGTCGTTGGGCATCGGTTTCTCCTCGCGGGTCGTGCGCATTATAGGCACGGCGGGGCACATGGGGAACCCGCAGATATCAGTCAATGGCCGCCATGCGCCTTCGGAATGCTAATTTGCCGTCACGTCCTTCAACATCCGTTCCAGCGTTTCCAGCCGGTCGGCCTCGCGCGGCGGCTTGTCCCAGCGCAGCCGGCTGATGCGCGGAAACCGCATCGCGACGCCGGATTTGTGCCGCGGCGAGCGCGCCAACCCCTCGAACGCCACTTCGAGCACCAGCCCCTCATCCGGCTCATGCACGACATGGCGGACCGGGCCGAACTTTTCGGTCGTGTTGCGGCGGACGAAACGGTCGATCTGCAACAGCTCTTCATCGGTGAACCCGAAATAGGCCTTGCCGACCGGCACCAGTTGCTCGCCGTTCTCGCCATTGGTCCAGACGCCGAAGGTGTAATCCGAATAATAGGACGAGCGCTTGCCGTGGCCGCGCTGCGCGTACATCAGCACGGCGTCGATGATGTGCGGATCGCGCTTCCACTTCCACCACTGGCCCCTGGGGCGGCCCGGCAGATAGGGCGCGTCGCGGCGCTTGAGCATCACGCCTTCGACGGCATCGGCATCCTCGCCGGCGCCGGCACTGGCGGGATCGGCACGCGCGGCTATCAGCGCCTGCCAGCTATCGAAGGCGATCGTTGGCGACAGATCGATGCGGGGGTCGTCCAGCTTCCGGACGAACACTTCGAGATGCGCCCGGCGCTCGACAAACGGTAATTCGCGCAGGTCGTTCTCGTCGTCGCCGAGCAGGTCGTATGCGCGCAGGTGGATCGGAAAGTCCTTGGTCAATTTCGGCGAGACGACTTTTCGATTGAGCCGCTGCTGCAATACGTTGAAGGTCTGCACGCGGCCATCACGCAGCACCAGCAGTTCGCCGTCGATCGCGCCGGGCAGGTGCAGCGAGTGCAGGAGGTCGGGGAAGCTTTTTGTAATATCCTCGCCGGTGCGCGAGTAGAGCCGCGCCTGCATGTGCCCGCGCTCGTCGCGACCGCTTACTGCCTGCACGCGAATGCCGTCCCATTTCCATTCCGCGATGAAATCGGCCGGATCGAGACTGGCGAAGTCCGTGTCCTCGATCGCATGCGCCAGCATCACCGGGCGGAACGGTGCCGGATCGCGGTTGACCGGTTTTTCGCCGCGGCCTTCCAGCCAGGCGAACAGGTCGAGATAGGGCGGGGCGAGGCCCGGCCAGATCAGTTCGATCTCGTGCGGATCCTTGTCGCCAAGCGCCGCCGCTGCGGTTTTGGCGAGCCGCGCCGAAATCCCGATCCGCATCGCGCCGGTGACCAGCTTTAGCAGCGCCCACCGACCGGTCTCGTCGAGTTCGTCGAGCCAGCGCGCGAGCTGGCTTGGCAGTTCGGTCTTGCCGAGCGTGCGAAGCGTGGTGACGACTTCACTCAGCGTCGGAGGCGGAGGGTTGTTGTGGCGGCTATGTGGGTGCGGGCCATTATTGACATCGCCCGTGTGGTACCCCTCTCCCTGACCTCGAGAGCGAGCTTCGCTCGCCTCGGACCCCGCATCCGCCTTCGCCAAGGCTTCGGCGGACACGAGGGGGGAGGGAACGGTGAGAGTTGTTGATGTGGCTTTAGATATTGTCTGCGGTGAAAGCCCAGCACTCAACTGCGCTCCCTCCCCCCTTGCGGGGGAGGGTGGGGGAGAGGGGTGGCCCAGCAAAGACTCGCGGTAGTTCTCCCCGCCCTTCGGCCACATCAGCGCAACCGTCTCGGATAAGTCGCCGACATAATCGTAAGACAGTCCGAACAACACCGGATCAGTACGATCCATGATCAGGTCACGAACAAGCCCCGGCTTGGCGTGCTTGAACGACAGCGCGCCGGTCAGCGCCGCCAGCGCGTAGCCGCGGTCGGGATCGGGAGTGTCGCGGAAATAGGCCGTGATCAGTCGCAGCTTGTTGTTGCGGCCGGGCTCATAGGCGAGCCGATCCAGCAGTTCGGCAAAGCGGTTCATGTCTCGGCCTCGTCGGCCGCCACCACCTCGTGTTCCTCCTCATCACCGTAGCCGACCAGATCGAGCGGCCGCGCGGCAAGCCCGCGCGCCTTGCACCAATGCACCAGCGCGTCTTCCTGGCCGTGCGTGACCCAGACCTCGCCGGCACCGGTCGCCGCGATGGTGGCGGTCAGGCCGTCCCAATCGGCGTGGTCGGAAATCACCAGCGGCAGTTCGACGCCGCGCTGGCGGGCGCGCGCTCGCACCCGCATCCAGCCCGAGGCAAACGCCGTGACCGGATCGGGGAAACGCCGCGTCCAAATGTCAGAGGTAGCCGTCGGCGGCGCCAGCGTGATGGTGCCGGCGAGATCGGCCTTCTTCATGCCCTTCACCAGCCGCAGCTCGCCGAGCGCGACGCCGCGGCTCTCATAATAGCGCGTGATCCCTTCCATCGCGCCATGCAGGTAGACCGGCGCGTCATAGCCCTGCTCGCGCAACAGCGAGATCACGCGCTGCGCCTTGCCGAGCGAATAGGCGCCGACCAGATGCGCGCGTTCCGGAAACAGCGCGACGGACGCGAGTAGCTTTTTCACTTCACCCGCCGCATCGCCATGGCGGAACACCGGCAGGCCGAAGGTAGCCTCGGTGATGAAGACGTCGCAGGATACGACCTCGAATGGCGTACAGGTCGGATCGATCGCGTCCTTGTAGTCGCCGGACGCAACGATGCAGAGGTCCTTGCAGGAAACGGCGATCTGAGCCGAGCCCAGCACGTGGCCAGCCGGGTGAAACTTGATCTTGACGTCGCCGAGGCGGATCTCTTCGCCATAGCGAATTGCCTGCATGCTGCCCGCAAAATTGTCACCGTAGCGCAGCCGCATCATGTCGAGCGTTTCCTGCGTGGCGAGCACGGCGCCATGGCCGGGCCGGGCGTGGTCGGAATGGCCATGGGTAATCACGGCGCGCTCGACCGGGCGAACGGGATCGATATGGAAGCCGCCCGGCTTGCAGCACAAGCCGGCGGCAACTGGCAACAGGATGTCGTGCGGACGCATCCGGGTTATATAGGGCGTCTCCCCGCAATGTTCAGCCGTGTGATGTTTAGCTATCATGCGCGGGCTTGACCCGCGCATCCATCTCTTGAAGAGTCTACTTTTTATGATGGATTGCCGGGTCCCGGCTCCGCCAGGGCTTCGCCGGGCCAAGAATGCGCTCGGCCGGCGTAGCTTCAGCGAAGCCGGCAAGCCCGGCAATGACAAGTTTCGGAACCCATGCCTGCCCGCCTGTTTCTCTCTTCCGGCGATCTGATGGCCGACCGCCGGTTCGAATTCGCGCGCGATCTGCAATTGAAGGGCGATCTTGCTGCCGCCGCCGATCTGCTGATGCAGGCGATCGAACTGGCGCCGGATTTCACCTCCGCCTGGTTCACGCTCGCCGATATCCGCGAACGACTCGGCGAGCATGACGCGGCCATTGCCGCGTTTCGCCGGGCCCAGACCAGCGATCCCGGAGACCGCCGTGGCGCCGGGCTTCGATTGATGCGGCTCGGCGCCGAGCCATTGGCCGGCATGCCGCAGGCCTATGTGCAAACGCTGTTCGACCAATATGCGCCGCGATTTGAATCCTCGCTGGTGGACGATCTCGGTTATCGCGGCCCGGCGCTGCTCTTCAAGGCGGTGCTGGCGGTGCGCACGGCCGCGCGCAAGCCGGCGTTCTTCAAGCGCGCGATCGACCTCGGCTGCGGCACCGGGCTGGCAGCGTCGGCGTTTGCCAGGGAAGTCGATCACTTCATCGGCGTCGATCTGTCGCCGCGCATGATCGAGCGGGCGCGCGCCACCGGCCTCTATGCGGAGCTGGAAGTTGCCGACATGTTGCAGGGCCTGCGCGCGAGGAGGGAGGCCAGCGCCGATCTCATTCTCGCCGCGGACGCCATGGTTTATGTTGCCGACATCGCTCCCGTGCTGGCGGAAGCAGCGCGCGTGTTGGCGCCGGGCGGTCTCATCGCCTTCACCACGGAAACCCATGACGGTGAGGGTGTCAGGCTCGGGCATGGCCTCCGCTACGCACACGCCGCGGCTTACGTGCGCGCGGCAGTCGAGGGGTGCGGCCTGCAATTATCCCGCCTCGAAGAATTATCCGCCCGCAACGAGGACAATGTTCCCGTGCCTGGGCTGGTCGCCGTTGTCGCGAAAACTTGACTGCTCTTCCCTTCTCCCCTTGTGGGAGAAGGTGGCGCGGATGCAATCCGCGCCGGATGAGGGGTTCTTTCCGCGGACACAGACCCCTCACCCGTCTCGAATGAGCTGGCGCTCATTCGATCCACCCTCTCCCACAAGGGGAGAGGGTGAAACTTGAGTCTAGGCGCTACGCACACCGCGAATGGCGGCATTGCGTGCGTCATGTCAGCTATTGCCAGGGACACTGGAATGCCTGATCAAAGCTCCCATAAGGGAGAAACAACAATGAACAAGAAACAAACCCGCCGTGAATTCGGCGCCACCGCGCTCGCTACCGCTTTTGCATCAACGCTGCCCGCGCCGTTCGTTTGGGCCGCGGAGAAAAAATACGATCCGGGTGCGAGCGACACCGAAATCAAGATCGGGCAAACCGTGCCGCATTCCGGTCCCGGCTCGCTCTACGGCGTGCTCGGCCGCGTCGGCGAAGCCTATTTCCAGATGCTGAACGAGAAGGGCGGCATCAACGGACGCAAGGTGAAATTCCTCACCATGGACGATGCCTACAGCGCGCCGAAATGCGTCGAGGCAACGCGGCGGCTGGTCGAGCAGGAGGAGGTGCTGGCGCTCTACGGCTCACTCGGGACCGCGCCGCAGACTGCCGTGCACAAATATCTCAATTCGAAGGGCGTGCCGCAATTGCTGCTCAATACCGGCGCGTCGAAATGGAACGATCCGAAGAACTTCAAGTGGACCATGGCGGGCCTGCCGCTCTATCCGACCGAAGCGCGCATTCTCGCCCGGCATGTCGCGAGCGTGAAGCCGAACGCGAAGATCGGCATCCTCTACCAGAACGACGATTTCGGCCGCGATTTCCTCGGTCCCTTCAAGAAGGTGCTGGCGGACGCCGGCGGCACTGCCAAGGTGATCATGGAACAGACCTACGATCTGACCGAGCCGACGATCGATTCGCAGATCATCAATCTCTCTAAATCGGGCGCTGACGTCTTCTACAATATCTCGACCGGCAAGGCGTCGTCGCAGTCGATCCGCAAAGTGGCTGAACTCGGCTGGAAGCCGCTGCACCTGTTGTCGGCGGGATCGACCGGCCGTTCAATTCTCACCGCCGCCGGCTTCGAGAACGCAACCGGCATTGTCGCCATCCGCTACGCCAAGGAAGTCGGCGTGCCGCGCTTCGAGAAGGATCCGGACGTGATGGCGTTCGAGGAATTGCGCAAGAGATATTTGCCGAACGTCGACCCTGATAACACCATCGCCTTTGCCGGCTACGGCCAGGTCGCGTCGATGGCGGAAATCCTGCGCCGCTGCGGCGACGAACTCACCCGCGCCAATGTGCTCAAGCAGGCGACGACGCTGGCGGGCTTCCATTCGCCCTATTTCCTCGATGGCGTGAACTACAGCTACACGCCTGAGGACTACACGCCGATGAAGACGCTCTACATCTCGATCTTCAACGGCAAGGACTGGGACATTTCGGATAAGCCGGTGACGGAGTGAGAGCAGGCGGTCATTCCGGGGCGATGCGGAGCATCGAACCCGGAATCTCGAGGTTCCCCGATGCGCAATTGCGCATCTGAGGTTCGCGCTTTGCGCGCCCCGGAACGACGGCGCTAGCGGCTCTAGCCCTCGACGAACCCGCGCCAACGGCTTACTTCTCCTGGTGTGCCGTCGCCCGATCCCTTGCCCCTCACGCCGCTTGAAACGGCTGCGCTGCTGCCCGACCGCTTCCAGCGCTGGTTCGCCGCGCGCGGCTGGTCGCCGCGCGAGCATCAATTGGCGCTGCTGGCAAAGGCCCGCGACGACCGTTCGGCGCTCTTGATCGCGCCGACCGGCGCCGGCAAGACGCTTGCCGGATTTTTGCCGACATTGGTGGAGTTGAGTGCGGCATCTTCCAACCTCCCCCTGAATGGGGGAGGTCGGCGCGCGCCTGAGCGCGACGGGTGGGGGTCAGCCGCGGGCACGGAGCACGCGGCTGACCCCCACCCCAGCTCTCCCCCTTTTAGGGGGAGGGGGCTTGAGCTGCAAACTCGCTCCAACCTCGTCTCCACCGGCCGCAGCGTGAAACGCACCGGCGGTCTCCACACCCTCTACATCTCGCCGCTGAAAGCGCTCGCCGTCGACATCGCGCGCAATCTGGAGACGCCGATCGCGGAGATGGCACTGCCGATCAAGGTCGAGACCCGCACCGGCGACACGCCGGTGTCGCGGCGGCAACGGCAGCGGCGTTATCCGCCGGATGTTCTGCTGACTACGCCGGAACAATTGGCGCTGCTGCTGTCGTCCGACGACGCACCGTTTCTGTTTTCCTCGCTGAAACGCATCGTGCTCGACGAGCTGCACGCGTTGGTCACCTCGAAACGTGGCGATCTGTTGTCGCTTGGCCTGGCGCGGTTGTGGCGCCTGGCGCCGGAGATGCGCGCGATCGGGCTATCCGCGACGGTAGCCGAGCCGGAATCGCTGGCGCGGTTTCTGATGCCGCAGCGCGACGCCAAGGACGTGTCGGCCGATATCGTCGTGGCCGGAGGCGCGGCGGCGCCCATCGTCGAGATGCTCGACACAAAGGAGCGGCTGCCTTGGGCCGGCCATACCGCGCGCCATGCGCTCGGCGAAATGTATGACCTGATCCGGCGTAACAAGACCACGCTGATCTTCGTCAACACCCGCAGCCAGGCTGAAATGCTGTTCCAGGAATTCTGGCGCATGAACGACGACGGCCTTGCCATTGCCCTGCATCACGGCTCGCTCGACGTCGCGCAGCGCCGCAAGGTCGAGGACGCAATGGCGGCCGGAAAGCTGCGCGGCGTGGTCTGCACTTCCTCGCTCGACCTTGGCGTCGACTGGGGTGATGTCGATCTCGTCATCAATGTCGGCGCGCCGAAGGGATCTTCGCGGCTGATGCAAAGAATCGGCCGCGCCAATCACCGCATCGACGAAGCTTCGCGCGCGGTCCTGATCCCAGCGAATCGTTTCGAGGTGCTGGAGTGCCGCGTCGCGATCGATGCCATTGCGGAGAATGCGCAGGATACGCCGCCGTTACGCACCGGCGCGCTCGATGTGCTGGCGCAGCACGTGCTCGGCTGCGCCTGCGGCGAGCCGTTTTTTCCAGATGATCTCTATGCGGAAGTCCTGACCTCGGCGCCTTATTCCTTGCTGACGCGAACCGATTTCGACGACGTGGTCGATTTCGTCGCCACCGGCGGCTATGCGCTGAAGACCTACGAACGCTTTGCGCGAATTAAGCAGGACAAGCAGGGTCGCTGGCGCGTTGCCAATCCAAAAGTGCGGCAGAGCTATCGCCTCAATGTCGGCACCATCGTCGAAGAGACCATGCTGAAGGTCCGCCTGGTGCGCTCGCGCAGCGGCGGGGCCGGCTCGACCGGCGCGCTCGGCCGCGGCGGGCGGATGCTGGGCGAGATCGAGGAAGCCTTTATCGAAGGCCTCGTCATCGGCGACACGTTTGTGTTTGGCGGTGAAGTCGTCCGCTACGAGGCGCTCGCCGAGGACGTGGTCTACGTCTCGCGCGCCAACGACAAGGACGCGAAAGTGCCGTCCTATATGGGCGGCAAGTTTCCGCTTTCGACCTATCTCGCCGAGCGCGTGCGCAAGTTGCTCGACGACCGCCGCGCGTGGAACGCCTTGCCCGATCAGGTCCGCGACTGGCTGTCGCTGCAGAGGGAGTTTTCCCGCGTGCCGGCGGTGCAAGAACTCCTGATCGAGACCTTTCCCCGCGGCAACAAGCATTACCTCGTCTGCTATCCCTTCGAGGGCCGGCTGGCGCACCAGACGCTCGGCATGCTCTTGACGCGGCGGATGGAGCGGGCGCGGGTGCGGCCGCTCGGTTTCGTCGCCAACGAATATGCACTGGCCGTATGGGGCCTCGGCGATATGTCGTTCATGATCCGGCACGGCAAGCTCGATCTCAACGCGTTGTTCGATCCGGACATGCTGGGCGATGACCTCGAGGCGTGGCTCGCCGAATCCGCGTTGATGAAGCGTACCTTCCGCACCTGCGCCATCATCTCCGGCCTGATCGCGCGGCGCTTCACCGGCGAGGAAAAATCCCGCCGCCAGGTGCTGTTCTCGACCGATCTGATCTACGATGTGTTGCGCAAGCATCAGGCAGACCACGTGCTGTTGCGCGCCGCGCGCGCCGATGCCGCCACCGGCCTGCTCGATCTCAAGCGTCTGGGTGATATGCTCTCGCGTATTCACGGGCGAATCAGCCATCGGGAACTCGAACACGTTTCGCCGCTCGCAGTTCCCGTGATGCTGGAAATCGGCCGCGAGTCAGTTTATGGCGAAGCAGGCGACGAGTTGCTGGCGGAAGCCGCCGATGAACTCGTCAAAGAGGCGATGGGATAAGCGGGAAGGCACGTGACGGCAGGGGCGCAGTCTTCGGGAGACGATCAACAGATGCGCGCCTCGAAGGTCATGGTTGCCGACGTGACGTTCCGCGCCGACCTCTCCGGTGCGCTGTTCTGGCAGGAGCAGCGCCTGCTCGTCGTCTCCGACCTGCATCTGGAAAAAGGCTCCAGCTTCGCCGCGCGCGGCGTGCTGCTGCCGCCCTACGACACCGTCGCGACGCTGAGCCGGCTCGCCGCCGTCATCGCCCGGCACGACCCGCGCATGGTGATCGCGCTCGGGGACAGTTTTCACGATCGCGACGCGCATCAGCGGCTGTCGGCGCCGGATCGCGACGCGCTGTCAGCGATGCAGGCGCGGCGCGACTGGATCTGGATATCGGGCAATCACGATCCGGCCCTGCCGCCCGACCTCGGCGGCACGGTGGCGAACGAAGTCGCGATCGGGCCGATCATGTTCCGCCATGAGCCGACGGGGGCGGCGGGTGAAATCGCCGGCCATCTGCATCCCAAGGCGCGCGTCGCCACCCGGGGACGATCGATGGAGCGGAGGTGCTTTGCCAGTGACGGCGAGCGCGCGGTGATGCCGGCGTTCGGCGCCTATGCCGGCGGCCTGAGCATCCGCGATCCCGCGTTTGCGAAGATTTTTCCGACGCCGGGCCTGATGGCGCATGTGCTCGGCGACAACCGGCTGCACGCGATAGCCGCGTCAAGGTGTTATTGAGCGATCGCATTCGCGGCGGTGCCGTAGGGTGGGCAAAGCGTAAGCGTGCCCACCATCGGGAGCGGCGCATTTGATGGTGGGCACGGGCGCAAGAGCGCCTTTGCCCACCCTACGATTCCTCGTATCGCTACGCCGCCTTCGCATCCACGCCGTCGCAGAACTCGGCGAGGCGGTCGGCGAGTCGCAGCGTGGCGGGGCTGGCATCGGGCGAGGCGACCAGCGCCAGTTCGGTCTTGTCGATCGGCGCAAAGCCGTCCTTCGCCGTGAGCACGCGATGGCCGGCCTGGATCGCGATGTCGGAGAGAATGCTCAATCCCAATCCTGCGGCGACTGCGGCCTGGATGCCGGCGAGGCCGGAAGACGTATAGGCCATGTGCCAGGAGCGCCCCGCGCTTTCCAGCGCATGGATCGCGCGCGAACGATAGAGGCAGCCGGCGGGAAAGCCGATCAGCGGCACCGAGCCAGCGTCGATATCGACCGGATAGGTTTTGCTGGTGACCCAATGAACTTTCTCCGGCCACACCGCGATCGCGCCTTTCTCGCCGGCGTCGCGCTTGAGCAGCGCCAGATCGAGATCGCCGCGTTCGATGTCGCGCCTGAGAGACGTGCTCTGGTCGGCACGCACATCGAGCCGCAGGCCCGGCCGTGACCGCGCAAATGTCGCCAGCAGCTTGGCGAGACGATAGGCGGCGAAATCCTCAGGGATGCCGAGCTTGATCGCGCCCTCGCTTTCCGGCCGCGCCACCACGTCGCGGGCTTCCTCGGCGAGCGACAACAGCCGCCGCGCATAGGAAAGCAGCCGCTCGCCGGCCTCCGTCGGCGTCACGTCCTTGCCGTTGCGGTTCAACAGCGGCTGGCCGAAATCGTCTTCCAGACGCTTGATCTGCTGGCTGACAGTCGATTGCGTGCGGTGGACCCGCTCGCCGGCGCGGGTAAAGCCGCCGGCATCGATGACAGACACGAAACTGCGCAGCAGCTCCAGATCGAGCATGTGAATGCTCCATTTATAAATCCACTGATCGCCAGTTTATCATTTAATTTCCAAATATCAAAGCGCAGCCCTAGATCATAGGCGAAGGAGACTATCCATGTCGCTCGCCCCTTCGGTCGCGGTCCCCCGCGCCGGCTTCAATCTGTTACCGCTCTATATCGGCCTGTTCTGTCTGCTCTGGAGCTTTGCCTTCGTCGCCGGCAAGGTCGGCGTCACCGACTGCCCACCGCTGATCCTGCTCACAGCGCGATTTTCGCTCGCGGGAGTCCTCATCCTCGGCATCACGGCGCTGCGTGGCGAGGCGTGGTCCTCGCTGACCTGGCGCGACGCCGGAATCTTCGCGATTCTTGGCGTCGCCAACAACGCGCTCTATCTCGGTCTCGGCTACACCGGGTTGCAGACGGTATCGGCCGGCCTCGGCGGCCTGATTGTCAGCGCCAATCCGGTTTTCACTGCTGTGCTTGCGGCGTTGTTTCTCGGCGAGGCGCTGACCTGGCGCAAGGTGGCGGGACTTTTGCTCGGCATCTCCGGCGTCGCCTTCATCGTCTGGCACCGCATGTCGGTCGGCACGGATAGCTTTCACGGCATCCTGTTCACACTCGCGTCGCTGGTCTCGATCGTCGTCGGCACCATCCTGTTCAAGGTGCTGGCGCCGAAGGGCAGCCTCTGGGTCGGCAATGGCGTGCAGAATCTCGCCGCGGGCGTCGTGCTGCTGCCGTTTGCGTTCACGCTCTCCAGTGTCGGTGACATCGTGCCGAGCGCGCGGCTCGCCGGCGCGTTCGCTTTCCTCGTGCTCGGCGGATCGATCCTGGCTTACCTGCTCTGGTTTCACCTCTTGAAGGTCTGCGGCGCGACGGCCGCGAGCGCCTATCACTTCCTGATGCCGCCGCTCGCCATGCTGTTCGCCTTCCTCGTGCTCGGCGAGCACATGGAATTGCGCGACCTGCTCGGCATCGTTCCCGTAGCGCTTGGCATTTATCTGGTGACCCGTCCCGCAGTAGTAGCCGGTCAATCTTCGCAAGGAGCAAGTCAATGACAGTTACCATCACCCTGATCGGCGGCCCGACGGCGCTCATCGAAGTCGACGGCTTCCGGCTACTGACCGATCCGACCTTCGATGAGCCCGGTGCCTATCAACTGCCGCACGTGAAACTGGAAAAACTGGTCGGTCCCGCCGTCAGCGCGCATGATATCGGCGAGGTCGATGCCGTGCTGCTCAGCCACGACCAGCATTCGGACAATCTCGACCATTCGGGGCGCGCTTTTCTCAAATCCGCCAAGCGCGTGCTGACGACGGAGGTCGGCGCCAAACGGCTCGGCGGCCATGCCGAAGGGTTTGCGCCGTGGGCGTCGACCGAACTGACCGGCAGGAACGGTCATTCGCTGACCATCACCGCGACGCCGGCGCGTCACGGCCCGGCGGGAATCGAACCGCTGGCGGGCGACGTGATCGGCTTCGTGGTTTCGTCGAGCAGGCCGGGCAGCCGTCCGATCTACATCAGTGGCGACACCGTCTGGTACGACGGCGTTGCCGAAGTGGCGAAGCGGTTCAAGGCCGGCGTGGTGCTGCCGTTCGCGGGCGCGGCGCAAACCCGCGGCCCCTTCCACATCACGATGGACACCAACGATACGATCGAAACCGCGCGCGCGTTTCCGGATGCGGTGATCGTGCCCGTACATACGGATGGGTGGAAACATTTCCGCCAGAGTGCGGACGATCTGCGCGCCACCTTCGACACGCTGGGGTTTGGACCGCGTTTGCGGATTCTGGAGCCGGGGGTGGCAACGGTTATCGAGCCGCTAGGCGCCGCGTGACGGACCACCAGAAGGCAACAGACAAGCTCGTGGTCCGGAACCTGTTCCCGCCAGATACGTTGTCGCCGGGGCTGGACACTTGGCATGTCAGTTCGCAACAAGCCGCATCGGAAGCGCCACGCGCACAGGGCGCATCGGCCGCTTCACTTCCGTGATGCGCTGAGAGCGCTCGGGCCGGGCCTGATCACCGGCGCGTCCGACGACGACCCATCGGGAATCGGCACCTATAGCCAGGCAGGCGCACAGCTCGGTTACGGCATCGGCTGGACCATGCTGCTGACGTTTCCGCTGATGGCGGCGATCCAGGAAATCTCCGCACGCGTCGGCCGCGTCACCGGGCATGGTATCGCGGGCAATGTGAGCCGGCATTATTCGCCATGGTTGCTCAGCGTGGTGGTGGCGCTGTTGTTCATCGCCAACACCATCAACATCGGCGCCGATCTCGGCGCCATGGCGGACGCCACCAAACTGCTGATCGGCGGCCACAGCATCTTCTATGTATTGCTGTTCGGCGTGACCTCGGTCGCGGCGCAGATCTTCCTCGATTACAAACGCTACGTGTCGGTGCTGAAATGGCTGACGCTCAGCCTGTTCGCTTACGTTGCCGCGCTCGCCTTTGCAAAAGTTTCGTGGAGCGACGCGCTTGCCAGCATTCTCGTTCCGCGCCCGACCTGGAGTGTCGAATATTTGACCACCATCGTCGCCATCTTCGGCACCACGATCTCGCCCTATCTGTTCTTCTGGCAGGCCTCGCAGGAAGCCGAGGACCAGCGCGTCGACAAGGCGAAGCGGCCGCTGGTCGAAAGGCATTACGGCGCGCAGAAGGAATTCAATCGCATTCGCGCCGACACCATCGTCGGTATGGCGTTCTCCAACCTGATCGCATTGTCGATCATCGTAACCGCCGCGGCGGCGCTGCATGCGGCCGGCAAGACCGATATCCAGAGCTCGGCGGACGCGGCCGAAGCCCTGCGTCCGATCGCCGGCGCATTCGCTGAAACGATTTTTGCGCTCGGCATCGTCGGCACCGGATTGCTGGCAATTCCGGTGCTCGCCGGCGCCGCCGCCTATGCCGTCGGGGAGGGACGGCGATGGCCGGTCGGGCTCGCGCGCAAGCCAAAGGCCGCCGCCGCGTTCTACGCGGTGCTGGCGCTCTCGGCTGGCATCGGCATCGCGTTGAACTTCACGCCGATCAACCCGATCTCGGCGCTGTACTGGAGCGCGGTCATCAACGGCGTGCTCGCCGTGCCGGTGATGGTGCTGCTGATGCTCATGGCCCGCCGCAGGGACGTGATGGACCGCTACGTCATCAAGGGCCCGCTCTATTGGCTTGGATGGCTGTCCACCGCGGCGATGCTGCTCAGCGTCGTCGCGATGGGGGTGGGGTTTTTTGCCGGGAAGTCTTGATCGTGTCCCCGACGCGGTGCATCGCAAAGCGATGCGCCGCAGAGCCGGGACCCACCTGCGATGGACCCCGGACCAGCAGTGCATCACTTCGTGCTGCGCTGCATCCGGGGAACGCCCTCAATCCTTCCGGAACACGATCGACGCCATCCATCCCGTCATCAGCGCCATGAACGCCGTGACGAGCCCATAGACAAACCCGTTCTGGCGGGCGGTAGTCGCGACGAACTGTTCAAAGCCGACTTTCACGATTTCAAACGCAGTGTCGGTCTTGGCCATCAGCGCGCCTTCGGCGAACAGCTTGATCTCGACATTATAGAGACCGATCGGCACTTCCGCAGGCAGCGGAATGCCGGTGCGGAACAGTGTCGGCGTCAGGAACGTCACCGCCGAGGTCTCCTCGCGATAGAGGCCGTGCTGCTTGCGCAGCCGCACGAACGCACTGCGGAACGCATCGTCCGGCACAACGTCGGCATAGTCGGGCCCGACGCGCTGGGTGAGCAGCACGTTGTTCAGCCCGAGCTGCTGCCGCCGCTGCACCTCGGGCGAGGCGATGGCGTCGAACGGGCGGTTGGAAAACAGCGCCAGATAGGTCGGCACTTGGAGGAACTGCCGGGAGTCGGTGTTGATCCAGATCCCGAACCGGCGCTCCTTGCGGCGCGTCACCATGTCGGCGCGCGGGCCGGCAACTGTCACCACGAGATCGTAGCTGCGATTGGCCGGCGTGGTGGCGTCCTTCTCGACCGAACCGAACAGCACCAGCTCCTCGCCGGAATAGTTCGGCGTCACGGTGACGCGATGGTTCGATACAGACACGATCAGCCGCTCCGCCTGCGCGGGCGATGCCGCGAGCACGGCGCCCAGCGCAAGGCTTGCGAGGATGAGCGGAGCGCGCACGATCATCCGGTGCCCCCCGTCTCGCGGATGGTGAAGAGATCCTCAGGCCGGATCACCAGCTCGACGGCAAAACGGACTCCGACGGCGAGCACCAACAGACCGAGCAGCAGCCGCAAATGCTCGCCGCGGATTTTCTGCCCCGCGCGGGCGCCAAACTGGGCCCCGGTGACGCCGCCGACCATCAGGATCAGCGCCAGCACCGCATCGACCAGATGATTGGTCACGGCATGCAGCATGGTGGCGAACACCATCGTGACCAGGGTGAGCACCATCGAGGTGCCGATCACGGTCGAGGTCGGCACCCGCAGCACATAGATCAACAGCGGCACCAGGATGAAACCGCCGCCGATCCCCATCACGGCGCCGATGAAGCCGATGACCAGCCCGATCACGACGACCGGAATGACGGACAGATAGATTTTCGAGCGCTTGAAGCGCATCTTCAACGGCAGGCCATGAATCCAGACATGGCTGCCCGGGCGGCGCGTGGTGACCGGACCGCCCCGGCGGGCCCTTAGCAGCGCCCGCAGGCCTTCCCAGAACATCAGGGCGCCGACGGTGGTCAGCAGGATCACGTAAGACGTCGCGATCATGAGATCGAGCTGACCGAGCGAGCGCAGCAGCGTGAAGGTCCAGACCCCTAGCGCCGTGCCCAAACTGCCGCCGCTCAGCAGCACCACCGCCAGGACCGGATCGATGGCGCGCCGCCGCCAGTAGGAGATCGCGCCGGAGAACGAGGACGCCGCGATGTGGCTGGCGACCGAGGCGACCGCGACCGCGGGCGCAATGCCGACGAAGATCAACAGCGGCGTCATCAGGAAGCCGCCGCCGATCCCGAACATGCCGGAGACGAACCCAACCGCCGCGCCCATCGCCAGGATGAGGAAAACATTGACCGGAATGTCGGCGATCGGGAGGTAGAGCTGCACGCGCGTCTGCTTTTGTAGCTTTGCCGCAAGAGACGGCCGAGGGGCCGCTCAGGGCATGGTTTCTCTTGTATTTGCCGGCAGTGGAATCCGGTTCGCGCATGCACCTTTGCGTGCGCAGGGCCGGTTCCCGCGCCTTTGCATAACTGAATTCGGCAGCGTGAGGGACTAAAAATGCCCGGCAAGGCAAATTTTTGCCGTACGCGCGCGTGTCTCAGGACGTTGAAACGCTGTTACAAAATCCGGAAAGCAGTCGGTTCGTGGGACCGGCACTCGGCCGGCTCAGGGCGTTCCGAGCGGGTCGGTGACGAGGTTCATCGCCAGCGCCTGCTTGGGGCTGAGCCAGCGAATGTCCCTGGTCTCGGACATCGCTTCCACGATCGAGGATGAAACCCCCATTTTGGTCATGTAGCCCAACACCGCGCCGGATATCCGCTGGGCCTCTGCGACAGGATCGCCCAAGGGCCTGGTCGTGACAAACCGATGAACGCCCAATGCCGAGCCCAATACGCCGTAGCGGGCCTTGCCTCCGGCATAGGCCAGCACGCAGGCGCTGGCACAATAACCGGGCTTGATGCGGCCCGCAGCGTCGGCGCTGCCGACTGCGGTCGCTAGCGCCCGCGATCGGATGATCTCGCCCATGATCACGGCCTGGTTCAAATCACCACCGGGGGAGGCCAACAAAACGATGTCACCTGCCGCGAGATTGGCCTGGTCCAGCCTGCTGCGAAACCAGCTCGCCGCGGCGGGGCCGATCGTGCCGCTGACGAACAGGGCGCGGCGGCCCCGGCTCGAGCCGTCGAGATGTAGCGTATCGATCACCTGGGATGTCAGGCTTGGCGAGACGTACTGGTCCTTCCAGTAGTGCCAAGCCTCCGGCTGCGACAGGTCCCGGTAGGCGCGAATGCAGACGCCGGCAACCAGCAGGATGAAGATAGCCACCGTCCAAAACTGCCATTGGCGCCGGGGTGGCTGGGGCGGCGGCGCCGGGGCCTGACCGGGCGGGAGGCGCGGTGGCGCAACCGCAGGGCCTGTCGGCGAGCGGCGGAGGCGATTTTCCCCGTGCTGGCTGTCGTCGGCTGACAATCGATCCTCTTTGCAGGCCGGACCCGTTCAGGATCAGGCTGACCAGAAGCACTAATACGAATTTGTGGCCGAGGATATGGCAGCGATGCCGGCGGTAAGCGCTTAGTGAACGGCGGCGGTGCGCTTGGTCGCAGCCGGTTTGGCGGCGGGCTTGCCCGTGGCCGGTGCGGGGGCCGAATCCCAGCCGCCGGCGGGTGACGCCACGTTAACGGCCTCGTCGGGCTGCGGCTCCACGGTGAAGGTCTGGATCGCAAGCTTGGCCGCTGCCAGCGACTGGGCGTCGAGGCGCTTGGCAACATCGTCGCGCTTGCGGCCGGCATCTGCATCGCCTTGGGCGGCTGCGAGGCTGAACCATTTGAAGGATTCGGCGAGGTTCTGTTCGACGCCGATGCCGCGGGCATAGAGGATGCCGAGGTTGAACTGGCTGTCGGCGACGCCGCGATCGGCGGCTTTGCGGAACCAGGTCGAAGCGCTCTTGTAGTTGGCACCCTTGCCGCCGCCATCGGCGTCGAGCACGGCCAGATTATGCATCGCCTTGGCGCTGCCGCGCTCGGCCGCCTGCAGGTAGTAGCGCCGCGCGATATCCAGGTCCTTTTTCACGCTCATGCCCTTCTCGTAGAAGGTGCCGAGCCGGAACAGGGCGGGCACCACGCCGGCCTGCGCCGCGCGGTCGTACCATTTGGCGGCCTCGTCGAGGTTCGGGGCGACGCCCTTGCCTTCGGCAAAGCGCACGCCGACCTCGTAAGCCGCGGCCGGGTCGCCCTTCAGCGCGGCGGCGCGCAGCACGGGCCCGCCGATGCCATCAGGCAACCGCTCGCTCGGCGGCACCGCGATCATCGCAAGCTTGCCGCCGCTGGCCGGCATCGCCTGGATCGCTCCAGTGATATCGCTGGCAGTAACCGGGGATGCCGTGGCCTGCGGCGGAGCTGCGACCCGCGCGCTGTCCAGTGTGTTCGGTGCGGAAGAATTGTTCGATTGCTTCTCGACCGGCGTCGGCGAGATCATCGAGGGCGCCTGCGGCGCGGGCATTGCGGGCGCGGGCCTGGCGCTGCTCTCCGAGGCTGCGGGGGCGTGCGCCGGTGGGGCCGGCTCGCTGGACTGTTCCATCATAGGCAGATGCAGCCCGCTGCCGGTATCGAGCAGCGTCATCGCCATCTTGAAGGTGCCGAGCACGATCACGACCACGCTCGCCCCGACCAGCAGCGAACGGATCTTGGAGGAAATGTTCGAGGCGTTCTTGTCGTCCGCCTTGGCCTTGTCGCCGCCCTTGTCCTTCGATGCGGCCTTCGCAGCCGAACGCCCGGCTTTCTCAGGCGGGGGCGCGGCGGCTGCGGCCTGCGCGGCGCGGCGCGCGGCGGCAATGAAGCTCGACGAACTGACCGGCTCCTTCGGTGCGGAAGCAATCTCGCTGATCGCGTTTTCGGACGCGGCGATCCGTTCCGATGGCGACGCGGCACGCGGTGGCGGCCGCGTGCCGGGCTCGAGCGGGTGATCCGGCGGCAATTCCGGCGCGATCGCGGTGCGCGGTGCGGCCGCGTGCGGCTCCAGGATTTCGCTGATCGCGCGCGGTGGTAGTGGCGGCGCAACCGGCGCGGCCGGCTGCACGGCGTGGAATTCGCGCGGGGCGGCGGCAAAGGGCTCCGGAGCATTCCCCTGCAGCGCGGCAGGGTTGGGCAATTCCGGCTTCGTTTGCTGCGGATAGGTCATCAGCGGCGTGGTCGGGCGGGGCGCTTCCTCGCGCGTTTCGGCCGTTGCAGGCGAAGCGGCGGAGGTCGCCGGCGCACCGCGAACCTCGCGCAGATCGCCTTCGATCATCGACAGGCGATCGACCACATGGCCGAGCGTATTGTTAACGGTCTCCAGCGAGTCCTGTGTGCGGCGGTCGGTTTCCGACTGGCTGAAGCGGATGTCGGACAGTTCGCGCTTGACCAGATCGACGATGCCCGAGTCCGCCGGCTGCGATGCACCGCCGGAATTGCGGGTGGAATCGGCGAGCGCGACCAGGCTGGCGTGCTGGCGTTCGAGAGAACGCAGAATGTCGTGCAGGCCTTCCTCGACCCGTCCGAGGTCGATGGTGGGTGCGGCGGCGGAACGATCGTTGGAGGCTTCCAGGCGCTCCAAGAGATACGAGACGCGTTGTTCGAGATGGGCAAATGCCGACGCATTGTCGTCGCCGGCCGGAATGCGGTCGAGCCGTTCCGACAGCGAGCGCAGCGCGTTCTCGACATATTCCGAAGTCTCGCTCGCGGCCGGCGGCTGTCGGGATTCCAGCGTCGAGGTCAGCGCGGCCAGGCGCTGTTCGAGAATACCGAACGCATCGCTGTTACCGTCAAAGCGGGAAAGCTGGTCGACCTTGGCCGACAGCGTATGTACGTCGTCGGCGAGCCGGGCCAGCGCGTCGTTGGAGGCGACGTTGGAGACGATTCCGCGCAGCGCCGCGATCGCGCTTTCGAGCTGTTGTACCGTCGACGGGTCGTCGTTCGAGCGCAGGATCAGGTCGAGCTTGGCGCCGAGATTGTGGATCGCCTCGTCATAGCCGGTGAGCTGCTCGGCCGGCGTCAACGAGCGTAATGCTTCGCGGATTTCGCCGAGCGCGCGCTCGATGTTGGCCAGCATCTGGCCGTCGGTGCCATTATGGCGGCTATCGTCGATGCGGCGGGACAGCGAGCGGATCTCGTTCTCGAGCGATTCGATCTCCCGGCGCGGCACCGCCTCGGTAATGGCCTGACGGATTTCGGCAAGCTCGCTGCGGAACGCCGCAATCGACTGTTCGATATGATCAGGACGCTGCAGCGCCTCGATCTGGCTCGTGATCTTGATCAGGTGCCGTTCGAGCGAAGAAAAGTCCGGCCCCGCAGGCGCGGCCTGCGTCATTGGCTGCGCAGATTTGGGCTGCGCAGAATGGGGCTGGGCGGCCGAGGCCGTCGGCGCGGCATTGCGCGGCGACATCTGGCGCGGCGGTGGAGCATCGAGTTCGTTCTGGCGCGCGGCGATTTCGGCGACCGCAAAATCCATCGAGGCCGGGCTGAGCGGCGGCGCCGGGCGATAGACCTGGGCCGCGGCACGCTCGACCAAATCG
Organism: Bradyrhizobium sp. AZCC 1719; assembly: GCF_036924525.1. NCBI lineage: Bacteria > Pseudomonadati > Pseudomonadota > Alphaproteobacteria > Hyphomicrobiales > Nitrobacteraceae > Bradyrhizobium > Bradyrhizobium sp. AZCC 1719. The sequence continues at coordinate 1,085,929 of NZ_JAZHRU010000001.1, read as the reverse complement.
GTCTGACGCTGCCTTTCCTGCATCTGGGCCTGACGAGCCGGCACGGGATTCGAAATCTGCGACAGCCGCGCGTCGAGGCGCGAAATGGCCTCGTTGAGCTGGCGGGCCACCGTCGGCTCGCCATGAGCGGCTTCGCCGCGGGCTGCAGGCCGCGAAATCTGCTCGATCTGCTTTGTGATCGAATCCAGCCGCTGGTGAATGTCGGCCACGTCGGGGATCTGCCGGCCCGGCGTCGCCGCCCGTTGACCGGAGGGCGCGCCGAAACTGGGCGGGGCCGGTTCCCCGATGGTGGAATTCAGCCATTCGTTCAGCGACATGCCGGCGCGGCGCGCAGCCGCCTCGGCTCTGTCGCGGACCGATGGATCGATGCCGTCAACACTCCACGATACGCGCGAATTCATGCTCTCGTCCGGTTCCGCTACGGCGCCCCACCCGCGCCATCAGCCTCCCCGCGCGTCCCACTGAAGAGACAATCGTATTTTCGCGCGGGTCGCCTGCCTCGGAACCGACTTTTCCGCGTTACGGTAAAGAAGGGGTTAAGGAATGGGGCGGACGGCCCCAAAAGTTACCGGCCGGCCAAATCGGCCGGCGTTAGCCGCTGCTTTCGCGCTTGCTGTCCTCGATCGGCACGACGTTGGTCCGCTCCACGCCGGAAGACAGGGCCGACAATGCCTCGATCGCCTCTTCGCACCATTCCGCCACGGCGCGCTCGTGGGCGAGGCCGATGCGAAGTCCCAGCAATTTGCCGACATCGGCCGGCGGTGCCGTGCCGTCAGGGAATCGCTTGTTGAGCAGGCGTTCGTAGCGGGCGAAGCGGTCGCGGTGGTGCTCCAGCCGCGCCATCAGGTCGGTGCGGAGCGGTTCGATGTCGACACTGTCCAGCGCGTAGAGCCGCACCAGGAGGTCGTCCTTGATCGAAGCCGGAACGCTCGGCCGCGCAGCCCAGTGCCGAAGCGCGGCGCGCCCCTCCGGGGTGAGGGTATAGACCAGCTTGTTCGGCTTGCCGGACTGCACCACCTCGCGGCCCTGGATGTGGCCGCGGTCGCGAAGCTTGGTGAGTTCCCGGTAGATCTGCTGGTGGTCGGCCTTCCAGAAAAACCCGATCGAGTTGTCGAACGTCTTGGCGAGCTCGTAGCCCGTCATCGGACGTTCGGTCAGGCAAGCAAGGATCGCGTCACCAAGCGCCAAGACGCCGGCCTCCGGCTTTCATTGTCATTTGACATTATGCATAAAATTGCATATGCGTCAACGCGCATAAGCTCCGGAGAAGCCCATTCCCCGGCGCCAGCCCGTCATCGCCCGCACAGGAGACATGATGACCATGAGCGGCCTCGACAAGTGGTACGGCTACATGAAGTCCCATGACACGGCGGCGCTATGGGATCTGTTGCACCCGGATGCGGTGTTCGAAAGCCCGGTCGTACATACGCCGCAGCGCGGGCGCGACATCACTTTCAAATATCTGGCGAGCGCCGAGAAGGTGCTGGGCGGCCCGGGTTTCAAATATGTCGGCGAATGGCGCAGCCCGAATGGCGCGGTCCTCGAATTCGAAAACGAGATCGAGGGCATCAAGATCAACGGCGTCGACATCATCACGTTCAGCGATGACGGTAAGATCACGCACTTCAAGGTGATGGTGCGTCCGCTGAAGGGAATCAATCTGCTGCACCGCTTGATGGGGGAACAACTCGCCAAGCAGTGACAAGGGCGAGAGATCAAGGCCGTCACCATCCCCGGCGCCGTTTATGTCGCAATGGCTGTCGGGATATTTGCGGGCCTGGTCACTCCCTAGGACATCGCGAACCGGATAAAGTCGCTTTCCGGAGCGCCGCATAGTTTCAACTCAAGCGCCGCCGTCAGTTTTCAAGCCTGCCCCGCCGGGAGAACATCATGCCGATCTACAAAGCCCCCGTGGAAGACGTCACCTTCCTGCTCAACGACGTGTTCCAGATCGACCGCTACGACAATCTGCCCGGTTTCACCGACGCCTCCGCCGATGTGCGCGAGGCGATTTTGGGCGAGGCCGCAAAACTCTCCGAAGAGGTGCTGCAGCCGCTCAACCGTGTCGGCGATCTCGAAGGCTGCAAGCGGCGTGACGACGGCTCGGTGACGACGCCGAAGGGGTTCAAGGAAGCCTTCAAGCAGGTGGCCGAAGGCGGTTGGCTCGGTCTGTCGGCGCCGGCGGAATATGGCGGGCAGGGGCTGCCGGTGACGCTGAGCCAGGTCGTCACCGAATTCCAGAGCGCGGCCAACATGGCGTTCTCGATGTATGGCGGCCTGACCATGGGCGCGACGGCTGCGCTTCTGGTGCACGGCAAGCCTGAACAGAAGAACATGTTCGTGCCGAAGATGGTGGCGGGTCAGTGGACCGGCACCATGAACCTCACCGAGCCGCAATGCGGCACCGATCTCGGCCTGTTGCGCAGCAAGGCGGTGAAGCAGGCCGACGGCAGCTACAAGATCACGGGCACCAAGATCTTCATCTCGTCCGGCGAGCATGACCTCGCCGAGAACATCATCCATCTGGTGCTGGCGCGCATCGAAGGCGCTCCCGCCGGCATCAAGGGCGTGTCGCTGTTCGTGGTGCCGAAATTCCTCGTCAACGCCGACGGATCGCTGGGGCAGCGCAACGGCGTGTCCTGCGGCTCGATCGAGCACAAGATGGGCATCCACGGCAATTCCACCTGCGTGATGAACTACGACAACGCCACCGGCTGGCTGATCGGCGAAGAGAACAAGGGCATGCAGGGCATGTTCGTGATGATGAACGAGGCCCGCCTCGGCGTCGCCGTGCAAGGTCTCGCGCAGTCCGAAGTCGCCTATCAGAACGCCGTCGCCTATGCGCGCGAGCGCCTGCAGGGCCGCTCGCTCACGGGCGCCAAGGAGCCTGAGAAACCGGCCGACCCGATCATCGTGCACCCGGATGTTCGCCGCGTGCTGCTCACCATCCGCGCCTTCAACGAGGCGGCGCGCGCCATGGTAGTGTGGACCGCGCTGAAGAGCGACGTCGCCCACCGCTCTTCCGATCCGAAGGACCGAGAGGCCGCCGACGACCACATGGGCCTGATGACCCCGGTCATGAAGGGCGTGATGACCGACGTCGGCTTCTCCAATGCGGTGCTGGCGCAGCAGATGTATGGCGGCCACGGCTATATCGCCGAGCACGGCATGGAGCAGTTCGTGCGCGATGCGCGCATCGCCATGCTTTATGAGGGCGCCAACGGCATCCAGGCGCTCGACCTGGTCGGCCGCAAGCTGCCGCGGAATGGCGGCCGCGCCGTGATGGCCTTCTTTGCCGAAGTCGCAGGCTTTGCCAAGGAGCACGGCGGCAATGAGGCGATGAAGCCGTTCGTCGCGCCGCTCTCGACCGCGCTGGGTCATCTGCAGCAGGCCACCGGCTGGCTGATGCAGAACGCGCTGACCAAGCCCGACAATGCCGGCGCCGCCGCCACCGACTACATGCAATTGTTTGGCCTCGTCGCCTTCGGCTACATGTGGGCGCGGATGGCGAAGGTGGCGCAGGACAAGATTGCGGCTGATGGCGCCACGCCCTATCTGACGACCAAACTGGTGACCGGCCGCTTCTTCATGGAGCGGATGCTGCCGGAAACCCACGTCCATCTGGCGCGCATTCAGTCCGGTTGCGCGACCACCATGGAACTAGCGGCGGAAGCGTTCTGATTTTTCGCCGTTTCCCGTTCGATCTGCCTATAATATTATGATCCTCATACCAGGAGGGCGTCATGCCTGAGGCATATATCTACGATCACGTTCGCACCCCGCGCGGCCGCGGCAAGTCCGATGGCGCGCTCCACGAGGTCACGGCGCTGGCGCTGGCCACCGTGCCGCTGCAGGCGTTGAAGGAACGCAACAACCTCGCCGAAGACGTCGTTGACGACGTCATCCTCGGCGTGGTCGATCCGGTCGGCGAAGCTGGCAGCGACATCGCGCGCTTCGCGGCGCTGAAGGCGGGCCTCGGCGAAAGCGTCCCCGGCGTGCAGATCAGCCGGTTCTGCGCCTCCGGCCTTGACGCCGTGAATTTTGCCGCCGCCCAGATCATGGCCGGCCAGCATGAACTCGTGATCGGCGGCGGCGCCGAATCGATGAGCCGCGTCGGCATCGGCGCGTCCGGCGGCGCCTGGCCGATGGACCCGTCGATGGCAGTGCCGTCCTATTTCATGCCGCAGGGCGTCTCGGCCGATTTGATTGCGACGAAATACGGCTTTTCGCGCGACGACGTCGACGCCTATGCCGTGCAGAGCCAGCAGCGCGCCGCCAAGGCCTGGGACGAGGGTCGCTTCAACAAATCGGTGGTGCCGGTCAAGGACGTCAACGGCCTCACTATCCTTGCCAAGGATGAGCACATGCGCCCGACCACGACCATGCAGTCGCTGGCGCAACTGCAGCCGTCGTTCACCGTCGTCGGGCAGATGGGCGGCTTCGATGCGGTCGCGATCCAGTCGCACCCCGAAATCGAGCGCGTAAATTACGTCCACCATGCCGGCAACTCTTCCGGCATCGTCGATGGCGCCGGCGCGGTGCTGCTCGGCAGCAAGGAAGCGGGCGCGAAACTTGGCCTGAAGCCGCGCGCAAAAATCCGCGCCTTCGCCAATATCGGCTCGGAGCCCGCGATGATGCTGACCGGCCCGGTCGACGTCACCGAAAAACTGTTCGAGCGTTCCGGCATGAAGAAGTCGGACATCGACCTGTTCGAACTCAACGAAGCCTTTGCTTCCGTCGTGCTGCGCTACATGCAGGCGTTCGAGATCGATAATGCGAAGATCAACGTCAATGGCGGCGCGATCGCGCTCGGCCATCCGCTCGGCGCGACGGGCGCCATGATCCTCGGCACCGTGCTCGACGAGCTGGAGCGCACCAACAAACAGACCGCGCTGGTGACGCTGTGCATCGGCGGCGGCATGGGGACCGCTACGATCATCGAAAGAGTCTGAGAACGTAGGGTGGGCAAAGGCGCTCTTGCGCCGTGCCCACCATCATGCACTCCGCTGGGAATGGTGGGCACGCTTCGCTTTGCCCACCCTACGAATTACCGCTTAACCGCCGCGCCTGATACCGGCTGCCGGCACCGAGGGAGCACCACATGGCCTTCAAGAATTTCAAGCTAGAGACCGACGCCGACGGCATTGCGCTCGTCACCTGGGACATTCCGGGACGTTCGATGAACGTACTCGATGAAACCTCGACCACCGAGCTCGAGGAGATCCTGAAACAGACTACGGCGGACGCCGCGGTAAAGGGCGTCGTCATCACCTCCGCCAAGGAAGCGTTCTGCGCCGGTGCCGATCTTTCCATGCTCGAGGGCATGAACAAGGAATACGCGAAAGTCTTCAAGGAAAAGGGCGAGGTTGCCGCCAACCAGATGCTGTTCGACCAGAGCCGGCGCTTTTCGCTGGTGCTGCGCGGCATCGAAACCTGCGGCAAGCCATGGGCGGCCGCGATCAACGGGCTGGCGCTCGGCGGCGGCTTTGAGGTGACGCTGTCCTGCCACTACCGCGTTGCGGCTGAAAATCCCAAAACTCGCCTCGGCCTGCCGGAAGTGAAAGTCGGCCTGTTCCCCGGCGCCGGCGGCACCCAGCGCGTGCCGCGTCTGGTGCCGCCGCAGGATGCGATGACGATCCTGCTCAAGGGCGATCCGGTCACCGTGGAGAAGGCCAAGTCGCTGAACCTGATCCACGCCATCGTACCGGCTTCCGACCTGATCAAGGCGGCCAAGGACTGGATCAAGGGCGGCGGCAAGGCGGTCGCGCCCTGGGACGAGAAGGGCTTCAAGCTGCCGGGCGGACCGGTGTTCTCCAAGGCCGGCATGATGATGTTCCCGGCGGGGAATGCGATCTACCGCCGCGAGACCTACGACAATTATCCGGCGGCGCGCGCCATCATGAGCTGCGTCTATGAGGGCCTGCAGTTGCCCATCGATGCCGCGCTCCGCGTCGAGTCGCGCTACTTCACGCAAGTGCTGCGCTCCAAGGAAGCCGCCGCGATGATCCGCAGCCTGTTCCTGTCGATGCAGGAGCTGAACAAGGGCGCGCGGCGGCCTGCGAACGTGCCGCCGACCAAGGTGAAGAAGATCGCCGTGATCGGCGCCGGCTTCATGGGCGCCAGCGTCGGCTACGTCTCGGCCCGCGCTGGCCTCGACGTCGTCCTGATCGACCGCGACCAGGAAAGCGCCGACAAGGGCAAGGCCCATGCGCAGAAGGTGATCGACGAGCAGATCGCCAAGGGCCGCGCCAAGGCAGGTGATCGTGACGCGCTGCTGGCGCGCATTACCCCGACCGCGGACTACGCTGCGCTAGCGGATTGCGACCTCGTCATCGAGGCGGTGTTCGAGGACCGCAAGGTCAAGGCGGAAACCTTCGCCAAGGCGCAGCAATATCTCAAGCCCGACGCGATCTTCGCGTCCAACACCTCGACGCTGCCGATCACCTCGCTGGCCGAAAGCTTCAAGGAGCAGGGCAAGTTCATCGGCATCCATTTCTTCTCGCCGGTCGAGAAGATGATGCTGGTCGAGATCATTCTCGGCAAGAACACTGGCGACGTCGCGCTCGCCGCCGCGCTCGACTATGTGAGGGTGATCGGCAAGACACCGATCGTCGTAAATGATTCCCGCGGCTTCTACGCCAACCGTTGCGTCGGCCGTTACATCGCCGAAGGCAACGAGATGTTCCTCGAAGGCGTGCCGCCGGCGATGATCGAGAACTGCGCCAAGATGGCCGGCATGCCGGTCGGTCCGCTGTCGCTGTCGGATGAAGTCGCCCTCGACCTCGGGCTGAAGGTCATCAAGGCGACCGAGGCCGATCTCGGCCCCAACGCCATCAACCCCGACCAGAAGAAGCTGATGGTGGAGCTGGTCGAAAAGCAGGGCCGCCTGGGGCGCAAGAATGCCAAGGGCTTTTACGATTACCCCGAAAAGGGCAAGGGCCAGAAGAGCCTGTGGCCGGGACTATCCGCGCTGCAGCCGAAGCAGCTCGATCCTGACACGATCGACGTCGAGGAACTGAAGCAGCGCTTCCTGGTGGTGCAGGCGGTGGAGGCCGCGCGCACAGTGGAGGACCACGTCATCACCGACCCGCGCGAGGCCGATGTCGGCTCGATCCTGGGCTTCGGCTTCGCGCCGTTCACCGGCGGTACGCTGTCCTATATCGACTTCATGGGCACGCGGAAGTTTGTCGAGCTCTGCCACAAGCTGGAGGCCAAATACGGCTCGCGCTTCACCCCGCCGAAGCTCCTCGAAGATATGGCGGCGAGCGGCGAGACCTTCTACGGCCGCTTCCCGCCGAAGAAGCAGGCGGCGTAGGCGTTCTCTTCATCGTCATTCCGGGGCGATGCGAAGCATCGAACTACGGTGCGCACTTGCGCACCTGAGAATCTCGAGATTCCGGGTCTGGTCCTTCGGACCATCCCGGAATGACAAACACAAACAAAAAGGGCCGGATCATTGATCCGGCCTTTTCGCACTCCCGTGCTGAATGTTCACGCCGCCTTCAGCAGCCCTTCCTTGGTCATCGCCTCCTGCACCTTCGGGCGCGCAGCGACGCGGGCCTTGTAGGCAAGAAGGTTCGGCATATCGGAGAGATCGAACTTCAAGCGGTCGGTCGCCCACATCAGCATGGTAAACAGATAGCCGTCGGCCACGGTCAATTGCTTGCCCATCACGTAGTCGCGGTCGGCCAGCGCCATTTCCAGGTACTTGAACTTGCCCATGACGCGGTCCTTGAAGAAGGCCTTGGCGTCGTCGGCGAGCAGAGGTGAGAACATCGGTCCGAGATTCTTGTGCAGCTCGGTCGTGATGTAGTTCAGCCATTCCAGCAGCTTGTAGCGCTCGTCCGAATCGCGGGGCGGCGCCAGGTTCTTGCCTGCCTTGTCGGCGATCATCTGGACGATGATCGGGCCTTCGGTCACCAGCTCGCCGCTATCAAGCGCCAGCACCGGCACCTGGCCCTTCGGGTTGACCTTCAAAAAGTCGTCACCATTCTCCAGCTTCTTGGCGCGCAGGTCGACCTTGACCAGGTCGTAGGGCAGACCGGCCTCGAGAAGCGCGATATGGGGGGACAGCGAACAGGCGCCCGGGGAATAATACAGTTTCATTGGATTTTTCCTTCCCTCGATATTATTGGCGGGATGACTAAATGCATCTGCATGGAATAGTCAAGATTGATGCAGATGCATTTAGTGCGGTACACTGATGTGTGACAGACACGGATTAGGCTATGAAACGCAAACCATCGACCGAGGCGACCGCCGCCTGGATCCGCCTGATGCGGGTGCAGAGCCGGGTGCTCGATGCCGTCGAACAGGATTTGAAGAAGGCGGGCTTTCCGCCGCTGGCCTGGTATGATGCGCTATTGGAACTGTCGCGCGCCCCGTCCGGCGAGATGCGCCCGGTAGAGCTGGAAAAGCAGATGCTGATCCCGCAATATTCCACCTCGCGGCTGATCGACCGCCTGGTGGACGAGGGCTTGGCGGCGCGGCGCGAATGCAAGATCGACAAGCGCGGCCAGTTCGTGGAGATCACCGAAGCCGGGCGCGAGTTGCAGAAGAAGATGTGGGGCGCCTATTCTGCGGCGATCGAAAAGCACGTCGGCTCCAAACTGTCCGATGCCGACGCCATGAAGCTTTGCGGTCTGCTCGACCGGCTGGGCTGTTCGTGCTCCGACGTCAAGGCGGCCGCTGCCCGCGACGGCGTGTCGGCGCGATGACATCTTTGATACGTTTCGTTGGTGCGGACGCCGCCGTCCGCACCCCTTCAGCCACACGGCGCGTTCGGTCGAATCGCCAGATATCCGGATTTTTTCATGGCGCGTGACCAGATCGATATGACGCCGCTGCAATCGCGTGACGAACTCGTCGCGTGGTTCGAGGCCGGCATCAAGCCGCCGTCCGAGTTCCGCATCGGCACCGAGCATGAGAAGACCCCGTTCACGCTGGAGGGCCGCCAGCCCGTGCCGTATGAAGGCGCGCGCGGCATCGGCGCGCTGCTCGAAGGCATGCAGCTTTTGCTCGGCTGGGAGCCGATCATGGAGAACGGCAACATCATCGGGCTGTATGATGTCACCGGGGGCGGCGCGATCTCGCTGGAGCCGGGCGGGCAGTTCGAATTGTCGGGCGCCCCGCTCGAGAACGTGCACCAGACCCAGTCCGAGTTGATGGCGCACCTGGCGCAGGTCCGCGAGATCGCGACGCCGTTGGGCATCGGCTTCCTCGGGCTCGGCATGACGCCGTCCTGGTCGCGGTCGCAGATCCCGGTGATGCCCAAGGGCCGCTACAAGATCATGACCAACTACATGCCGAAGGTCGGCCAATACGGCATCGACATGATGTACCGGACCTGTACAGTGCAGACCAATCTCGACTTCTCCTCCGAAGCCGACATGGTCAAGAAGCTGCGGGTGTCGATCGCGCTGCAGCCGGTGGCGACCGCTTTGTTTGCCAATTCGCCGTTCACCGAGGGCAAGCCCAACGGCTTCCTGTCGTTCCGCTCCGAGATCTGGCGCGACACCGATAATGCGCGCGCCGGCATGTTGCCGTGGGTATTCGAGGACGGCATGGGATTCGAGCGCTGGGTCGACTACGCGCTCGATGTTCCCATGTACTTCGTCAAGCGCGGCGAAACCTATATCGATGTCGCCGGCTCGTCGTTCCGCGCCTTCTTCGAGGGCCGCAACAATTCGTTGCCCGGCCAGCGCCCGACGATATCAGATTGGGCCAATCATCTGTCGACGATCTTCCCGGAAGTCCGCCTGAAGCGTTATCTGGAAATGCGCGGCGCCGATGGCGTGCCGTGGGGCCGCCTGCCGGCGCTGCCGGCGTTCTGGGTCGGCCTGTTATACGACAATGACAGCCTCGACGCGGCCTGGGATCTGGTCAGCCACTGGACCGCCGCGGAGCGTCAGGCGTTGCGCGATGACGTCCCGCGCTTTGGCTTCAAGGCCAGGATCAAGGACCGCTATCTGTTCGAGATCGCGAAGGAATGCCTGAAGCTGTCGTATGCGGGCTTGCGGCGGCGCAACCGCGTCGACCATTCCGGCCGCGACGAGAGCCGCCACCTCGAACCGCTGGAGCGCATCCTCGAAGCGGGCCGCACGCCGGCGGAAGAGATGCTGGATAAATTCAACGGCGATTGGGGTGGTTCCGTGGAGCCCGTCTATCAGGAATACGCGTTCTGATTAAACGGGTTGCCTCTTCGGGCCGTTCATCCGCCGTACAGGTTGATGGCGCTCAAATGACGGCCGATCCAGCATGATCCGAACGACCGCCTGCCGGTCTTTCGAAAATCATGCTGAATCAACGGGCTGAGGGCGGGACGACCTTTCGAGGAAAGTCATCCCACGCTGGCAACGCGCATTCGAAAGCAACCGCAGATGGAGACTGTTCGCCTGCTCAGGGCGTGTGTGGTGGCGCTCGCCTTTTTGGCGGCGGCCGTATGCGCGCGCCCGGCGCTGGCGCAGGCCAATTTCGACCGTCCCGGCGGCGATTATCTCAGCGCGCCCGTGGTCTCGGGCGATCCGGCGGAATGCGCGCTGATCTGCGAGCGCGATCGGCGCTGCCGCGCCTGGAGCTTCAACTATCCGACCGGCTTGATCAAGGGCGCGGTCTGCTGGCTGAAGGGCAGCGTGCCGCCTCGAGTCAAGAGCGGCGATTGCTGCGTTTCTGGCGTGCGTGGCGCCGGCGTGGTCGAGCGCCGCAATGACAGCGTTGAAACCTCAATCGACCGCGTCGGCGGCGATTACAAGAATTTCGACCTCAAGGACGGCGACGGCGATGACGTCTGCAAGGCCGCCTGCGCCGCCGACAACAAATGCCGGGCCTGGACCTACGCGCGCCCCGGCTACGCCGGCAAGGACGCCCATTGCTTCCTGAAGAAGGACATCAAGCCGCCGCGAAGGAAGGCGGGGTTTACGTCAGGCGTGGTGAGGTAGCGCCGCATCCACCGCCGTTGTCCCTGCGTGCGCAAGGGACGACGATGATTGTTACGGTGCATCCGCCGGCAACACCGTGAGCTCCGGCCACAGCCCCTTCCAGCGCGCAGCCTTGGCCTCATAATTCGCGACCGAAAAATTCGGTCCCGGGTTGGGCCGCGCGATCATCCCGGCGACATCGTCAAAACCATTCGGCGCGTAAACCTCATACCCATCCCGCGTGCGCCGGATTCCGATCTGGGTGTTCTTGGTCAGAAAACGATCGATGCCATCGGTCGAGCAACGCAACGGCGGGTAGGGCAGGCGATGTTTCTCCGGGTACCAGAGATGCACGCGCGCCTGGTTGCGCGCCTCGACCCCGATGCCGCGGCTTGAAAACCGCTGCGCCAGCGTGCGTATCACGCCATCCTCGGCTTCCCAGGACGTATCGGGATCGAAATAGAACACGTCGTAATCGTTGATGCCGTAGTCGACCGCGCGCTTGGTCAGCACGTTCCACACCGTCTGCACGAGACAGCCGGAGACCAGCCAGGCGTCCGGCAGTGACAGTCGAAACAGTTCCTCGGTGATGATTTCGTTGATGGGATTTTGTAATGCGGCGGTGAGGAATTCGGCTTGATTCATGAAGGCCGCCTGCAACGTTTTGAAACCCTCATGGTGAGGAGGCGCTTTAGCGCCGTCTCGAACCATGTGGCCCCGCTGGTGCCATTCATCCTTCGAGACGCGCGTTCCGCGCTCCTCAGGATGAGGTCTGACCGTAGTGGTGGGCACGGCGCAAGTGCGCCTTTGCCCACCCTACAAGTTCGCGTCGAATTCCTTCACCGCCCTCTTCGACGCCAGCGTGCGCCAGTGCCGGCGCAACAGCGGCTCGACGGTGGCGCGGTTGGCCTTCGAGAGGCGGATCAGCACGATCGGATAATCGCGGTAGTGATCGGTGAAGTAAAATGACTTCGGCCGGCGGCTTTCCACCAGCATCTCGCGCTCATCCCTTGGCACGCCCGGCATCACCAGGCTGTCGCCGTCCTCCTTCAGCCGCACGAGCATCTTTTTGCGCACCTTCAAGGCCGGCGTGCCGTAGGAGGTGCCGTCGTCGACCTGCGGCCAGGCCAGCGCGATTTTTCGGACGTCGTCGAAGGTCATGGTTGGCGCCGTAGGGTGGGCAAAGCGACTTGTCCGCCGTAGCTCGAAGAGCGAAGGCGGAAGCGTGCCCACCATTAAGCTTGATCGCTGGCGAGATGGTGGGCACGGCGCAAATGCGCCTTTGCCCACCCTACTTCTACGCGCTCAATGCACGGACGTAAAAAACCGCGCCAGCCGGAAACCCGACGGCCAGGTCCATACCGGCTGGTTGCGCATGCCGAGATCCCAGGAGCCGACCACGGCATCGGCGCGGCCGATCAGATTGTCGATCGGCAACAGTCCCACGCCGCCGTCGCGCACGGAGACGCGGCTGTCGGCGGAATTGTCCCTGTTGTCGCCGAGCACGAACAGCTGGCCCGGCGGCACCGTCACCTCGGGGGTGTTGTCGAGCCTTCCGTTGTCGCGCATCTTGAAGATGGCGTGGCTGACGCCGTTCGGCAGCGTCTCGACGAAGCGATAGGCCCGTTCGGTTTTGCCGCGATCGTCTTCGGCCTGCGCCACGCCGTCCGGCTTCAACGTCGCGGCATGGTCGTTGATGAAGAGCTGGCCCTGCCGCAACTGGATGCGGTCGCCCGGCAATCCCACCACGCGCTTGACCCAGGCCTGCGAGCGGTCGCCCGGCCAGCGGAACACGACGACGTCGCCGCGCTTGGGCGTTTCGCCGAACAGGCGGCCGGTCTCGGGCAGCGTGATCTGGATCGGCAGCGACGCCGCGCCGTAGCCGTAAGGATATTTCGAGGCGAGCAGCGCGTCGCCGATCAGAAGCGTCGGCTCCATCGAGCCGGACGGCACGTAAAACGGCTCGGCCAGCGCGCCCTTGGCGATGAAGACGACGGCAACGATCGCCGCCAGTTGCACCGCCTGGGCGCGCCAGTTCGCTACCTTGCCGAGAGGAGTGTCCTTCTGATCACCTGCCAGTTTCTCGTCGCTCACTAGCCCGTTCCCCCGACCGTGATCCTTTCCATCCGCAGCGTCGGCTGGCCGACGCCGACCGGCACGCCCTGGCCGTTCTTGCCGCAGGTGCCGATGCCGGTATCGAGCGCCAGATCGTTGCCGACCATGGTGATGCGGTGCAGGTCGGTCGGCCCGTTGCCGATCAGCATCGCGCCCTTCAGGGGCGCGCCGAGCTTGCCGTTCTCTATCTTGTAAGCCTCGGTGCACTGGAACACATATTTGCCCGAGGTGATGTCGACCTGGCCGCCGCCGAAATTCGCGGCATAAACGCCGTTCTTCACCGAAGCGATGATTTCCGCCGGATCGCGATCGCCGGCCAGCATGTAGGTGTTGGTCATGCGCGGCATCGGAACATGGGCGTAGCTCTGGCGGCGGCCATTTCCGGTCGGCTTCATGTTCATCAGCCGCGCGTTCTGGCGGTCCTGCATGTAGCCGACCAGAATGCCGTCCTCGATCAGCACAGTGCGGTTGGTCGGCGTGCCCTCGTCGTCAATCGAGAGCGAACCACGCCGCGAGGCGATGGTGCCGTCGTCGACGACGGTGACGCCCTTGGCCGCGACCTGCTTGCCCATCAGTCCTGCGAAAGCGGAAGTCTGCTTGCGGTTGAAGTCGCCTTCGAGGCCATGGCCGACCGCTTCATGCAGCATCACGCCGGGCCAGCCGGCGCCCAGCACCACGTCCATTTCGCCCGCGGGTGCAGGCACCGATTCCAGATTGACCAGCGCCTCGCGGATCGCGCCGTCGGCAGCCTCGCGCCACGCCTTGGTTTCGATGAAGCGCGCATAGCCCTCGCGGCCGCCATAACCCTTGCTGCCGCTTTCCTGCCGGTCGCCTTGTCCGGCGACCACGGAAATATTTACGCGCACCAGTGGGCGGATGTCGCGATAGCTTTCGCCGTCAGGCCGCAAAATTTCCACCACCTGCCAGGTGGCGCCCAGGCTGATGGAGGCCTGCCGCACCCGCGGATCCTTGTCGCGGACATAGGCATCGATCTCTGCCAGCAACTTGACTTTGGCTTCGAACCCCGGCGCATCCAAAGGATTCTCGTCGCCATAGAGCCGCACATTGGTATGCGCCGGAGCAGCGGCAAAATTGCCGCTGTAGCCGCCGCGCACCGCGGCGACTGCATCGGCGGCGCGGATCAGCGCCGGCAGCGATACGTCGGAGGAATGCGCGTAGCCGACCGCGTCGTCCTTCACCGCGCGCAGGCCAAATCCCTGCGAGGTGTCGTAGGTCGCTTGCTTCAAGCGCCCATTGTCGAAGCCGAGCGCTTCGGTCTGGCCGTATTCCAGAAACAACTCGCCGTCGTCGGCGCCCAAAAGGCCCCGCGTGATCTCGCGTCTGACGGTATCGCGGTCGAGATTGGCGCGGTCGAGCAGGGAGGTGGTGGCGAGGTTGGTCATGCAGGCTCCGATCAACACAAATGCTTGTCGCGAACGCGAGCGACCCATAACCACAAGCGCCGGTATCGTATGCGCAGATGTCGTCGAGTTCACATTACGTCGCGGACATCTGTGGTTATGGGTTCCTGCGTTCGCAGGGACGACGGCAATGAAAGATAGTCATGACCGCCGCAAAAGGGGAGGTCTCTTTCACGGCTGTTTGTCATGTCCTTTGCCGGCCGCATCCGCGAGATCCGGATTGGAATCCAGTCTGCCATGCGCATTGGCCCAGCGGGACAGCTCTTCGAACACAGGTCTCAGGGCCTTTGCCGCGGGTGTCATCTCATATTCGACGCGGGGCGGCACTTCGGCGAACACGGTACGCTTCACCAAGCCCTCGTTTTCGAGATCGCGCAATTGTGTGGTCAGCATGTGCTGCGTCACGTCGGGAATGGCGCGCCGCAATTGGCCGAAACGCTGCTTGCCCTCGACCAACTGCCAGAGGATTTCGCCCTTCCATTTGCCGGAGAGCAGGCGAAGCGCGCGGTGAAGCTGCTGCCTGGCCCGCTCGGAGGGGCATTCCTCCACGTTGTCTTCATTGGTCTGCTTTTTCATACTACACTAGAAAAATCATCCTACTTGTCAATTTCATCTTAGTACCGAATTTTGATTTTGAAAGCCTTGGGCGCCTTAACTCTTGGACACCTGGGGACTGCTTCTCAACATTTCGGGAGTATTCAATGTCGGACGTTGCTGTGCCTGCCGGGCGCCGTTGGACCCATGTTGGCGTGTGGATTGTCAGAGGATTGCTGGCGCTGGCGTTTTTGGGGGCCGGAGGCGTCAAGCTCTACGGCGTGCCGATGATGGTGGACGAGTTTCACCACATTGGGCTCGGCCAGTGGTTTCGCTATTTGACCGGCAGTCTCGAGATCGTCGGGGCAATCCTGCTGCTGCTTCCACGAAAGGCGGCCTTCGGCTCGCTGCTGCTGATCTGCATCATGATCGGCGCCGTGATCACGCACTTGTTCGTCATCGGCGGATCGCCGGTGCCGGCGATTGTCCTGCTCGCGCTCAACGCGCTCGTGGCCTATTCGGAGCGCGAGGCGATTGCCTCCCTCGCCAAGGCGTTTTGAAGCAGCGACAATGCGCCTGTCTTTCCGCCGGGTAATCAAGTGGGTCGGGCTGGCTCTGACCTTCATCGTGCCGCTGGTCGTGACGCTGCTGCTGACCGAGCCGGGCTCCGCCGTTTCGAAACCGGAGGCGAAGCGCGCTTTGCCTCAGGTGCATCGGCTGGTGCTGCCGATCAATAGCGACGATCCCACCACGATGCGCGCCTTGATCTCGACCTCGCTCAACCTTCCGAAATACTACCAGGAGCGCAACGAGCCGCTTATGATCGAGGTCGTTGCCTACAATGCCGGCGTTCACATGTTCCGTGCCGACACCTCGCCGGTGAAGGACATGCTGCAGGTGGTAAGGGCGGTGAATCCGAACATCCGTTTCGTGGTCTGCGACGCGACGAAGCAGGGCATGCAGCGCAGCGAGGGCCGTCCGATCACGCTGATCGACAATGTTGATCTGGTGCCGAGCGGGCCCGGCCGCATCATCGAATTGCAGGAAGCCGGTTGGTCCTACATCCGGTCATGACAAGCGGACACGCACCATGACGCTACATCGCGGGTTAACACGCCGCACTCTCGTTGCAGGGCTGCTCGGGGCCGGCGCCTCGGTCGCGATGTCGGCTGCATCCAATCGCGCCCAGGCCGAAGGTCCGCCGCCATTCGCCACCTCCCGGCATCAGTTCATCCAGCTTCGGGGCGCGAGGCCTGTCCCGTCTGTGCCGATTCCGCGTCTCTCCGGCGGCGCGATCGATTTGACCTCCTTGAGAGGAAAGTTGGTGCTCGTCAATTTCTGGGCGACCTGGTGTCCGGCCTGCCGGACCGAACTGCCGATGCTGGACAGTCTGGCGGCGAGCGACGTCAGGAATCTCATGGTGATCGCAGTTGCGACGGATCGCGACCGCTCGGTCGTTGCACCGTTCGTAAAGGGGCTGAAGCTTCGGCGCCTTGCGATCGGGCTTGATCCGCAAGGACTTGTGGCAAGAGCCGGCGCCAGCGGCCAAGCCGACACGCCGTTCGCGCTCTATGGCATGCCCATTACCTTTTTGATCGGCGTCACCGGGCAAGTCGAAGGCTATATCAGCGGTGAAGCAGACTGGCTTTCCAGCGAAGCGCGCCGGCTGCTCGATTACTACGGCAGTGCCGGTTAATTCGATCACCCGGACCTTGCGGAGCTATCGGCTCGCCGTCATGGCAGCTTGTCATATCCTTCACCCAGCCCGTTCAGGCTGAGCGGAAACCCGATGCCCTCTTCGGGCGTCTCAAAGATAATAAAAGTCGCCGTCTTGGCGCCTCGGAGCTGGCCCAGGAGCTTTTCGTCCATCACCACCTCGGCGACGCAGCCATTCGGCAGGCAGCGGACAAACCCGGCACGGCCGACGTCCTGGTTGTCGAGCTTCAGCCCAAGGCCGGAGGGCAAGAGCACGCCGAGGGGGGCGACCACCCGCATCAGCTTGCTCTTCTGGTCGGCGGTTTTCAGCACGATCACGGTCAGGCCGGCGTTGGAGCGGTCCTCGGCGACCACGCTCTGGATCAGGGCGCATTGCTCGCCTTGGGCGCCGGGCGGGGTGTCGCAGCGGATCTGCCAATCGCCATGGACCGACCGCACCGCGCCTTGTGCGCTCGCCGCCTGGGTCAGGCCGAGCAGGAAGGCCACGGCGAGCAGGCCGCCGAGCCAGCGGGCCGGTTCCAGGCGATATCCTGCCTGGTGTCGTCGCGCCCTATGTTTCGAACGCCCCATCCGGGTCGATCCTCTCACGATTTCCGGCAGCGCCGGCAGCACATATTGTAACTGGACTTACCCGGACTGATACGCAATGACGGCGCCTTGAAGGCAGTCCGGGAGCCAATCCGCGCCATCGAGGACCGTAGGCCCGAGCGAATCAGGTCGCTCGGGAGCGCCCTGCCTGTGCCTACATCCGGCAATCGGCCTGTCAAGCGGTGCAGGCCTGCCAAACGGCAGGTTTTGCCTGATTTGTCAGGAAAATCCGAGGTCCGGCGAATAGCAGGTGACGCATGGCTTTGCGCCCCACTACTGCATTGCGAGAGCCTTAGAATTATGGTTTGAGAGGCTGGATTTCGACGCGTTCTAACGATCTGGCCCGGGGTGCTGCAGCAATACTGTTGCAGGTACTTTCGAAAGTGTACTTCCAAAAGTACCTCCGGTAGGCCGTTTGTGAGGGCGGATCGTGCGGCATTTCCGGCCATCCGGCCGAGATGCTTTGGGGATTTTTCTAAAGGAGCGCGAGCGGCATGAAGATGTCGAATGGCCTGATGGGCCGGCGGTTGCTGGGGTTGGCGGTAGCGGGCATGGCGCTCGTCTCCGGCGGGACGGCTTTTGGGCAGCAGCCAAAGCCGTGGGAAATCACGCTGCAGGAAGCCGCGACCCCGGTGATGGAAAACATCATCAGCTTCCATAATTTGCTGCTGGTGATCATCACGCTGATCACCCTGTTCGTGCTGGCGCTGTTGGTCATCGTGGTGGTGAAGTTCAACGCCAGGGCCAATCCGGTGCCCTCCCGGACCACCCACCACACGCTGATCGAGGTGGCCTGGACGCTGATCCCGGTGCTGATCCTGGTCGGCATCGCGGTGCCGTCGTTCCGCCTCCTGTTCCAGCAGCTCGACGTTCCCAAGGCCGACCTGACCGTCAAGGTCACCGGCAAGCAGTGGTACTGGAGCTACGCCTACCCGGATAACGGCAAGTTCGAGTTCGATTCGCTGATGGCGCAGGACAAGCAGCCGCGCCTGCTCGGCGTCGACAACGAAATGGTGGTGCCGGTCAACAAGGTGATCCGGGTCCAGACCACCGGCGCCGACGTGATCCACGCGTTCGCGGTGCCCTCGTTCGGCATCAAGATCGACTCGATCCCCGGCCGTCTCAACGAGACCTGGTTCAAGGCGACCAAGACCGGCATGTATTACGGTCAGTGCTCGGAACTGTGCGGCAAGGACCACGCCTTCATGCCTATCGCGGTCAAAGTGGTCAGCGATCAGGAATTCGCCGAGTGGGTTGAGGCGGCGAAGAAGAAGTATGCGACCAACCCGGCGAACACCTACGCCTCGGCTGGTGGTCAGACCGCGCAGTAAGGCGCGGGCCAACGGACAAGCAAGGGACAAGGGCGACCGGACCTGAAAAGGTCCGAATAGGGACTGCAAGGCAGGATTACAAAATGGCAACGACGGCAGCGACACACCACGATCACGCCCATGATGACCATGCGCATGCCAATCCGACCGGATGGCGGCGCTGGCTCTATTCGACGAACCATAAGGACATCGGCACGATGTACCTTATCTTCGCGATCTTCGCGGGCATCATCGGGGCTGCGATGTCGATCGCGATCCGCATCGAACTGATGTATCCCGGCGTCCAGTTCTTCCACGAATCCCACACCTACAATGTGTTCGTGACCTCGCACGGCCTGATCATGATCTTCTTCATGGTGATGCCGGCGATGATCGGCGGCTTCGGCAACTGGTTCGTGCCGCTGATGATCGGCGCGCCCGACATGGCATTCCCGCGCATGAACAACATCTCGTTCTGGCTGCTGCCGGCCTCCTTCGCGCTGCTCTTGATGTCCACCTTCGTCGAGGGTGAGCCGGGCGCCAACGGTGTCGGCGCGGGCTGGACCATCTACGCGCCGCTGTCGACCTCGGGCCATCCGGGACCGGCGGTAGATTTCGCGATCCTGTCGCTGCACATAGCCGGTGCCTCGTCGATCCTCGGCGCCATCAACTTTATCACCACGATCTTCAACATGCGCGCACCGGGCATGACCCTGCACAAGATGCCGCTGTTCGTGTGGTCGATCCTGGTGACGGTGTTCCTGCTCTTGCTGTCGCTGCCGGTGCTCGCCGGCGCCATCACCATGCTGCTCACCGACCGTAATTTCGGCACCACCTTCTTCTCCGCTGACGGCGGCGGCGATCCGGTGTTGTTCCAGCATCTGTTCTGGTTCTTCGGCCATCCCGAAGTGTACATCCTGATCCTGCCCGGCTTCGGCATGATCAGCCAGATCGTCTCCACCTTCTCGCGCAAGCCCGTGTTCGGCTATCTCGGCATGGCCTACGCCATGGTCGCGATCGGCGGCATCGGCTTCGTGGTGTGGGCGCACCACATGTACACGGTCGGCATGTCCAGCGCGACCCAGGCCTATTTCGTTGCCGCCACCATGGTGATCGCGGTGCCGACCGGCGTGAAGATCTTCTCCTGGATCGCCACGATGTGGGGCGGCTCGATCGAATTCCGCACGCCGATGCTGTGGGCGATCGGCTTCATCTTCCTGTTCACGGTCGGCGGCGTCACCGGCGTCGTGCTGGCGAATGCGGGCGTCGATCGCGTGCTGCAGGATACCTATTACGTGGTCGCGCACTTCCACTACGTGCTGTCGCTGGGCGCGGTATTCGCGATCTTCGCGGGTTGGTACTACTGGTTCCCGAAGATGTCCGGCTACATGTATTCGGAAACCATCGGCAAGCTGCACTTCTGGGTCACCTTCATCGGCGTCAACCTGGTGTTCTTCCCGCAGCACTTCCTCGGCCTGTCGGGCATGCCGCGCCGCTATGTCGACTATCCCGACGCGTTCGCGGGCTGGAACCTGGTGTCCTCGGTCGGCTCGTACATTTCGGGCTTCGGCGTGCTGATCTTCATCTACGGCGTGGTCGATGCCTTCATGAAGAAGCAGGCGGCTGCCAACAATCCGTGGGGCGCCGGCGCCACCACGCTGGAATGGACGCTGACGTCGCCGCCGCCCTTCCACCAGTTCGAAGTTCTGCCACGCGTGCAGTAAACGGTTGTTCGCGGCGCGCCATCGTTGCGCGCCGCGGCTTTAGTGAAGCGAGATAAATCTTGTCGGTAGTCGACCACAACGCGATCGATGCTCTACCTCGGATTTCCGAGGCTGATGTCGGTGATTACTTCGCGCTGCTGAAGCCGCGGGTGATGTCGCTCGTGATCTTCACCGCGCTGGTCGGTCTCTTCATCGCACCCGGCCACGTCCATCCGGTCATCGCCTTCACCTCGATCCTCTGCATCGCGGTCGGAGCGGGCGCCTCGGGCGCGATGAACATGGCCCTGGAGGGTGACATCGACGCTCTGATGTCGCGCACCGCCAACCGGCCGATCCCGCGCGGACGCATCACGCAGGGCGAGGCCATGGCGTTCGGCCTGATCCTGTCGTTCTTCTCGGTGATGACGCTCGGCACCCTCGTCAACTGGCTCGCCGGCGCGCTGCTGGCGTTCACGATCTTCTTCTACGTGGTGATCTACACCATGTGGCTGAAGCGCTGGACCGCGCAGAACATCGTGATCGGCGGTGCCGCGGGCGCGCTGCCGCCTGTCGTGGCGTGGGCTGCAGCCACCGGCTCGCTGTCGATGGAGCCGCTGCTCCTGTTCCTCATCATCTTCTTCTGGACCCCGCCGCATTTCTGGGCGCTGGCGCTGTTCCGCAGCGACGATTATGCCCGCGCCGGGATTCCGATGCTGCCCGTGGTCGCGGGGCCTGACGCGACGCGGCTGCAGATACTGCTCTACACGATCGTGCTGGTCGCGATCGCCGCAGCGCCCTGGCCGCTCGGCTATTTCGACGCGGTCTACGGCGTCATCTCGCTGATGCTCGGCGCCGGCATGATGTGGCTCGCGATCGAGGTCTTTCGCCACCGCGAAGGCAAGCAGGCGCAGCGCGCCACCCGCCGGCTCTTTGCCTTCTCGATCCTCTATCTGTTCGCGCTGTTTGCGACGCTCCTGCTTGAGGTCGTGATTCGCGCTGTCGCAGCTATGGTCGGGTAGGGGGCGCATGGAACGCTTATGGACGACAAGCGCAAGCCAGATGGAATCGTCCTCACCGAGGCGCAGAAGCGGAGCCGCCGTCATCGCTCGATCGCCATTGCGCTCGCGCTCGGCGTCCTCGTCGTACTGTTTTTCGCAGTCACCATGGTTAAGGGGCCGGGCGTTCTCGTCCGTCCGTTGTAATTGAGATGCAGAACGAGCCGCAGATCAGCGAAGGCAGGACGGAAGGCGAGAGGGTTGCCTCGCGCCGTGCCCTGACGCGCGATGCGGCCGTTGCCTCGATCTGCGGCTTCGTCGTGGTGCTGATGGTCGGCGCGTCCTATGCCGCCGTGCCATTCTACAACTGGTTCTGCCGCGCCACCGGCTTCAACGGCACCACCCAGGTCGCGACTTCGGCGCCGTCTGACGCGCCGCTGGAGCGCAAGATCGCGGTGCGGTTCGACGCCAATGTCGGTCCCGGACTGCCCTGGAAATTCGAACCCGAGCAGAACGAGATCGAAGTCCGCATCGGCGAGGTCGTCACCGTCTTCTATACCGTAACCAACCAGGCCGCGCGCGCCACCGTCGGCGTTGCCGCCTACAACGTCGCGCCGCTCACCGTCGGCGCCTATTTCCAGAAGATCAACTGCTTCTGCTTCACCGAACAGACTATGGGCCCCGGCGAGAAGCGCGAGATGCCCGTGGTGTTCTACGTCGATCCGGCGCTGGCGAAAGACAGCGAGAACGACGGACTGAAGACGATTACCTTGTCCTACACCTTCTATCCCGTGCGCGAACCGGCGCCGAAGCCGCTCGCGGCCGGCGAAACGGATAAACGCAAGGGAAACCTGTAAGCTTGGAATTCCGTATCTGGCGGGATTTCGCGATTTGATTGTTGAGACGAATATGTGCCGAAGGGAACGGCACATCTAACGGAGAGACCGCAATGGCTACGGCGCACGCGAAGCACCACGACTACCACCTCGTCGATCCGAGCCCGTGGCCGGTCGTCGGCTCGATCTCGGCCTTCATCATGGCCGTGGGCGCGATCGCCTGGATGCATCACATGTTCGCCGCCGCGCCGATCATCTTCGGCGTCGGGACCATCGGCGTGCTCTACACCATGGCGAGTTGGTGGGGCGACGTGATCCGCGAAGCCCAATACAAGGGCGACCACACCCGCGTGGTGCAGATCAGCCACCGCTACGGCATGATCCTGTTCATCGCCTCCGAGGTGATGTTCTTCGTCGCCTGGTTCTGGGCGTTCTTCAATTCCGCGCTGTTCCCTGCGGATGCGGTCCACGCCACCCGCGACGCGGTGTTCGGTTGCGGTCCGGGGACGGCTGCCGGCGCCTGCAGCGTGCCGGGCACCTGGCCGCCGAAGGGCATCGAGACCTTCGACCCCTGGCACCTACCGCTGCTCAATACGCTGCTGCTGCTGACCTCGGGCACCACGGTGACCTGGGCGCACCACGCGCTGCTCGAGAACGACCGCCAAGGGCTCAAATACGGCCTGATCCTCACCGTCGTGCTCGGCGCCTGCTTCACCGCCGTGCAGGCCTACGAATATGCCCACGCCACGTTCACGTTCTCGGGCAACATCTACGGCGCGACCTTCTTCATGGCCACCGGCTTCCACGGCTTCCACGTGCTGGTCGGCACTGTCTTCCTCTTGGTCTGCCTGTTCCGCGCCTATGCCGGCCATTTCACGCCGAAGCAGCATCTCGGCTTCGAATTCGCGGCCTGGTATTGGCACTTCGTCGACGTGGTGTGGCTGTTCCTGTTCGTCACCATCTACGTCTGGTTCCGCGGCGCGGGACCGGTGGCCGGACACTGATGCAGGCTTGACGTGCTACAAGGGGCGGTCGGAAGGACCGCCCTTTTCTCTTACCCTTCTCCGAAGTCGGATTTATCCGACTTCGACAAATTGAAATACCTAACTCGGGTAAACCCGAGTTAGGTTGGGAGAAGGTGCCTTCGCGAAGCGAAGGCGGATGAGGGGTCTGTCTCCGCGGAGAGAACCCCTCACCCGTCGCCTCACTTCGTGAGGCGCCACCCTCTCCCACAAGGGGAGAGGGAAGGAAAAGTCGATGGCTGACACTTCACCCACACTAACTCAGAGCGCACTCCGCGGCCTCGCCTGCCGCTGCCCGCGTTGCGGCAAGGGCAAGCTCTATGCGGGCTTCCTCGACCTGCGCCCGAATTGCGAAGCTTGCGGGCTCGACTACGCCTTCATCGATTCCGGCGACGGCCCTGCGATCTTCATCATCATGCTGGCGGGCGCCATCGTAGTCACCGCCGCCCTGATCGTCGAAGTCAAATATCAGCCGCCGTTCTGGCTGCATGCGGCGCTCTGGCTGCCGCTGATCGCAGCGACCACGCTTCTGCCGTTACGCTCGATGAAGTCGCTGCTGATCGCACTGCAATTCCATCACAAGGCGGCGCCAGGCCGGCTAATCGACCGCGAGCCGAAATGACCGGCCTTTCGTCGCGGCGGCGGCCGGTTGCCGGCTTTGCCGTCTTCACGCTGATCATGGTGGCGGTCTTCGCGGGCCTTGGCGTCTGGCAATTGCAGCGCCGGGTCGAAAAGCACGCGCTGATCGCGATGCTGAACGAGCGACTCGCCGCTGCGCCTGAGGCACTGCCGGCGCAAGCGCAGTGGAATGCGCTGACGGCGGCCAAGGACGAATTCCGCCGCATCAGCTTTACCGCCACCTACGCGCCGTTGCCAGACGCGATGGTCTATAGCGCAGGCTCCGCGGTGCGCGACGATGTCTCCGGCCCCGGCACCTGGGCGTTCCTGCCGGCGCAACTCGCCGATGGCAACACCATCGTGGTCAATACCGGCTTCGTACAGAACACGATGCAGGACCGCGCCCAGCAGGATCGCGCCGTAAGACGGCTCATCACCGGTGACCCGGTGCAGCTCACCGGCTATATCCGTTTTCCCGAGAGCGCCGGCACGCTGACGCCGCCGGAGAGCGCGGCAAAACGGCTTTGGTTCACCCGCGATCATCTCGCGATGGCGCGCGCGCTCGGCTGGGGCGAGGGCGGTAAGGCCGTCGCGCCGTTTTATGTCGATCTGGAACAACCGGTGCCCGAAAGCGGCATTCCGAAGCCCGGACCGCTCTCCGTGCGGCTCAAGGACGATCACCTGCAATACGCCATCACCTGGTTCACGCTGGCCTTTGCAGTCGTCATCGCTTTCGGTGTGTGGTGGCGCGCGCAGCGTCGGGCCTGAGACCCCGTATTCGTCCGGACTAGCCTAATGGAACCTTTGTTCCGCACTATCATTTTAGTACCACGGTGAGTTCCGGAAACAGGCTGTTCAGTGTCCATTCACGACGATCGCCATACTCCATCACCCGCGTCACCCCTCGGGACAAGGTATGGCAACGTGGATAGGATCGCGGAATTGGCTGATGATTTCGATCAGGTGGCATTGGTGGTCGACTGGTTGGACGCGTGCCGCAAGCGCGACCTCGTGACATTGCTCGACCTCTATGCGGATGACGCGATGGCCGAATGCCGGTGCGGCGAGGCCAAGGTCAGTGAAGGTCGCGCCGGACTCGAATCCTACTGGCGGCCGCGCCTCGATGCGATCGCACCCACCGCATTCGGGCTGGAGGAAATCACGCCGACCACCGACGGCGTCGTGCTCGATTATCTGAGCCACGAAGGTGCGCCCGTCCGCATCGCATTCACCTTTTCGCGCGACGCCAAGATCCTGCGCACCACCTGTGCCCCCTCGGGCCAGGCGTTGTGCCGGGAAGTTGCCGCCGTTGGCGACTGATCGTTAACTCCGTTCTGCGTGTTGCGACTGTGAGGCGGAATCGCCCGCTGGAAGCCGGCAACGAATGCAGGTGCGCCCTGCCTCGCGCAGCAACTCAAGCGTCCCGCTCAGCGCCCGAACGCGCTCCAGCATTCCTGTCAGCCCCCGGCCGAACATCCGATCTGCCGGAAAGCCAACGCCGTCGTCGGACACTTCCACGATCACTTCGCGCTCGTTGATGCCTGTCGCGACATGCATCGATTTCGCTTTGGCGTGGCGGAGCACATTTGTCACCGCCTCCTGGATCACGCGATAGACCGTCTGCGACAGCAGGCCATCGACCTCGTTCAGATCAGCGTCGATCTGCGACGTCACTTTGAGATCAGGCGACTGCGCCTTCGCATTCCGCAGCAGCGTCTGGATGCTCTTCTCCAGCCCGAGCTCCTGAATGTAGAGCGGCCGCAGGCGGTCGAGGATGCGGCGATTCGCCTGCTGCAATGTTTCGACCGACTGCAGAATGCCATCGGCCGCGCTCCTCAACTCCGCGTTAGCGGACGGGATGGTTTCCAGGAGCGCCACCGTGTTGGCGCGGATCCCGAACAGCAGCGGCCCGAGCTCATCATGGAGCTCGCGCGCCATGTCCTGCCGCTCGTCATCCTGCAGCGACACGATCCTGCGCAGCAGGCTACGATTATCCTGGCTGAGGCGATTGAGGGTGCGGGCGAGTTCGTTGGCTTCCTGCGCGCTCCTGCGGATCTCGGGCGGACCGGCAGGGGAAATTAGCTGGTCGTAATTCCCCGTTCGCATGCGGGTCAGGCCGTCGCCCAGATTTTGCAGCGGCACCAATGCGGAACGCACGGTGAAGTGGGCAATCGCCCCCGTCAGCAGCATCAGGCCAATCCCGGAGCAGGCGATCGCCAGAAATCCGATCCACTTTTCGTAGATGTCGGCGGACATGTCCGGCGCAAATACGATATCGCCGACCTGCTTCCCCTCGACCATCACGGGGAAGGCTGTCCCGATTTCGGGGATGGCGAGGAGGTGGACGAACCAGTCAGGCACCGTTCCAAGGGGAGTCTGCACCTCGGGAGGGTAAACATCGAGGTCGGTCCCGAGGCGTCGAAACCGGATTGTTTCCGACGTTCCAAGCGATTGCACGAACGCATCGAGAGTTGTTTGCGGATTGGCCGAGGCTCGAAGCGCAGCGTTGAGCGCCGCCGCGACTGTTCTGGCCGAGCGAGTCCCTGGCTCGGCTTCCTCCACAAGTTGCGCAGAGGCAAAGATCTGGAGCGAAACGGCTCCGGCCAGCAGGGCGGCCACGAACATCAGGCCGAGCGGCAGCAACAACCGCGTTCTGAGAGAAAGCCTTTCCCACATTTGCACTATTTTAGTTCCCGCAACCCAAGATTTCTCTTTTCAAATACCGCCAACCGCTTATTTATCCCGAAAGGGGATGGATGATGCAAAATTCCACGAGATCGGCAACGAAGGTATTGATCGTCGACGACCATCCGGTGGTCCTGTCCGGTTGCCGTTCGCTGTTCGCCTCGGACAATTCCGTCAAGATCGAGGAGGCCACCGACGCCAAGTCCGGCCACCGCGCCTACGTTGCCAGGAAGCCCGACGTCACGGTTATCGACATCAAGCTTCCCGACGTTTCCGGCTTCGAGCTGATGCGGCGCATCCGCAAGGACGATCCGGGCGCCAGGATCATCATGTTTAGCATGAATGACGATCCGGCGTTCGTCGTTCGCGCCATCGAGATGGGCGCCCAGGGCTATGTTTCGAAGGGCGACGATCCCCGGATGCTGGTGAGGGCCGTCCGCAAGGTTGCTGCGGGCGAGAATTTCATTTCACCGCAACTGGCGGAGGCAGTGACGTTTTCAGGCGCGTCAATCAAGGCCAATCCGGCATCGCTGATGACGGCGCGCGA
This sequence comes from Bradyrhizobium sp. AZCC 1719, assembly GCF_036924525.1. Taxonomy (NCBI): domain Bacteria; kingdom Pseudomonadati; phylum Pseudomonadota; class Alphaproteobacteria; order Hyphomicrobiales; family Nitrobacteraceae; genus Bradyrhizobium; species Bradyrhizobium sp. AZCC 1719. Next base: position 1,058,923 of record NZ_JAZHRU010000001.1, on the reverse strand, counting down.
GCTGGAAATCCTGCGGCTGTTGGGCCGTGGTGACAAGATCGTCGAGGTCGCCGACGCGCTGGAGATTTCTTACAAAACGGTGGCCAACACCACCTCGCTGCTCAAGCAGAAGCTCGGCGCCAAGAACCATTCGGACTTGATCCGGATCGCGGTCGAGATGGGGCTCGGCTGAACGCCACTGGCATCCGCGTGGGCTACACCGGCCGCGCCGCGCGGGCGCGACCCTTTCGCGCCGCTGCAGTTCGCGCATCACCCCACAAGTTCCCGATCGTCGATTTTGTTCTGTTCCGTGGCGACCAATCAAGAAGATCAAGCGGATAGTCTGCCGTCGATTGACGGGAAAAATTGGCAAAGTAACCTTGCGGAGCATTTGCAAGGAGAGCTGGATGAACAGCCCCGATATCGTAGAAGCCGCCCTTGCACGGGCCTGGAGCGTCTACCTGCTGATCCACAGCGGTATCGACGAGAACGACGCCCGGCGCGCCAGCCTCCAGCGTTTTATACGACAGCGCTGCATGGCGGGGGAGACCGACACGGAGTTACTGGCGGTCGAAGGGCTCAAATATCTCAAAAGCCTGGAAGGACCCCGGGAGGACTAGTTCGCCGCCGCTTTGGCCGACGGCTCATCCCCGTTCGATCGGGAAAAACCGGAACAATCGATTCTCTCGCGCGTTGCCGGCATCATTGGAGCCGTGCCCGGATGGCGGCCGAAACCAGCATGGAAACCATGAAGGTCTGCACAAATCAGTGATGGACCCTTCCAGGAGAGAGGGCCGCAGGTTCGCCTGCGGCCCTTTTGTTGGGCCGGCAACAAGCGTCAGCGCCGGTAACGCAGCGCCTCAACCAGCACAGCAGAGGGCGGCGTGAAACACCGAGCTGCGCCGCCGCCCGGGTGAAGCTTCTTTCGCGCCACTGCAAGGAACGCGGTGAGATCGCTGATGTTTTGCCGCGCCATTCATGAATCCAATTCATAGGCGCAAATCAATTCTGCCATCTAATGCAAATCAATTCTGCAATCTAATAGAGCGGCCTGTGGCAGCTAGATGTTGGGGCCGGCGTCGCTCGCACCGTCGCGCTCTATCAAACGTGAACGCCGGCCAGGAACAGCCGAAACGCGGCGCAGTTACACGAGCGCAGCCGGATATTTCACGCGGGCAGCGGTAAAGACCGCGCCTACCTCGAACGTGATCCGGGCGAAAAGCACAAACGGGAACACGACATGAAAAGTCCGAGCGACTTCGAATTATCGCGGCGTAAACTGTTGGCGGGAAGCGCCGCATCAATAGCGCTGACGGCGGCGCCATCCATCGTCTATGCCCAGGTGCCTGCCGTGGAGGCTGCCGTCGCTGAAGTCTCTGCCGTATGGAAAGTCTCCTTCACCGTAAACGGAGCGGCGCGCGGCCTTACGCTCGACCCGAGAACCACGCTGCTCGACGCGCTGCGCGAGCACCTGCGTCTCACCGGCACCAAGAAGGGCTGTGATCACGGCCAGTGCGGCGCCTGCACCGTCATCGTTGGCGGAAGGCGGATCAATTCCTGCATGACGCTCGCCGTGATGCACGAGGGCGAGCGCATCACGACCGTCGAGGGGCTCGGCACGCCCGAGAACATGCACCCAATGCAGGCCGCTTTCGTCAAGCATGACGGCTACCAATGCGGCTATTGCACGCCGGGACAAATTTGCTCGGCCGTCGCAGTGCTCGACGAGATCAAGGCCGGCATCCCGAGCCACGTCAGCACCGACCTGAACGCGCCGCCGCAACTCAGCAATTCCGAGCTCCGCGAGCGCATGAGCGGCAATATCTGCCGTTGCGGCGCCTATTCCAACATCGCCGAGGCTATATCGGAAGTCGCCGGGAGGCCCGCATGAGATCATTCACCTACGAACGCGCCCGCACGCCGGCTGAGGCTGCCGCTTCCGCGATGCGCAAGCCGGATGCCAAATTCATCGCCGGTGGCACCAATCTCCTGGACCTGATGAAACTCGAGATCGAGACGCCGGCCCATCTGATCGACGTCAACGGCCTTGCACTCGACAAGATCGAGCCGACGCAAGAGGGCGGACTACGCATCGGCGCGCTGGTCCGCAACACCGATCTCGCCGCGGACACGCGCGTGCGGCGCGACTACGGCGTATTGTCGCGCGCGCTGCTCGCGGGCGCCTCGGGGCAACTGCGCAACATGGCGACGACGGCAGGCAATCTGCTGCAGCGAACGCGCTGCCCTTACTTCTATGACACCAATCAATCCTGCAATAAACGGAAGCCCGGCAGCGGCTGTGCGGCGATCGGCGGCTTCAGCCGCCAGCATGCTGTCGTAGGCGCAAGCGAAGCCTGCATCGCGACCCATCCGAGCGACATGGCGGTGGCGATGCGCGCGCTCGATGCCACCGTCGAAACCGTGCGGCCCGACGGCGCGACGCGAACGATCCCGATCGCCGAATTTTACCGTCTGCCCGGCGATACGCCGCATATCGAAACGACGTTGATGCCGGGCGAATTGATCACGGCGGTGACGCTGCCAAAACCCGTCGGCGGCAAACAGATCTACCGCAAGGTGCGCGACCGCGCCTCCTACGCCTTCGCGCTGGTATCGGTGGCTGCGATCGTGCAGCGCGACGGAACAGGGCGTGTCGCGCTCGGCGGCGTCGCGCACAGGCCATGGCGTGTCGAGGCGGCCGAGGCCCAGATGCCGCGTGGCGCCAAGGCGGTCGCCGCACAGTTGCTCGCCGACGCCAGGCCGACGCGCGAGAATGCATTCAAGGTTGCGCTGGCCGAACGCACGTTGGGCGCCGTGCTGGCTGAAGCGAAAGGCTGATCCGAAAGGTTGATCCATGAGATTCGAAACCCCTGCCACAATCAATCCGATCGACCAGCTCAAGGTGGTCGGTAAGCCCGCCGATCGCATCGATGGTCCGCTCAAGACCACGGGCACCGCGCGCTATGCCTACGAGCACCATGAGGGCGTCTCAAATCCGGCTTACGGCTACGTGATCGGCTCGGCCATTGCCAAGGGCCGGATCACCGGTATGGATCTCACTGCCGCCAGGTCGGCACCCGGTGTGCGCGCCATCGTCACGGCGGATAATGCCGGCAAGCTCGGCAAGGGCGACCGCAACACCGCGAAGCTGCTCGGCGGTCCCGACATCGAGCATTACCACCAGGCGATCGCGCTCGTGGTTGCCGATACCTTCGAGCAGGCCCGCGCCGCCGCGGAACTCGTCCGCGTCGACTATGTCCGAACGGATGGCGCCTTCGATCTCGCGGCGGTCAAGGACATTGCCAAGCCCCGGGCTGTGTTCGGCGGTCCGGCCGATACCGCGGTCGGTGATTTTGCCGACGCATTCGCCGCAGCGCCGGTTCAACTCGACGCTAGCTACACCACGCCCGATCAGGCGCATGCGATGATGGAGCCGCATGCCTCGATCGCCGCCTGGAATGGCGACAAGCTCACGCTCTGGACCTCGAACCAGATGATCGCCTGGGGAGTGGGGGAGGTGGCGAAGACGCTGGACATTCCGAAGGAGAACGTTCGCCTGATCTCGCCCTTCATCGGTGGCGGCTTCGGCTCGAAACTGTTCGTTCGTTCGGATGCATTGCTCGCAGCACTCGGCGCGCGCGAAACCGGGCGGCCCGTGAAGGTGGCGCTGCCGCGGCCCTTTGTCTTCAACAACACCACACATCGCCCCGCAACGATCCAGCGCATCCGCATCGGCGTGGGCAGGGATGGCAAAATCTCGGCCATCGGTCATGAAGAGTGGTCCGGCAATCTGCCCGGCGGCAGGCCCGAGGGCGCGGTCGCCCAGACACGGCTGCTTTATGCCGGCGCCAACCGCATGACCGCCACGCGGCTCGCCGAACTAAGCTTGCCCGAAGGCAACGCCATGCGCGCGCCGGGCGAGGCATCGGGCATGATGGCGCTTGAAATCGCGGTTGACGAAATGGCCGAGCGGCTCGGCATGGATCCGATCGAATTCCGTATCATCAACGATACCCAGGTCGATCCGGAAAAGCCCGAGCGGCCGTTCTCGCAGCGCCGCCTCACCGAGTGCCTGCGGACAGGCGCGGAGCGCTTCGGCTGGAACAAGCGCAATCCGCAGCCGGGCAGGGTTCGCGACGGGCGTTGGCTGGTCGGCATGGGGGTCGCTGCCGCGTTTCGCAACAATTTGCTGACGAAGTCGGCCGCACGCGTGCGGCTCGACAACAACGGCGTTGTAACCGTCGAGACCGATATGACCGACATCGGCACCGGCAGCTACACGATCATCGCGCAGACCGCGGCCGAGATGATGGGTGTGCCGATGGAGAAAGTAGTGGTGCGTTTGGGAGACTCGACCTTCCCGGTGTCATCAGGCTCCGGCGGACAATGGGGCGGCAACAACTCGACCGCAGGCGTTTATGCCGCATGCGTCAAGCTGCGCGAGGCTGTCGCGCAAAAACTTGGTTTCAACTCGGCGGAAGCGGAGTTCGCTGATGGTGAGGTTCGCTCGGGTAATCGCCGCGTGCCGCTGGCGCAGGCCGCGGGCGGTAGCGGCCTCAGTGCCGAGGACGGCATTGAGTACGGCGACGTCGACAAGAGGTATCAGCAATCGACCTTCGGCGCGCATTTCGTCGAGGTCGGCGTCGATGTCGCCACGGCCGAGATCCGGGTGCGCCGGATGCTCGCGGTCTGTGCCGCCGGCCGCATTCTCAATCCGAAGACCGCGCGCAGCCAAGTGATCGGCGCGATGACCATGGGCGTGGGCGCGGCACTGATGGAGGAACTCGTCGTCGACGAACGCGCCGGCTTCTTCGTCAACCATGATCTCGCTGGGTACGAGGTGCCGGTTCACGCCGACATTCCGCATCAGGACATGATCTTCCTCGACGAGACCGACCCGATGTCGTCGCCGATGAAGGCCAAGGGCGTCGCCGAGCTCGGCATTTGCGGCGTGGCAGCGGCGGTCGCCAACGCCGTCTACAACGCCACGGGCGTTCGCGTGCGCGACTATCCGATCACGCTCGACAAGCTGCTGGAGGAAATGCCGGACGTCGGTTGAGCTTGAGCGCACGCGTATTGAACTTCGAGGCTTGACCCAGGGCATCCGCAAGGGAAGCGCCACCTGATCTGGCGTGGCAGGAATATGGCGGTGGACGAGGATCATTCTTCAAGGCTAGCGCGCCAATCGTTCCAAAAAAGCGCTATGAATGGACCATGGAGAATCCGCGCCCCCTGCCGTTCTCGGCATTCGAATGGTTGCTGTCCGGGCGGTACTTGCGGGCGCGTCGCAAGGAAGGCTTCATTTCCGTTATCGCCGGTTTTTCCTTCCTCGGCATCATGCTCGGCGTTGCGACGCTGATCATCGTGATGGCGGTCATGAACGGCTTCCGCAAGGAGCTGGTGGGCAAGATCGTCGGCCTGAACGGCCACCTTCTGGTGCAACCGCTGGAGCAGCCGTTGACGGACTGGGAGGACGTCACCGAGCGCATCAGTCAGGTTCCAGGCATACGGCTCGCCGTTCCCGTGGTGGACGCTCCGGCGCTTGCATCGTCGGCGCACAACGCCTCCGGCGTGCTCGTTCGCGGCATTCGCTCCGACGATCTCAACAAATTGGCCGCGATCGCCGGCAACGTCCAGCAGGGCTCGCTGGTAGGATTCGACCAGGGGCAAGGGGTCGCGATCGGACGCAGGCTTGCCGATCAATTGTCGCTGCGTGCCGGCGACAACATCACGCTGGTCGCGCCAGATGGCGCAGCGAGGTCGAAGGGCACGACGGCGCGGATCAAGCCGTACAAGGTTGCGGCGGTGTTCAGCATCGACATGTCGGAATATGATTCCGTCATGGTCTTTCTGCCGCTCGCCGAGGCGCAGGCCTATTTCAACCGCGCCAATGACGTGAGCGCCATCGAAATTTTTATCGACGGCAGCCCTGACCGGGTCGACAGCTTCCGAAGGCCGGTGGCTGACGCCGCGGGACGGCCGGTGTTCCTCGTCGACTGGCGACGGCGCACCTCGGCTTTCTTCGCCGCACTTCAGGTCGAGCGCAACGTCATGTTCCTGATCCTGACCTTGATCGTGCTGGTCGCCGCGCTGAACATCGTGTCGGGCCTGATCATGCTGGTGAAGGACAAGGGCAGCGACATCGCGATTCTGCGCACCGTGGGCGCCTCGCGAGGGGCAATCATGCGGATATTCCTGATCGCAGGTGCTGCGATCGGCGTGCTCGGCACGGTGACCGGACTGCTCGTCGGCATGCTGGTTTGCCTGAATATCGAAACGATCCGGCAATTCCTGTCCTGGCTGACCAATACCGAGCTGTTTCCACCAAAACTCTACTTCTTGTCGAAGCTGCCGGCGGAGATCGATTTTGGCGAAACCGCCGCCGTCGTGGTCATGGCATTGACGCTGTCGTTGCTCGCGACGCTCTATCCATCCTGGCGCGCCGCGCGGCTCGATCCGGTCGATGTGCTTCGATATGGGTGAGGACGGGGGCTAGGTCCCGCACAAAGTTGTCGTCACCCGCGAAGGCAGGTGACCCAGTATTCTAGAGACAGCAGTGATCGAGCCGAGAAGCCGCGGCGTACTAGATCCCCCGCATGCGGGGGATGACGGGTGGTGTGCGTGGCGTCATGGCGAGCGGCCGCACGACGGCATGGTATACGGGCGATTACGCATTTTGCGGTAGTCGCGTCCTTCCTTTTTCGCCCACGAGCCATTTCCCCTTCGCCGCAAAACCCATTATGGTGCGCCCTCGCTTCGCGCTTGGCGAAATCTAATTCATGGCTAATATCAAAGGCTTGGCACAAGGCTTGCGCCTTTGGAGGGTGGTTTGACGCGCTATATTTCGACGCGGGGGGAGGCCCCCGTCCTGGGTTTCTGCGATGTGATGCTGACCGGGCTCGCCCGCGACGGCGGCCTCTACGTGCCCGAGGTCTGGCCGCAGTTATCGAGCGAGACCATCGCCTCCTTCTTCGGCCGGCCCTATTGGGAAGTTGCCGTTGACGTCATCAAGCCGTTTGCCGCGGGCGAAATTTCCGACGCCGATCTCGGCCGCATGGCGAATGAGGCTTATGCGACGTTCCGCCATCCCGCGGTGGTGCCGCTGAACCAGGTCAGTCCCCATCAATTCGTGCTGGAGCTGTTCCACGGCCCGACGCTGGCGTTCAAGGACGTCGCCATGCAGTTGATCTCGCGGCTGATGGATCACGTGCTGGCCAAGCGCAATCAGCGCACCACCATCGTTGTCGCGACCTCAGGCGATACCGGTGGCGCCGCGGTCGATGCGTTCGCCAATCTCGACAATGTCGACTTGGTCGTGCTGTTCCCGAACGGGCGTATCTCCGACGTGCAGCGGCGAATGATGACGACGACGGGCGCGTCCAACGTGCATGCGCTGGCGATCGAGGGCACCTTCGACGACTGCCAGGCACTCGTGAAGGCGATGTTCAACCATCACGGCTTTCGCGATGCGGTCTCGCTGTCCGGCGTCAATTCGATCAACTGGGCGCGGATCGTCGCGCAGGTGGTGTATTACTTCACGTCGGCGGTGGCGCTCGGCGCGCCCGCGCGTACCGTGGACTTCACTGTGCCAACGGGAAATTTCGGCGACATCTTTGCGGGCTACGTGGCGAAGAGGATGGGCCTGCCGGTGCGCTGGCTGCGCATCGCCTCCAACGTCAACGACATCCTGCCGCGCACGCTCAAGACCGGCATCTATGAAGTCCGCGAGGTTCATGCCTCGGCGTCACCGTCGATGGACATCCAGGTTTCCTCGAATTTCGAACGGCTGTTGTTCGAGGCGAGCCGCCGCGACGCCGACAGTGTCCGCCGGCTGATGGCCTCGCTAAAACAGTCCGGCCGTTTCGTGCTGCCGGATGCCATGCTGGCGGCGATCCGCGAGGAGTTCGACGCCGGCCGCGCCGACGAGACCGAGACGTCGGCCGCGATCCGCGCCGCCTGGCGCGAGGCCGGGGACCTCGTCGATCCCCATACGGCGGTGGCGCTGGCGGTGGCCGATCGCGATACCTCGGATTCGAAGATCCCCAACATCGTGCTGTCGACGGCGCATCCGGCCAAGTTCCCTGACGCGGTGGAAGCTGCGTGCGGCGTGCGGCCGCAACTGCCGGCCTGGCTCGACGGCCTCATGACCAAATCCGAACACATCACGGTGATGAAAAACGATTCAGCCGAGGTGGAGCGATTCGTGCGCTCGGTCAGCCGCGCCGCGAAGCAGGGAGTTGCCGGATGAGCGTTGATATCACCAAGTTGCCATCCGGCCTGACCGTCGTCACCGACACCATGCCGCATCTGGAAACGGCGGCGCTCGGCGTCTGGGCCGGCGTCGGCGGCCGCGACGAAAAGTCGAACGAGCACGGCATCTCGCATCTCCTGGAACACATGGCTTTCAAGGGCACGACGCGGCGCTCCTCGCGCGAGATCGTGGAAGAAATCGAGGCGGTCGGCGGCGACCTCAATGCCGGGACCTCGACCGAGACCACGGCCTATTACGCGCGGGTGATGAAGGCCGACGTGCCGCTCGCGCTCGACGTGCTCTCCGACATCCTCACCAATCCGTCCTTCGTGCCGGACGAACTCGAGCGGGAGAAGAGCGTCATCGTGCAGGAGATCGGCGCGGCGCAGGATACGCCCGACGATGTCGTGTTCGAGCACCTCAATGAACTCTGCTTTCCAGACCAGCCGATGGGCCGGTCGCTGCTCGGCACCGCGAAGACGCTGAAGAATTTCGATCGCGACATGTTGCGCGGCTACCTGGCGACGCATTACCGCGGCCCCGACATGGTGGTCGCGGCCGCCGGCGCGGTCGACCACAAGCGCGTGGTGGAGGAAGCGGCGCAGAGATTTGCCAGCTTCGACGCCACGCCGGCGCCGAAGCCGCAACCCGCGATGTTCGGCGAGGGCGGCTCCCGCGTGGTACACCGCGACCTCGAACAGGCGCATTTGACGCTGGCGCTCGAAGGCGTACCGCAGACCGACCTGTCGCTGTTCTCGCTGCAGGTCTTCACCAACACGCTGGGCGGCGGGATGTCATCGCGGCTGTTCCAGGAAGTGCGCGAAAAGCGCGGCCTGTGCTACTCGATCTACACCTTCCACGCGCCCTATACCGACACCGGGTTCTTCGGCCTCTACACCGGCACCGATCCCGGCGACGCCCCCGAGATGATGGAGGTCATCGTCGACGTCATCAACGACTCCGTGGAAACCCTGACCGAAGCCGAGATCGCTCGCGCCAAGGCGCAGATGAAGGCGGGGCTGTTGATGGCGCTGGAAAGCTGCTCGTCCCGGGCCGAACAGCTTGCGCGGCACGTGCTGGCCTATGGACGGCCGCTGACGGTGGAGGAGCTGGTCGCCAGGATCGATGCGGTCTCCATCGAATCGGCCCGCAACGCGGCGCACGCGCTATTGTCCCGCAGCCGGCCGGCGGTTGTCGCGCTTGGCAGCGGAAGGGGTCTGGACACGGCGGTGTCTTTTGCGGAAGGATTGACGCGGTCGAAGGCGAAAACCCTTCTACATTGAGGTAGGGCGGGGAGAGTGAGCATGGCCCTGTTTCGTTTGCCAACCAGCGGACCGGCTGCGCTCGTACCGCGTGGCCATGGCCTCCTGCTGCGAGCTCCCCAGATGGCGGATTTCCCGCAATGGGCGCAATTGCGCGAACAAAGCCGGACCTATCTGACGCCATGGGAGCCGATCTGGCCGTCGGACGATCTGACCCGCGCCGGGTTCCGCCGCCGGCTGCGCCGCTACGCCGAGGATATCGCCGCCGACCGCTCCTATCCCTTCATCATCTTCCGCGAGCGCGATGGCGCCATGATCGGCGGCATCACGCTCGCCAATGTCCGCCGCGGCATCGTGCAGGCCGGGACCATCGGATATTGGGTCGGCGAGCCTCACGCCTGCCGCGGCTACATGACCGCGGCGCTGCGGGTGCTGTTGCCGACGCTGTTCGGTGAGCTCAATCTGCACCGCATCGAGGCGGCCTGCATTCCCTCCAATACGCCGTCGATCCGGGTGCTGGAGAAGTGCGGCTTCACCCGCGAGGGGTTGGCGCGGCGCTACCTCTGCATCAACGGCATCTGGCAGGACCACCTGCTGTTCGGCCTGCTGCATGAGGATTTCCGCGGCTGAACCGTTGATTTCTAAGCCTTTTGGGTGCCTTGGGTTCGCCGCCATTGGGCTGCTATAACGCCGCGGGAATAGACGATGATGGGGATGGCAGGGACGTCGCATGGGTGACAATCGTTTGCTCAGGGTAGCGATCGCGGCTGCGGTCGCGGGCGGGCTGGCTTGTACGATGGCCACGCCGGCATCGGCGCAATCGCTGACCGATCGTTTCAAGAGCCTGTTCGGGGGTAAGTCTGACGAGCCGGCCACAGACGCGCCTGCCGCGCCGGTACCACAGGACACCGGCGACCTGACCTGTCCGCCGGTCACAGTCCGGTCAGGCGCTTCCACCTACGCCGTCGCGGCCCCCGGCAAGCAGCCGGTCGGCAACGACCTGCGGTTCCAGGCGACGATCAGCAAGATGGCCCGCGAATGCAGCGTCAATGGCGGCGTGATCACGGCGCGGATCGGCATTCAGGGCCGCGTCATCGCGGGTCCCGCCGGCGCGCCGGCTTCGGTCCAGGTCCCTATACGTGTCGCGGTGGTGCACGGCGGCGTATCTGAGAAGACCATCGCCACCAAGGCCTACCAGACCACGGTCAACATGACCGAAAGCGGCAGCGAGCCGTTCACGCTGGTGGCCGAAGATCTCACCTATCCGGTGCCCCCCGGCGCTGCCGGCGACAGCTACATCTTCTACATCGGGTTCGACCCGCAGGCCCTGAAGCCGGAGCGCCCGGCGCCGAAAAAGAAGAGGCAATAAAAAAGCCGGCGCGATCGTCTCGCGCCGGCTTTGATTGATGGTGGAAAGCGCTCAGTTCAGCTTGGCGCGAACCTCGGCAATGCCCTTGGCGAGCAAGTCGTCGGCAACCGAGCCCTTGACCGACTGCGACAGGATGGTCGAGGCGGCTTCGACCGCAGCGTTGGCGGCGGCGGCGCGGACGTCGGCCAGCGCCTGGGCTTCGGCAAGCGCAATCTTGCTCTCGGCGGTCTTGGTGCGGCGGGTGACGAAGTCTTCCATCTTGGCCTTGGCTTCGGTCGCGATGCGCTCGGCTTCGGCCTTGGCGTTGGCGACGATCTCCTCGGCCTCGCGCTCGGCGCTGGCGCGGCGGGTCTGGTACTCGCCGAGCAGCTTGGCGGCCTCCTCTTTCAGACGGCGGGCGTCGTCAAGTTCGGCCTTGATGCGTTCGCTACGATGATCGAGCGCCGTCAGCACCGTCTTGTGGATGCCGAGATAGGCAAACAGCACCATCAGGATGACGAAGGCGATCGCGACCCAGGTTTCCGGTTCGGTGAACATCGGTCTATCCCTTCAACGAAGCATCGACGGCTTGGCTCACCGTCTTGCTGTCGGGCAGCACGCCGGTGAGGCGCTGGACGATCGCGCCGGCCGCATCCCCTGCGATACCGCGGACATTGCTCATCGCAGCTTCCCGTGTCGCCGCGATCTGCTTCTCGGCGGCAGCAAGCTTGGCGGTGAGCTGGTCTTCCAGCGTCTTGCGCTCGGCTTCCGCGGCCGCGTTCAGCTTCTCGCGGGTCTCGCTGCCGATGGCCTGGGCGCGGGTGCGAGCGGAAGCGAGTTCGGTCTCATACGCCTTGAGCGCTGCGTCCGACTCGTCTTTCAGCTTCTGCGCCGCCGCCAGGTCGCCCTCGATCGCGTTCTGACGTGCGTCGATCACGCTTTCGACGCGCGGCAGCGCAAAGCGGGACACGATCACATAGAGCGCGACAAACGCGATGACGAGCGACACCAGTTGCGAAGCAAACGTGCTCGACTCGAACGGAGGAAATCCTCCGCCGTGTCCGCCGTCGGCTTCGGTGTGGGCGCCGGTGCCCTTGGCCGGGGTACCATGACTTTTTTCAGCCACGGGGTTCTCCTGTTGCTGTCAGGCGCGCCGCCTGGAGGCGGCGCGTGTGGGTGCAGCTCAGAGCGGAACGAACAGCAAAAGCAGCGCGATCAGCAGCGAGAAAATGCCGAGCGCTTCGGTCACGGCGAAGCCGAAGATCAGGTTGCCGAACTGGCCCTGGGCTGCCGAGGGATTGCGCACCGCAGCGGCGAGGTAGTTGCCGAAAATGATGCCCACGCCGACGCCCGCGCCGCCCATGCCGATGCATGCGATGCCCGCGCCGATAAGTTTAGCTGCTGCCGGTTCCATTTCTATAGCTCCTTGAGGGGGTAAGACAAAGGTGTGGGTGGAAATTCCCCGGACCGCTTAGTGTCCCGGATGAATGGCGTCGTTGAGGTAGATGCAGGTCAGGATCGCGAACACGTAGGCCTGCAGGAACGCGACCAGGAGTTCGAGCGCGGTCAGCGCTACCGTGAGCGCCAACGGCAGCATGCCGCCGACCCAGCCGAGCGCGCCGAGCGACACGCCGAGCATCGCGACGAAGCCCGCGAACACCTTCAGCGCGATGTGGCCCGCCAGCATGTTGGCGAACAGACGTACGCTGTGGGAGACCGGCCGCAGGAAGAACGACAGGATTTCGATGAACATGACCAGCGGCAGGATGTAGATCGGCACGCCGGAGGGCACGAAAATCTTGAAGAACTTGAAGCCGTTCTTGTAGAGCCCGTAGATCAGGACGGTGAAGAAAACCAGGAAGGCCAGCGCCGCGGTGACGATGATGTGGCTCGAAACCGTGAACGTGTAGGGGATAATGCCGATCAGGTTCGAGATGCAGATGAACATGAACAGCGAGAAGATCAGCGGGAAGAACTTCATGCCTTCCGCGCCGGCAGTAGAGCGGATCGTCGAGGCGACGAACTCGTAGGAGATTTCCGCGATCGACTGCAGCCGCCCGGGAACCAGTTGCCGTCCCGCCATGCCGCCGATCATCAGCAGCGAGATCACCGCTACCGAGAGGAACATGTAGAGCGAGGAGTTGGTAAAGGCGATCGTTTGGTTGCCGATATGGCCGATCGTGAAGAGGGGTTCGATATTGAACTGGTGGATCGGGTCGATTTTCATCCGCGCGGCTCTTTATCCACCGGCCTGGCCGGCAATCGAATTTCAAATGTCGTGACTTCCCGTCGATGCTCAGCGTCTGCGGGAAGCTACGCCTGCAGATCTCACCACGTTGACCACACCGGCGACGAAGCCGAGCAGCAAAAACACGATGAAACCGAACGGCGACGTCGACAACAAACGGTCGAACCCCCAGCCAATCGCCGCCCCGACGACAACGCCCGCAACCAACTCCGAGGAAAGCCGGAAACCCAGCGCCATCGCAGATGCTCTGGCAGCCCTGTCTCCGCTTTCAGTTCCGGGTTGATCAGTCTTGAGTTTCCGGCTGTCACGAATTTCGGACAACCGTTGATCCAGACTTCCGAGCCTTGCGGAAAGCGCAGCTTCGTCGGAAGACGGCTGATCGCGATTCCCACTTGCGTTGTCGTTCTTGTCTTCGGCCATGCCCAAGACTCTAAACGATGCCAACGGTTGATGGAAATTACGCCCGTCACCCTTGAAAGCCGCGCGGACCATACTTACCGCGTCTAATCAAGTCAAGATTACGCCGTAACCAGCTAGTGCTTTGATTTTTCTGGAATTATTCGAATGTCGTCCGCGGCCCTGTGGACCCGCGATCGCAGTGCAGCAGTATTGCCACAGGGATCGATCTTGCGCGGATTTGGGCGGTCTGCTGGGATGCCCCGAGCGAAGCGAAAATCCCCGTCCCTGGAGCCCGCATGCCGCGTCAGGTCGATTACTATTTCTCGATCCAATCGCCGTGGGCCTATATCGGCCATCAGCCCTTTCGTGACCTGGTAAGTACCTACGATCTCAAGGTTAATCACAAGCCGGTGGTGCTGGTCGATCTGTTCTCGGAGACCGGCGGCTTGCCTTTGATGAAGCGCCATCCGGTGCGGCAGCGCTATCGGATGGTCGAATTGCAGCGCTGGCGCGACAAGCGCGGATTGAAATTCCACCTGCAGCCGCCGAACTGGCCTTTCAATGCGCGTCTGGCCGATGGCGTCGTGATCGCGGCGCTGGAGGCCGGCCTCGACCCCGACCGATATCTGCGACGGGCCTTTGCCGGCGTCTGGGAAGAGCAGCTCAACCTCGCCGATCCCGCAACGATTGCGAAACTCGCCGATGAAGCGGGGCTGCCCGGCAAGCAACTGGTGGAGCGATCAGGCTCGGAAGAAATTAGCGCAGCCTATGAGCAGAACCGGCAGGACGCGCTCTCGGCTGACGTGTTCGGTTCGCCGGTCTACGTGCTGGATGGCGAGGTGTTTTGGGGGCAGGACCGCATCGAATTGCTCGGAGACGCGTTGAAGTCCGGCCGCGCGCCCTATAACTCGGTAGTGTAAGGGCGCCTTGAAAGCGCCCCGCCGGTCGAGGAAACCGGTACTGTCCTGAGGCGGGAGCAAGCCCATGAGCAGAGCGAAATCGTCCTCGAAATTGCCCGGCGTCACTGTGCTGGCCCTTTGTCTTGCCGGCGCCGGTCAGGCGGTTGCAGGCCCGATGCCGGAGACCGAGAACGGCCGCTACACGCTGTCGCCGGCAGGCGATGGCGTGCTTCGCCTGGATACCCGAACCGGCGCAGTCTCGACCTGCAACAATTCGGGTGCGGGCTGGGCCTGCTATGCCGTACCTGACGAGCGCGCGGCGATGGACGCGGAAATCGGCCGTCAGCAAGCCGACATTGTCCGGCTGCAGGCCGAGAATGAGCGGCTCAAGGCGGAGCTCGCCTCGCGCGAACCGACCGTGAGCGGCAAGACCGAGGAGCCGCTGCCGAAATCGGATTCGCTGAAGAAGAGCGAGCCGAAGGTTGCCGAGGGCGAGCGCAAGATCGAAATCCCGCTGCCGAGCGACCGCGACATGGATCGCATGATGTCGTTCCTGGAGCGGGCCTGGCAGCGATTGATCGAGATCGCCAACCGGCTGCAGCGGGACGTCAGCGGCAAGATTTGATAGCAGACGCCGAATGTAGGGTGGGCAAAGCGAAGCGTGCCCACCATCATTATCGATGCAAGAACTGGTGGGCACGGCGCGAAGAGCGCCTTTGCTCCCTACGAAGATCGCCCTTGATGACCGCACCCAAATCCCTTTCCCGCACTGCCCTGTCCACGGTCAGCGCCACCACCATCGTGTCCTCGCAATTGACCGTGCAAACGCGAGGCGCGGGCTTCACCGACCTCACGGCTGAAGTCGCAAAATTCGTCCGCGACGCACATGCGCGCGAGGGCGCGGTGACGCTGTTCATCCGTCACACCTCGGCGTCGCTGACCATCCAGGAAAATGCCGATCCGACCGTGCTGGTCGACCTGGCCACCGCACTGAACCGGCTTGCGCCGGAAAACGCCGGCTGGCGTCATGACATCGAGGGGCCGGATGACATGCCGGCACACATCAAGACCATGTTGACAGCGACCTCGCTGCATATCCCGGTTTTGCAGGGCGCACTCGCGCTGGGTACCTGGCAGGCGATCTATCTGGTCGAGCATCGCGCTCGGCCGCACCGGCGCGAGATCGTGCTGCAGTTTGGCGGCAGCGTGGATTGAAACCGAGTGGACCCGGGCTGCGGCGCGGCTTTTGTCTTACCTAAAGTCCCATCGCCGAGAACAACAGCGCAGCGGTCCACATCACAATGGAGATGAGGGCGGTCCAGCGCGCGCACAGCAAATACGTCTCTCGCAGGAGCGTCGAAATCATCTTCTGCGCGACTGCTGGGGGCGGGCGGCTTTCCCTGCGCAGATAGAGCCACATCTCGGTCCGGCGATGGTCCTTGGTTCTGGCTTCGCGCGCCTTCAGGACAAGGACGAGCGTCATCGCCATGGTCAGAAATCCTCCGGCCTGAAAGGCGGCCCGCGGAATGAACGACAGGGCGATCATGACGCAGAAGATCGCAAGCGACGCAAAGCCGCAAGCGCGCAGCACCGTTTGATAGGCAAGACGGCGCATCTCTTCCATGCCGGCGCTACTCCGTCGTTCGCAAGCAAGCGGTTCAGCGTAGCGGCTGAGCCTCCCGCCCTCAACCTCGGCTAGAGCCTTTTCGGTTCTGCTTGAATCAGAACCGGGCTCCAGGTTTTTGTTTTGACGCGTTTTCTTGGCGCGAACCGGTGTTCACCCCGGATCAAGTCCGGGGCAGGCTTTCGCTGGGAAACGCTCTAGAGGCCGATCTGGAGAAAATTGCCCACGGCGGGCAGCGTCAGGAGCGCCGTCCCGGCAAGCCAGATCCAGAGGGACACGTGGTTGGATTCCGAGGCGCCGGTAACCCGCTCGTAGATGGCCGCGGGAATTCCGCCCAGGATGACGGTTGCGGTCGAAACCATCAGCGACGCGAACATCAAGGTCAGCGACAGGTTCCCGAACAGCAGCGGACCGGCCAGCGGCTTGACGTACAGCAGCGCGAAAATCAACCAGAGCTGGTTGAATATGCCGTTGATCATTCCGAAGAACGCGATGCCAATGAAATAGAAATTGCGGTTCATGACGCCGCTCCGCCGATGCGGGGGGCGAGGTTGAGCAGCAGCAGCGTGTAGTGAAACGCGACACGCAGCCAGAACAACCAGACAAAGCCGAAAAGCCACAGCAAGACCGGAGCGGCAATCTTCGGACTGACCAGCGAGACGACGGCGACCACGGGATCGGTGACCCGGCAGAAAAATCGCCAGATGTAGTTCGGCGAATCCGCATCGACCATCAGGCCGAGCAGGACACGGCCGAGCATGGTGTACATCAGCGCCGCGAGAGCGAAATTCGGCAGGTGGAAATACCAGTAAGCGGCCAGCGAACTTGAAGTACCCAAAGTCGGACTCTCCTGGTCTGCTCGAGCAATCGACGAACGGCGATATTGTGATGCGACGGCGGGCAACAATGGCAAGCGGCGGTTCTCCCCGCAAGCCGGGTCAGTCACGGTCTTGCCAAAACAAAACGGGGCCTTGTGAGGCCCCGTTTGCCGAAATGTGTAGCAGCGCTGCTAGGTCGTCTTCTCTTCGAGCACCGTCCTGCCTCGCGGCTTCCGGATGTCGTCGACATAGGCCTGCATTTCCGCCGACGGCTCCTTGTCGAGCTTGCTGACGATGTAGATGACAGCGAAGCCGAGCGGAGCGCCCAACAAGCCGCAGGCGATGTTGGTCAGGTTGAACCAGCCGACCTTGTTGGCCAGCGGGTGCGCGAGCGTCGGGAAGCTTTCCATGGCGTTTGGCAACGCCATGGCCTTGGCGATATCGACCAGCGGCGCTCCCGTGGCAGGGTTGAGCAGCGACGTCATGCCGAAATACTTGACGCCTGCGCCCGGGAAATATCGCGATACCACGAGATAGAACAGGCACAGTCCGAACCCGGCAATTCTGCCGCAGATTGCGCCTTTCGCCGTCGTGCGCTTCCACCACACTCCCATCACAAGTGCCGGGAAATTGCCGGCCATCGCCAGTGAGAATGCCCAGCCGACCATGGCCAGGATGTCCCCCGGCTTGGTGGCAGCCGTCGCAGCCGCGACCACGGCGACGATCAGCAGCAGGACGCGGGCGACGATCAGCCGGCGCGCCGTCGGCGCGTTGGGGTCGACCATCTTGTAGTAGACGTCGTGCGACAGCGCGTTTGCGATGGCGAGCAGCAGCCCGTCAGCGGTCGACAACGCTGCGGCGAGACCGCCAGCGGCCACGAGGCCCGAGATCACATAGGGAAGTCCCGCGATTTCCGGCGTGGAAAGCACGATCACGTCCGTGTTGATGACGAAGTCCTGCAGCCGGACCACACCGGGATGATCGGCAATGGCCTTGCACGCGGCAACGATCGCATCGATGCTGCTTGCATTCTTGCCGCAGATCTGGATCAGCCCGAGTTCACCCCAGTTGAACAACCACGGGCGAATGGCCGACAGATCCCGTCCGATGATGTTGGTGTACACCTCCAGCTTGGAGAACGCCGCATAGGCCGGCGCCGAGAAGTACAGCAGGAAGATGAACAGCAGCGACCACGCGACCGACTGACGTGCCTCACGCACCGAGGGGGTGGTGAAGTAGCGCATCAGGATGTGCGGCAGCGAAGCCGTGCCGACCATCATGCACATGATGATCGCGAAGAAGTTGAGCGGGGTGTAGTTGATGAAGGGCTGAATGTGCGGCTTCAGCGCTGCGGCGGTCGTCAGACCGGTCGCCAGCATTTGCTGCTCGCGCGCGGTGATGTCAACGATCGCCTGTCCGTATGTGAGCTCCGGAATCGGGAAGCCGTAGTTCTTGGTGGACAGGATCACGATCGGCGTCAGATAGGCGATGATCAGCACGATGTACTGGGCCACCTGGGTCCAGGTCACCGCCCGCATACCGCCCAGCATCGAGCAGACCAGAATGCCGACAAGTCCGGCAAAGACGGCGATTTCGAACTGCATGCCGAGAAAGCGCGAGGCAATCAGGCCGGTGCCGTAGATCTGCGCGGTCACGTAGGTGAAGGAGCAGGCAACCAGCACGATCACGCCGAGACCGCGGGCAAAGTTGCCGCCGTAACGGAATGCCAGGAAGTCGGGCACGGTATAGGCGCCGAACTTGCGCAGGTACGGTCCGATCAGGATCGATACCAGCACGAAGCCGCCGGTCCATCCGAGCACCCACGCCAGGCCGTCATAGCCGAGCAGGAACAAGGTGCCGGCCATGCCGACGAAAGAAGCCGCCGACATCCAGTCGGCGCCGGTCGCCATGCCGTTGTAGAATGCGGGCACGCTGCGGCCGGCGACGTAATATTCGGAGACCTGCGCCGTTCGCGAGAGAATGCCGATGATGGCATAGACTGCGAGAGTAAAGAACACGAAGAGGTAGCCCAGGATCTTGTTAGGGACCCCGACCTGTTCGAGCACCGCGAGCAAAATTACGAAGGCGAGAAAGCCTCCGGTGTAAATGCCGTAGACCCGGCCCAGGTTGTTGAGGAAGTCCGTTCCGCCTGCAGATTTCGTAGCCATGGTCGATCCCCTCAATCTTCCTCGGCGAAGCCGAATTCGCGGTCAATCTTGTCTTGCTGTCTCGCGAACATGTACAGCATGACCACGAACACGATCAGCGAACCCTGCGCCGCCATGTAGAAGCCGAGCGGGAAGCCGAGGACCGGAATGGTGATAGCGTTGAGCGGCTTCACGAACATGTGGATGACGAAGCCGAAGAAGAACCAGACGCCGAGATGCGTGAACATCAGGCGAGAGGTCTTCGCCCAGTGCGCCTCTTCTCTCTGTTTCAGGTTTGCAGTATCAGCCATCGGTTGCGTATCCTCCTCAAGACACCGGTCAGCAAAGCCGGGATTGAATGATCGAGGGGATTGCAATCCCGTAGTACGGCGTCCCCCCTTTGCCGCTGTCCCAACCGATCTTTTGGCGGTTTGGGAATGGGAACTTCTAACATCCCGAATGGCCAGCCTTAATAATACTTTCGGGGGGTAGAGCCTGCTAATAACAATGCTGCATTGGAATCATTGGACTTTGCAGGTACCGGATTTTTCGTACAAGCTGACCTCAAGCTGGCCGCGGGACTGGAATGCAATGAAGCTGTTCGAAAAACTGTTTCGTCCCCGTCCGCCGATTCGCGATCGCGAGGCGCTCGCGGACTTCGTCGATGCGCAGTCGGCGTTCATCGTGCAGAAGGGCATCTACGAATATTCGCGCGCCCGCGCAGGCCATTACGCCAAGGTGCTGTTTGCCGAAGAAGGCTTCGCCAAATCGGTCGAACACGCTCGCTGGCAGGCCTTTCCGCTCGGGCTGTCGATGGTCGGCGAGACGGTAGACGTCGTATTGCGTCCGCACGCCGGGGAAGAGCGCCGGGCGGTGCTCGACCAGATCATCGCGGTCGTCCTTTCGGTGTTCGACCGCTATCCGGTGCCGCCCTCGATCGGCGAGGCCGCCTGGCAGGAGGCGCGGCGCGAACTGGCGCATCGGCTCGACCTGGTCGGCGGGCACGCGCCCAAGCGGGTGATGGACATTCCCGAACCGCTGGCCGAGAGCTACTTCGCCATGATGCCGATCCACGAAAAGCTGCGCGGGCGCGATTTCCAGACCACGCGCAACTACCTGCGTGTCAGCCTGTGTAACATCCATGACGAATTGGCGGACCGCATCGATGCGGCCGCGGTGATCGGTGCGCTTTTGAAATAGGACCGTCCGAAGCCTGCCGACGCCGGGACCGTCGAGCGATGTTGGAGGGTGCGGCGGCGCGAGCGGGAGGAGTCGATGGACAGGACGGCCGGCGGGGCCCTGCTTTTGTCGCTCGACGCCGTTGTCATCGATACGGAGACGACCGGACTCGATCCGCGCAAGGCGCGGGTGATCGAGCTTGCTGGCGTGCGCCTCTCGGCCGGAAAGCTCGCAGCCGGCGATACGTTTCGCCGATTGCTGCGGCCGGCAGGGGAATCGATTCCGGCTGCAGCCACCCGCATTCATGGCATCGACGACGCTATCGTCGCGGGGGCGCCGCCGTTCGCGGAGGTCTGGCCGGGCTTCAAGGCGTTTCTCGGCGGATCCGTCGTGATCGGCCACACGGTCGGCTTCGATCTGGCGGTCCTCAAGCGCGAATGCGACCTGGCCGGCATTCCGTGGTCGCGGCCGAGAACGCTCGATACCCGGCTGCTGGCGCAGATCGCCGCGCCCGAATTGGCCGGTTACACGCTGGAGAAGCTCGCAGGCTGGCTCGGCGTCGAGACGGCCGGTCGGCACTCCGCGCTCGGCGATGCGGTCATGGCCGCACGGATATTCCTGGCGCTGGTGCCGAAGCTGCGTGAGCACGGCATCCGGACTGTTGCCGAAGCCGAACGCGCCTGTCGCGCACTTATCGCCGTGCTCGACGATCAGGTGCGCAGCGGCTGGATCGACGCTGTCGACGCCACGGCCCGCGTCGATGCCGAGGAGACGCTGCAGCGTTTCGACAGCTATGCGTTCCGCCATCGCATCCGCGGCATCATGCGGACGCCCGCGATCTTCGTCTCACCGGATACCAAGATCGGCGATGCGCTGGCGCGAATGACAGACGAGAAGATCTCGGCGGTCTACGTCAACGGGCCGCAGTCTGCGCCGGAGATCAGGGCGGCTGACGCAGGCATTGTCACGGAACGCGACGTGTTGCGCGCCTTGGCCCGGGATGGCGCCCCCGCGATGCAACGGCCGGTCGCCGAGATCATGAGCCAGCCGCTGGCGGCGGTCCCGGCGGAAGCGTTCGTCTACCGCGCTATCGGCCGGATGAATCGTCTCAAGACCCGACATCTCGGCGTCATCGACGAGAAGGGCTGCGTGATCGGCGCATTATCGGCTCGCGATCTGCTGCGCCTGCGTGCGGGCGAGGCCATATCGCTCGGCGACGAAATCGACGCCGCCGCCGACGCGCATGCGCTGGCGGCGGCCTGGGCGAAGTTGCCGCGAGTTGCGGAATTGCTTCTGGCGGAAGGATTGTCCGGCCGCGATATCGCCGAAGTCATTTCCCGCGAACTGGGCGCTCTTTCTCGCCAGGCCGCGGTGATCGCCGAGCGGATCATGCGGGAGAGCGGCCGAGGCGGGCCGCCGTGCGAGTATGCGCTGCTGGTGCTCGGATCGGCCGGACGCGGCGAGAGCTTGTTGGCGATGGATCAGGACAACGCCGTGATCTTCGCGCAGGGCGAGCCCGACGGCGAGGAGGATCGCTGGTTTGCCGAACTCGCAACGCATGTCGCCGATATCCTGCACGAGGTCGGGGTGCCCTATTGCAAGGGCGGCGTCATGGCGAAGAACGCGCTTTGGCGCGGCTCGGTGGCAACATGGCAGGATCGCGTCGACAAGTGGATCACACGTTCCAGTCCCGCCGATTTGTTGTCCGTCGATATCTTCTTCGACCTGCGGGCGGTTCACGGCGACGGCGGCCTTGCCGTTGCGGTGCGTCAGGCGGCCTTCGCGGCGGCCGAAGGCCAGGTCGCGTTTATCAAACTGTTGGTCGAGAACGTCAGCGTTCCGGCGAGCCTGAAATTTTTCGGCGGGATCCGCACGGTCGCTGGCCGTATCGACCTCAAGGCGGCCGGACTGTTTGGTCTCGTTGCATGGGTGCGCGCAATGGCAATCCGCTATCACGTCATGGAACGGTCGACGTCGGCGCGACTGGCCGGCGTGAAGGCGAGGGTTCGGGCCAGCGAGAGCGATCTCGATGCGCTTGGCGAAGCCCAGGGCACCTTTCTCGATCTCATCCTGTCGCAGCAGGTTGAGGACATCGCCCACGGCATCCGGCCTTCCAACGCGGTTGCCGTGAAGCGATTGTCGGGCCGCGACCTAGATCGGCTGCGTACGGCACTTGCTGCTGTCTCCACCATCGATGAGCTCGGCCGCGACCTCCTGTTCAGGGGTTGACGCAACGCGTCTTTTCGAAAGCGAAGCATTTTCTCCGAGTTCCCTGTGGCTCGGCCGGCGCGGCGCAAATCCCGAGTTTGTTCATTTTTTTGCGCTGCACCATTCGAAGGAAATTGGTGCCGATTAACTGCTTTTGCGCGACGTGGGAAAGGTTGCCTTGCAAGTCGCTTCCCGACAGTGGACAATAAAATTGCTGTCAATCAGCAACGACTTGCATGCTTTCCCGACCTCTTGTCGGCGCCCGGAACAGATGATCGCTGCTGCCAATACCCACCTCGTCATCGCCGATGACCATCCGCTCTTTCGCGACGCTCTGCGGCAGGCGGTTGCCAGTGTCGTGGCTTCGGCCGCCATCAGCGAAGCCGGCACGTTCGATGAACTCACCGCGCTGCTCGAGCGGGATTCCGACGTCGACCTGATCCTGCTCGATCTCACGATGCCGGGGATTTCGGGCTTCTCAGGGCTGATCTACCTGCGGGCGCAATATCCGGCGATCCCGGTGGTGATCGTGTCGGCGAGCGACGATGCGGGCACGATCCGGCGGTCGCTCGATTTCGGCGCCTCCGGTTTCATCCCCAAGCGCTTCGGCGTCGAGACACTGCGCGACGCCATCATGAAGGTGATGGAGGGCGACGTCTGGGTGCCGCCGGACACCGATCTCTCGTCGGCCACCGACCCCGACATGACGCGGCTGCGCGACCGCCTGGTGACGCTGACCCCGCAGCAGGTGCGGGTGCTGATGATGCTGTCGGAGGGGCTGCTCAACAAGCAGATCGCCTATGAGCTCGGCGTCTCCGAAGCGACCATCAAGGCGCACGTCTCGGCGATTCTGCAGAAGCTCGGCGTCGAAAGCCGGACGCAGGCGGTGATCGCGGCGGCGAAAATCTCCGGCGGCCAGTGGCGCCAGGGCACGCCGACGGGGTGATCGTGTATGGCTGGGTCGGGACGGGCGCTGCTGTTCGACATCGACGGCACGCTGGCTGATACGGATGCGCTCCATCTGGAAGCGTTCAACCAGGTATTTGGTCCTCATGGTCACATTTTCGATCGCGAGCGCGCTTCGAAAGAGCTGATGGGTTTTTCCAATGCTTCCATCAGCGAGCGATTTTTGCCGGACCATTCGCCGGAGCGTCAGGTGGCCATTATCGCAGAGAAGGAAGAAACCTTCCGCAAGCTTGCTTCGGGGCAAATTCAGCCATTGCCGGGCCTGATGCGGTTACTTGACCGCGCGGATCGCACCGGTATTTCCATGGTGGCGGTGACGAACGCGCCCCGGCTCAACGCCGAAATGATGCTCATGGGACTTGGCATCATGCATCGGTTCAAGGCTGTCATAATCGGCGACGAGCTTGCGCACGGAAAGCCACACCCCATGCCGTATCTGGAGGGTTTGCGCGCAGTCGGCGCCGCGCCCGGCCGGTCGCTCGCATTCGAGGATTCCCGGTCCGGCGTTCAATCCGCTTCGGCGGCCGGTATCGCGACGATTGGAATACGGACGAGCCTCGGCCATGACGATCTGATCGCTGCGGGTGCGGTCTGCACGGCCGAAAGCTTTGACGACCTCGAACTGATCAGACGGGTTGGCGCTGCCATGAACTGGTGAGCGGCGTTGAATGTGCGACGAGGTGATGCGCTCCATCCATGCTCGGGTTTAAGAGGCGACCATCAAGGCCCATGTCTGGGCGATCCTCCAGACGCTTGCCGCCGCGTGATCCGGTACGCGCAGCGACGAGCGCCAGCGAGAATATGATCGATGCGCTCAACGGTCACGTCGGTCCCCAGTACCGCGCGGAAGACCGCAAGTTCCGAACGACAGAGACCTTGGCAAGCGGTCGCTGCCGCGCAAATCGGGCAGTGGTTTTCGATCAATAGAAAGCTGTCTCGGGTGTCTTTGGCCACGCTCGCCATGTAGCCTTCACGGCTTCGAATCCGTGCGAGGGCCGCCAGCTTTTGACGAAGCGAACCTTGCGCCCCGACGACTTTGCGGTAGCTGGCGACGGTCGCACGCTCGCGGTGCTCGATCAGCCTTTCCCGGCCCTCGTCTCCAAAGACGTCGCGCATGGATTGCAATAAATCCAGGGTCAAATCGGAGTGACGGTCGGGGAACCGCTCGTGGCCGCGCTGCGTCAACCGCCAGTATTTCCTTGGCCGCCCGCGCCCTTCGCGTTGGTCCTCGCTCTCTACCAAGCCTGCTGCTTCAAGCTTGAGGAGATGCTGGCGCGCGCCGGCCGGGGTCATGTCAAGGCGCGAGCCGACGTCGGCGGCGACCTGCGGTCCGCGCGTCTTCAGGTGAAACAGGATGCGATCCTGACTGCGGTCTTGGTCTTGACTCACGTGCCTATTTTAGAAACAAAATGCTATCTAAAATAACCCGGCTGTCTATTGCTGGCAACTCCCAGCGCGTTCGTCCGGAGGGAGGCCGCCGACATGGAGCAGGACTCAATCCGGGAGGGATGGCGATCGCTCTTCAAACCGGAACGGATTCCGATACTCGCTATCCTGCTCGGCGGGGTGCTGCTGCAATCCATGAACGTGTTGATGCTGACGACTGTGCTGCCATCCATCGTTGGTGAACTCGGTGGCGTCGCAATGTTGAGTTGGCCGACCACCGCCTATCTTGCCTCCTCTATCGTCGCGGCAAGTTGTGCTGGCGTGCTTGCGACCGCGGTTGGCTCCCGGACAGCCTATTGCGCGGGGGTAACGATATTCGGCTTCGGCGCGTTGCTTTGCGCATTGGCCCCGGCGATGGGCTGGATCGTTGTCGGCAGGCTCATTCAGGGATTCGGCGGCGGCCTGGAGGCTGCCGTCGCCTATGTGCTGGTCCGCGGAACGTTTCCGGAGTCGGCCTGGTCACGGACGATTGCACTGATGTCGACCAGTTGGAGTATGTCGGTCCTGATCGGCCCCCTCGTCGGCGGGGTGTTCGCCCATTTTGGTAGCTGGCGCAGTGCCTTTGTCGCGGCCGCGCTTATCGCCGTTGCCCTGGCAATAAGCGCCTTCTTCATCTTACCGTCTGTGACGGCCCGTAGAACGTCACCCCTGCGCGTGCCCGCCGGACGGGTCGCTCTGATCTGTCTTGCGATTGCTGCAACGTCCGCCGCATCTGTCGTTGTGACACCGCTTGCAAAATCGGGGCTGATCGTCGCGGCCATCGTCTTGCTCGCGGCGATGTTGCGGCTCGACCGTTTGTCGATGACCCGGCTGCTGCCGAGCGACGCGTTTTCATGGCGCACACAAACGGGTGTCGGGCTATGGCTTGCGCTGCTGCTCTGCATCACCTTCAGCCCGCTTCAGATCTACGTGCCCATGTTCCTGCAGCAGTTGCATGGCTTCGATCCGCTCTCGGCCGGCTTTGCCGTCGCCAGCGCCTCGCTGGCGTGGACCATTGCCTCGCTTGCAACCGCCGGGGCGTCGGTACGCTGGCCGGATCGATTGATGTTGACCGGGCCGGCAACCATGGGACTGAGCCTGATGGCCATCGGGCTTCTCGTGCCTGACGCTACGGTCTCGGCATTCCTGCTGGTCCCGGCAATCGCCATGCTGGGTGCGGGCATCGGCCAATGTTGGCCCTTCGTCGCGCACCGGATTATGGACAGCGCAAAGGCGGGCAACGAGGTAGTCGCGGCATCGTCGGTCCCGACGGTCCAGCAGATGGGCTTTGCATTCGGTGCGGCAATAGCAGGGCTGATAGCGAATGCCAGCGGACTATCGGCTGCAATTCCGGACGAGGGAATGGCGCGCGCCGCTTTCTGGGTGCCAGCCGGCTTTGTCGTGTCCGCGATGCTCGCTTTCCTGACAGGGCTGCGCTTGCGCTCCTTGCGCAAGCCCTGGTGTGTCTCGCCAGCCGGCCAATAGCGAACATCGAAAGGAAGTAGATCGCTACTCCGCCGCGACCAACTGCTGCGCGCGCCACTGGCCGAGCAGGGCGCGGAGCGAGGCTGGCTTGACCGGCTTGTTGAGGATCGCGACATCTTCCTCGCGCGCGGCGGCGCGGACGTTCGGGCTGCGATCGGCCGTGATCAGGATCGCGGGAATGTTCTCGCCGAAGCGGCGACGGATCTCGCGGATCGCGGCAACGCCGTTGCCGCGGTCGAGATGATAGTCGACCAGAAGGCCGGTCACGCTGTGGCCGGACGATTCGATCGCAGCGATCGCGGCTTCCGGGTCAGCTACCGCGATCACCTCGGCGTTCCAGGCCGTCAGCAATGTCTTCATACCGTCGAGAATCGCCGGATCGTTCTCGATGCAGACGATCAAGGCGCCACTCATAGGCATCTTGGAAAGCGGCGTCGCGCTGGTGACGGCGTGGGTGTAGTTGACCGCCTTGGCGACCGGCACGGTCACCGAAAATACCGAGCCGCCGCTGACGTTGGCGTCGATCGCGATGCCGTGGTTGAGCACGCGCGCCAGCCGCTCGACGATCGATAGGCCGAGACCGAGGCCGCGGGCGATCCGTGCGCCCTGCTCGAGGCGGTGGAATTCCTTGAAAATCTCGCCGCGCTTCATCACGGGAATGCCGACGCCGGTATCGTAGACGGCGATCTGCAGGGATTGTCCGTGGCGGCGGCAGCCGACCAGCACGCGCCCGCGCGGGGTGTATTTGATGGCGTTCGAGATGAAATTCTGCAACAGCCGCCGCAGCAGCGAGCGGTCGGATTGCACCGGCAGCGAGCAGGGGACGAAGGTCAGCTCCAGCCCCTTGGCGCGGGCGATCGGCGCAAACTCGATCTCCAGCGAGCGCATCAGGTCGGCCATCTTGAAGCTCGAGATCGAGGTCGTCATTGCCCCCGCATCGAGCCGCGAGATGTCCAGCAGCGCGCCGAGGATCTCCTCGATCGCCTCCAGCGAGTCGTCGATGTTTTCGACCAGGCGGGAATCCTCGCCGCCGTTCTGCCGCTCGACGAGGCTCGTGACGTAGAGCCGCGCCGCGTTGAGCGGCTGCAGGATGTCGTGGCTGGCTGCGGCGAGGAACCGGGTCTTCGAGATGTTGGCGTCCTCGGCGGTGCTCTTGGCCAGCGCCAGTTCGGAGTTCAGGCGGGTGAGTTCCTCGGTGCGGTCGCGCACGCGCTTTTCCAGCGTCGCATTGGCGCGCTCCAGCGCCTCGGCGGCCTCGAAGCTCGGGGTCACGTCGGAGAAGGTGATGACGAGGCCGCCGCCCGGCATCCGGTTGGAGCGGACCTCGATCACCATATGGCGATCGGCCAGGCGCTCCAGATAGGGCTCGCCCTCGGTGGTGTAGGCCTCCAGCCGCCGCGCCAATAGCGTATCGGGATCGCCGGCGCCGGATGCGCTGACCGCGCCCATGAATTCGAGGATTTCCTGCAAGGGAATGCCGAACTGCACGAGGTGCGGCGGCAGCGCGAGAATTTCGTCAAACTGGCGGTTCGAGCAGATCAGTTGCAGATCGGCGTCGAACACCGCGATGCCCTGGCGCACATGGTTGAGCGCGGTCTGCAGGATCTCGCGGTTGAAATGCAGCGCGGCGTGCGAATCGTCGAGCAGCTTCAGCGCGGCCTTGGCGGAGACGGTGCGCTTGCGCAAGAGAAGCGACATCACGAGGCGCGAGGAGGCCGCGCCGATCGAGGAGGCGATCAGGCGCTCGGCGTATTGCAGCAGCTCGAAATCGGCAGGTGCCGCCGGATCGAGGCTGCCGGGATGACCGGCCGCAAAGGTCTCGAAGGCCTGGGCCGCGCGCTCGGGGCCGAGATATTGCGCCACCGTGCTCTGGATGTCCTGCACGGTCACGGTCGTGCGCCAGCGCCGGAACGTCGGGGCGATCGGCGCCAGCGTGTTCGGCACGAACAGGTCCGCCTGCAGCCGTTCGATCGAGGACGGCTGACGCGCGAGCGACATCACGACATAGGTCAGGATGTTGAGCGCGAGCGACCAGAACACGCCATGCATCAGCGGCGGCAGCTCGGTGCCGAGCAGCGCTTGCGGACGTAGTGCTGTGATGCCGAACGGCCCCTGCTGCAGCAGCAGAAGGCCGGCCGTACTGCCCTCCAGGAAACTCGGCAGGAACAGCGTGTAGAGCCACACGGCGATGCCGACCAGCATGCCGCCCATCGCCCCGCGTGCGGTTCCCTGGCGCCACAGCAGGCCGCCGAAGAACGCCGGCGCGAGCTGCGCCAGCGCCGCGAACGACAGCAGGCCGATCGCCGCCAACTGGGTGTTGCCGAGCGCGCGGTAGTAGAAATACGCCATCACCATGATGGCGAAGATCGCCAAGCGCCTAATCTTGAGCAGGAAGTCGCCGAAATCCTTGCTGCCGTAGCGCGCCCCGGGACTTCCCTTCAGCACCATCGGCAGCACGATGTCGTTGGAGACCATGATGGAGAGCGCGACGCATTCGACGATCACCATCGCGGTCGCGGCCGACAGGCCGCCGACGAACACGGCGATGCTGAGCAGCGCGGAATTGGCCTCGATCGGCAGCGCCAGCACATACATGTCGCTGTCGACGGCGCCGAACGGGAAGGTGACGAGACCGGCGATCGCGATCGGAATCACGAACAGGTTGATGGCGATCAGATAGAGCGGAAACAGCCAGCGGGCGCGATTGACCTCCTCGAGACTGGAATTCTCGACCACGCTGACGTGGAACTGGCGCGGCAGCAGCATGATCGCGCAAAACGACAACAGCGTCATGGTCAGGAAATTGCCGATCGACGGCACGTAGCTGATGGCGCGCACTGCCTCCGGTGTCTTCATCGCGCGCTCGATCAGTTCGACGGGCGTGAACATCCAGAAGGTGACGAACGCGCCGGCGGCGATAAAGGCCACCAGCTTGACGATGGACTCGGTGGCGATCGCCAGCATCAGGCCGTGCTGATGCTCGGTGGCGTCGGTCTGGCGGGTGCCGAACAGCACCGCGAATGCCGCCATCGCCAAGGTGACGACAAGCGCGATGTCGCCGATCAGCGGGATCGACGAGAACAGCTTGTCCTCGGTCAGGATCGTTTCCAGCGACGAGGCCACCGCCTTGAGCTGCAGCGCGATGTAGGGCACCGAGCCCACGATCGCGATGACCGCCACGGTGGCGGCGACCGCCTGGCTCTTGCCGTAGCGCGCCGCGATGAAGTCGGCGATCGAGGTGATGTTCTGCGACTTGGCGAGCTGGATCACGCGCCGCAGCAGCGGCGTGCAAAGCCCGATCATCAGGATCGGCCCGACATAGATCGCGAGGAAGTCGACGCTGGTGCGGGTGGCGAAGCCGACCGAACCGAAGAAGGTCCAGGAGGTGCAGTAGATCGCCAGCGACAATGGGTAGATCAGCATGCTGGCGCGGCCGCGCTGGCTCGGCGACAGGCGGTCGCCGTAGCTGGCGACGACGAACAGCAGTCCGATATAGGCGAACGCGGTGGCGATTACGCCCCAGTCGTGCAGCATCGCTCTCGGGTCTCCCTATCCCGGCGCTTGGATTGCGGACGTGTGTTCGTCACGCCAGCCGGACGTAAACGCCATGGCCGGAAGAGGTGAATATAGACGCTTTGGGCCGGCAGCGCACGACGCCACCGGCCCAATTCGAAGGGATCAGGAGGGTAGGGTTACTCGGCCGCCAGCGATTTCTGCCTCACGGGCAGCCCGAGGCGGTCCCAGACCTGCAGCAACGCTTCGGCGAGCCGATCGATCAGCCCGTCATCGTGGTAGGGCGAGGGCGTGATCCGCAGCCGCTCGGTGCCCTTGGCGACCGTCGGATAGTTGATCGGCTGGATGTAGATGCCGTGCTCTTCCAGGAGGATGTCGGAGGCCTGCTTGCACTTCTCGGGATCGCCGACGAACAGCGGCACGATGTGGGTGTCGCTCGACATCACGGGCAGCCCGGCAGCATTGAGGATCGCCTTGACCCGGGCGGCGCGGTCCTGGTGGCGCTCGCGTTCCCAGTTCGAGGTCTTCAAATGCCGGATCGCAGCCGTTGCGGCCGAGCAGATCGCCGGCGGCAGCGCGGTGGTGAAGATGAAGCCCGGCGCGTAGGAGCGAACCGCGTCGATGATCTCGGCCTTGCCGGCGATATAGCCGCCGAGGCAGCCGAACGCCTTGGCGAGCGTGCCTTCGAGCACGTCGATGCGGTGCATGACGCCGTCGCGCTCGGCGATGCCGCCGCCGCGCGGGCCGTACATGCCGACCGCATGGACCTCGTCGACATAGGTCATGGCGCCGTATTTCTCGGCGAGATCGCAGATTTTGGAAAGCGGCGCGACATCGCCGTCCATCGAATAGAGGCTCTCGCAGGCGATCAGCTTGGGCCGGTCGGGGCCCGCAGCGATCAACAGTTCCTCGAGATGGGCGAGGTCGTTGTGACGGAAGATCTGGCGCTCGCAGCCGGCCTGGCGGACGCCCTCGATCATCGAATTGTGGTTCAGCGCGTCAGATAGAATGAGGCAGTTCGGAATGAGCTTTGCGATCGTCGAAATGCCGGTCTGGTTCGAGACGTAGCCCGAAGTGAACAAGAGCGAGGCCTGCTTGCCATGCAGGTCGGCCAGCTCCTGCTCGAGCTGCACCAGCGGATGATGGGTGCCGGCGATGTTGCGGGTGCCGCCGGCGCCGGTGCCGACGCGGGTCGCGGTTTCGACCATGGCGCCGACCACTTTCGGGTGCTGGCCCATGCCGAGATAGTCGTTGGAGCACCAGATCACGACATCGCGCCTGCCCTTCGGCGAGTGCCAGACCGCATGCGGGAAACGGCCCGCGATCCGCTCGAGGTCGGCGAAAACGCGGTAGCGCCGCTCGTCATGCAGGCGGTTGAGGGCGGCGTGGAAGAATTTGCTGTAATCCATCACAAGACCTGGAACGGAACCGGCCGTATTGGCGTGGGGCCTTTTTAGAGCCTTTCCAGCTTTGATGTCTATGCGAATTCCCACATTTCGGCACCCCTCCGGAATGCTACTTAGCCGGACCAAATGTTGATCCGGATCAACGCGCTAGGTGAGTAGCGGTCCGCGTGGCTGGACCATCCGGCGCGGCTTTGGTCGCTGCGTTTCAGGTAGTGCGGAACCGCAACACGCCGTCGCTCACCTCTGATGTCAGGCGGCCCTCGACCAGCATGTAGTTGACGTGGGCGACCAGTTCGCCGGCGGCAAAGCCCATCTGGTGCTCGTCCAGCACATGCTTGTGGAAGACGACCGGCACCAGCTCCTTCGAGGTCTGCGGCACTTCGCGGCAGGCTTCCGCGATCAGCCGGCAGCGGTCCTCGTGGTGGTCGGCGAGTTGCTTGATGCGGGTCTTCAGCCCGTAAAACGGCACGCCGTGGCCGGGTAGCACCATAACATCGTAAGGCAGCGTGGTGGTGAGGCTCGCCAGCGACGCCAGATATTCCCCGAGCGAGTTCTGGTCGGGCTCGACGGCCCAGACACTGACGTTCGGCGAAATCTTGCTCAGCACCTGGTCGGCGGAGAGGAATAATTTGTCGGCGGCGCAGTACAGCATCACCTGGTCGAGCGCGTGGCCGCCGCCGGTGATCACCTTGAAGCGGCGGGTGCCGATCACGACCTCGTCGCCATGCGAGATGCGCCGATAGGACGGCGGCAGCACCGAGACGCGCTTCAGATAGTCCTGGCCGCGGCCGAGCAATTTGTCGGTCAGACCCTCGTCCATGCCGTGGCGGCGGAAGAACAGCCGCTGCGCGTTGCGCCGCTCCTCGGTGCCGCGATTCTGGTGATAGACCGATTGCAGGTATTCGACCTGCGACATCTGCAGCGGACAGTCGAAGCGCTCGACGATCCACCCGGCAAGACCGACGTGATCGGGATGCGAATGGGTGACGATCAGCCGCGTGATCTTCACGTGCCGCAGCGGGCCCTCGAACAGGGTGGTCCAGGCCGCAATGGATTCCTCATTACCGAAGCCGGAATCGACCATCGCCCAGCCATCGCCATCGGCGAGCAGATAGATGTTCACGTGGTTGAGCCGGAACGGCAGCTTGAGCCGGACCCAGAGCACGCCGGGCACCACCTCGACGACCTGATCGTGGCCCGGGTGGCTTTCGAAGGGGTACCGCAGTGCCTCGGCCGAGGACTGCACCGTGTCGGTTTTCGAATGCATGCTACCGGCTTAGCGGTAGAGGCGGCGCCGCGCTAGCCGAAAAAAGTGCTGGCTGTCATTCCGGGATGGTCCGAAGGACCAGACCTCAGGTGCGCAATTGCGCACCGGGGAATCTCGAGATTCCGGGTTCTATGCTTCGCATAGCCCCGGAATGACGAGCGTGGGGCGACTACGCCGCCCTGATATTCGACAGGAACGCGTCGATCTCCTCGCGCAGCACGTCGGCCTCGCGGCGCAGCGCGTCGGAGGCGGTCAGCACCTGGCCGGCGGCGGTTCCGGCTTGCGCCGAGGCGCTGGAGACGCCGACAATGTTGCTGGAGACTTCGCTGGTGCCGCCCGCGGCATGCTGGATGTTGCGCGCGATTTCGCGCGTCGCCGCACCCTGCTCCTCGACCGCGGCCGCGATCGCGGTGGTCACCTCGTTGATCTCGCTGATCGTGGTGCTGATGTTGCGGATCGCGGAAACCGCGGTCTCCGTCACCGTCTGCATGCTGACGATCTGCTGGCGGATCTCGTCGGTGGCCTTCGCGGTCTGGTTGGCGAGGCTCTTCACCTCGGAGGCGACCACGGCAAAGCCGCGGCCGGCATCGCCGGCGCGTGCCGCTTCGATGGTCGCATTCAGCGCCAAAAGGTTGGTCTGCGAGGCGATGGTCTGGATCAGGTCGACCACCACGCTGATCCGCGCCGCGTTATCCGCAAGCCCCTGCATGGTGGCGTCGGTCGCACCGGCGTCGTCGACCGCCTTGCGGGCGATCTCCGCCGAGGTGATGACCTGGCGGCCGATCTCCTCGATCGAGGAGGACAATTCCTCGGTGCCTGACGATACGGTCTGCACATTGGCCGAGGTCTGCTCGGCGGCGGTCGCAACCGCGGTCACCAGCGCGCTGGACTGATCGGCGGTCGCCGACATGCTTTGCGCGGTCGATTGCATCGAGCCCGCCGCGGTCTGCAGGCTGTCGAGCGCGGTGCGGACGGTGCTTTCAAACTCGACGATGCGGGCTTCCATGCGGGAGGCGCGCTCCGACTTGACGATGCGGTCCTTGTCCTGCTCGGCGGAGAGCGCGCGGCTCTGGATCATGCTCTCGCGGAACACCTGCAGCGAATCCGCCATGACGCCGATCTCGTCCTGCTGGTGGGTCTGATAGACCTCAGTTTCGAGGTCGCCGCTGGACAGCAACTGCATCGAGTGCTGCAGATTGCTGATCCGCCGCAGGATGTTGCGGCCGACATAGAGCCAGACGAACAGGATCGAACCGACCAGCGTCGCCACGCCGAGCGCGAGCATGACCATGGTCCCGAACGAGATCTCCTGACGCGCCTGCCAGGCCGCAGCGTCGGTTTCTTTCTGCACGCCATCGACCAATTGCTGGACGCTGATGCCGAGGCCGACGTTGAGCTTGCGGGTTTCCTCCAGAATGGTCTGGCCGAAATCGTCCGCGTCAAGCTCCTGCTGGCGGACCTTGAAGACGCCGGTCTTGCCGTCGGCAAGCGCCAGCAAGTCCAGGGTCGCTTTGCGGACGACATTCATCGCCGTGGTCGTGGGCAGCTTCTCGACATTCGACTTCACGCGCGCCTGCGCGGTGCGGAATTCCCTCCCGATGGCCTCCAACGTATCGCCGCTGGTGGCCGACAACGCGGCGATCATGTCGAACGCCATCAGATTGCCGCTGGCGGCGATGTCGGCGAGCTGGTCGGCCGTCCTGTGGGCCTTGATGGCGTCGGCCTGCGAGAAGTTAGGGGCGGCGTAGATGCTGTAGAGTTCGGTCTGGGCGTCGATCGCGGCAGGGCCGGCGGCGGCAATGAAGCGCCGTTGAGCCTTGCGCACCGAATCGTATAGTTTTTCGTGCTGGGCGGCCAGTTCGAGCCGCTCGCGCGCTGCCGCACCGAGACTCTTGATCACCTCATCGATGTTCTTCATGTTCTCGTTGAGCGCGGCAACGACCGCCTTGTCGGCGCCGAGTTCGACGATCACGCCGAGCTTCTGCAGCGCGACCGTCTGGGTCTCCTTCATTTTCATGGTGCGATCGTTCAGCGCCTGCTCGCTGCGCGCAGCCAGCAGCGCCGGCCCCTGGCTGGCGAGGCTCGCGCTCTGCGCCGAGAGCTGAAGGCTGGCGGCGAGGCGGGGAATATCCCGTCCGCTTAAGTCCACCATGGTCCCGCCAAGCCGCCCGAGCATCAGTCCGGCGCCGGCAGAGATGATGATCGCCATGCCGGCGATCACGGCGAAGGCGGCAAACAGACTGCCCCTGACGCCGAAGCGAATACCCTTGGTCCCTGATTTGAATAACGCCATCTGCCCGCTGCCCCGTCCACGCTACCTTGGGATGTTTCGGGCGGCAGTATCGCGATACCCGGTTAACAAGTTTGGAAAAACGGCACTTTTTTCGCCATAATTTTAGCGGCAGGCAGCTTGCCGTACTGGGTTTTTCCGCGAACCGGAAAATGTGGGGCGCCGAACCAAAACAAAAAAGGCCGGCGTGAAAGCCGGCCTTCTGTAATTCTTAGTTGAAAGCGCTCAGTAGCGCGCCACCACGGGGCTCGCGAAGTTGAAGCGATAATTGACGCCGAGCTTCAGCGTGTGGTCGTCATTGTGGAAGCTTCCGAACGGCGCCAGCGCCGCAGGGGAAACGAAGCGGCTGCTGCCGAAGTCGTAATACATGTACTCGCCTTTGACCGCCCAGTTCGGGGCGAACATGTACTCGACGCCGGCGCCGACGGTGTAGCCGTGGCTGTGGTTGCCATCGAGCAGGAAGGGGATCGGCGCGCCGGCGAGCGTCAGCCTCTCGCGGTTGTCGGAGTAGGCGTAGCCGCCTTTGACGTAGAGCAGGCCCGGACCCCAGGTGTAGCCGATGCGGGCGGTGACCGAGCCGAGGCCGCGCTGATCATTGGTGTAGACGTAGCCGCCGGGGAAGGTGGCGGTGAGGTTATTCTTGCCGAGCCAGGAATACTGGCCCTCGGTGCCGAGCACCCAGTTCGGCGCGAACTGCCAATCGAGGCCGGCCTGAACGCCGCCGAGCAGTCGGGCGCTGGAGTCGCTCAGCACCGCGCCGTTGAAGTCGTGGCTGCCGCTGAAGGCGGCGCCGAGATGGCCGCCGATATAGAAGCCGGTCCAGTTGTAGATCGGCGCCGCATAGGCAG
Organism: Bradyrhizobium sp. AZCC 1719; assembly: GCF_036924525.1. Classification (NCBI taxonomy): domain Bacteria; kingdom Pseudomonadati; phylum Pseudomonadota; class Alphaproteobacteria; order Hyphomicrobiales; family Nitrobacteraceae; genus Bradyrhizobium; species Bradyrhizobium sp. AZCC 1719. Next base: position 1,023,361 of record NZ_JAZHRU010000001.1, on the reverse strand, counting down.
GCGCCTTGTTGTAATAACGGCCTGCGCCGAGGTCGGCGCCAAGGGCGGGTGCGGCGGCGGTGAGAGCAGCGAAGGCCACGAGGGCGGCGAGGATCTTTTTCATTGTGTTGGTCTCCGAAAACCGTTCGGCGACACCCTCGTGCGGGGCGTCATCCATCGCCACGCACATAGACAGCTTTTATCTAAAATGCTGTCACTCCCGGGTGACAGCGGGTGGTAACCCAACCCATTGGCAGACAGCCGTTTTCTGTACTTAATGAAGGCCTAATCAAAGGTAACGAAAGGCTTAATTTTCGCTAGCTCCGCAAGTCTCAGGCAAGCTTTGCTTAACCAATGCGGCGACGCACGTCGCTGCGCATCTGCTCGCGGAAGGCTTGCCGCCGCGCCGGGCGATCTTTCGCCGGCACGTCGTGGCGGTCGAACACGTTGAACATTTCGAGGATCGGGTAGTGGTCGCTGGCCATCGCAAGAATGCGCAACAGCTCCGCCACCGGCCCGGTCGGACCGGTGACCTCCCATTTACGGATGGTGTCGGCGCCATCCCCGGCCGGCAACCCGCAGAGCTTGGCCATATCGGCCACCGACAGCGGCTGGCCGATGGCCTCACCGAGATGCTGACGAAGTTTCTTCAGTTCGGCTCCGGTCACGGCTTCCCCATTACAAATCGACATCTGTGAAGTGCGTCACACACCGCATCGGGCGTGAGGGCTATACGCAGCCTATTAGGTTTCCTGATGAGGAGGTAACCATGCGCCGATTACTTGAAAGCCTTACCCCCCGGGCCCGCCAGATTTATTGGAAATTGGTTGGCGGCATGTTCGCCCTTTATGTCGTGCTGATGCTCACGGCTGCAGGCGTATTCGTCAGTCACGATTCATCACGCAAGCTGGCGCATGAACCCGCCACGACCGTGGCAACCGACAGCAAGCAACGGCCCATCACCGAGGTCCCGGCGTCAATCCGGCAAGCCGCGAGGTATTGAGGCCGGCTGCCGCGTTCAGACGCCGATCGCGTTCCGCGCTACCACGTCGCGATAGAAGGCGATGCTCAGTTTCGGCGTCCGGCGCTGCGTCTCGAAGTCGACATGGTAGAGCCCGAAGCGCTTCTCGTAGCCATAGATCCATTCGAAATTATCCATCAGGCTCCAGAGGAAGTAGCCGCGGACCGGCACGCCTTCCGACGTCGCGCGCTGCAATTGCCGCAAGTAATTGCGCAGATACATGATGCGATCGAGGTCGTAGACCTGGCCGTCGGCGCGAAGCTTGTCTTCCGACGAGGTGCCGTTCTCGCTGATATAGATCGTCTCGATGTTCCAGACCTTTGCCGCCAGCCGCGGCGCCCAGTAGATCGTCTCCGGCCCCACGCGCAGCCATTCCGAATTCATGTGTGGGAAGGAAGCGGGAAACGGCAGCACGCTCCAGCCCGGCGCTTTGTCGGAAGCGGCGATATAGAACTGCGGCGCATAGATATTGAGGCCGACGAAATCGTTCGGCTGCGAAATGATCTTCAATTCATCAGCGGTGAATTTCGGCGCGTTCTTGCCGGCGAACCGAAGAAATCCGTCGGTGTATTTGCCTTCCAGGATGACGCCGAGAAAGCCCGAGTTCAATTCGCGCGTCGCCGTTTCGGCTGCGCGAACGTTTTCCGGCGTGTCGAATGCCGGCACGCAGGCCGCGATGTTTTCGGCCGGCCCCACTTTGGTGCCTTTGCGTCCATGGGCGCGGATCGCCTGGACGGCGAGGCCATGCGCCAGCGCCACATGGTGGCGGACTTGGTTAACCTCCGCATCGGGCAGTTTGAGCCCGGGGGCATCGATGCCCCAGCCATAGCCGAAATTCACGAACCTTCCGGCTTCGTTGATCGTGAAGATCGACCGGACGCGATCGGACAGGCGCGCCGCCACATGGCCGGCATAATCGCCGAACGCTTTTGACGTTTCGCTGGATCGCCAGCCGCCGACCTTGTCCTCGAGCGCCTGCGGCAGATCCCAGTGATAAAGCGTCCCGTATGGCTCGATGCCGTTCTTGAGGAGTTCGTCGACGAGCCGGTCGTAGAAGTCGAGGCCCTTTGGGTTCGGCTTGCCCGTTCCTTCCGGAAACACCCGCGGCCACGCGATCGAAAACCGGTAGGCCCTCGCGCCCAATTCCCTGATAAGGCCGATGTCTTCCTTGTAGCGGTGATAGTGTTCGTTGGCGCGGTCGCCGCTGGTGCCGTCCTCGATCTTGCCGGGCGTGTGCGAGAACGTGTCCCAGATCGAGCGGCCGCGGCCGTCTTCGTTAACGGCGCCCTCGATCTGATAGGCCGACGTCGCGGTGCCCCAGACGAAGTCTTTCGGAAAGCTCGCCGGCGCGGGCCGGTCGGATGCCGGTTGCGCGGCGGCATCGGCTGGCGCTGCAGCAATGCCCAGCGCGGACAAGCCCGCAAGCTTTGCAAAATGCCGGCGCGAGAATTTTCCGAACATCATTGTCTCCGGTCAGCGTTCGTCGATTTGGTAGGCGGATATCCTGTCGATCTCGAATGCGACAATATTGGGAGATTCGCCATCGACGAATCCCACGCCCTCGAGAGTCTTCGAGCCCATCGCAAGGTTCACGATCATGTACATGGGTTCGTGGAAGCCGACCGGGACCTTGATCTCGGAGACCGGCTGTCGGTCGATGAAATAGGTTATGCGATCCGGCTGCCACAGCACGCCGTAGTCGTGGAACGCCGTCGGGGCGTCCGGCACAATGAAGTCAAATCCGCAGCGTTCCACGCGCTGCGTCTCCGGTATCCGCCAATGCGTCGTCATCACGATGTCGCCGGGCCGCTGGCCGCGACCCTCCATGATGTCAACTTCCGGCGGCCAGCCGCCGTCATCGGCGAGCATCCAGAACGCCGGCCACACGCCGGTGCCGACCGGCACCTTGGCGCGGATTTCGAAATATCCGTACTTCTGGGCAAACCGGCTCTGGGTCGTCAGGATGCCCGAGATATATTCGTTGTTGAACAGTACGGTCTTCAGCGCTGGCGGGGTCCGGCTGGCGACGATCGAGAGAACGCCGTCTTTGACCTTGAACGGATCGAGGCCGAGCGGCGTTGTTTCGCGCCCGCCATAACGCGGATCGACATAGATCTGCTGTTCGCCATTGTAGCTGGTCTTGCGCCTGAAGTCGGAGCCCTCGCCACCCCAGTAACGCGCTACCGGCCAGGCAGCGCCGCCGGCGTAGTACGGCGCCCATCTTTCATCCAGCAGCGGATGCGCGTCGAAATCATCGTGAAAGGTCCGGTGCAGCGATACCGATGCAAACGATGCGGGGTTCGGCGTCTCGACGCGGCGGCAGCGCTCGCCGAGCATGGCGGTCGCGACCTGCAGCGTGAGTTTGGCCGTCGCGCCGGCGAGATTGGCTTGCGCTGACGCCTGGCCGGTGAACAGACTGCCGGTCAGCGCCAAAGCGCACAGCATCAATCTCTCGGTCCGCCGTTCGCCTGGGGACGACTGGAGATCATTCACGGACCATGCCCTCGATCTGACGGTCTGCGGACGAACGGCGTGCGTACCTCGTTTGAGGTACGTAGTTATACGAGGTGGATACTTAACGGCAAGGTAGCCCTGATATCCCAGAATGGGGTGCGTTAGAGCGCCTGATGTCGATGGCGCCGAGTGCGGGCTCGGCCTTTCGAACCATCGATCGTTCAATTTGTTTTCAGTTCTCCAAGGTTGAGAGACGGTTTCTTCAATATTGGTGCGTACGGACTTTCTCGAATGCTCGTCTATTATGTCACAGACGAACCGACGAAGTTGCCTGCAGTTCGTGCGATGTTCGAGCCGCAGCACGCCGTGGTGCCCTGGTTGCTGGGCGGCGACGGCACCCGGATCAGGTCGCATGGCGTGCTGATGGTCGACGTCGACCTGCGGCAGATGCCGCGCGTCGATCAGCTCAGGTTCATATTGCAGGACCTCGCCCGCATTCCCGAAAAACTGTTCGTAGTCCACAACCTCTCGCGCTCGATGGTAGCGCAGGCCTATGCGCTCGGCGCGACCGCGGTCCTTTCACGCGCCAAGGAAGCAATTCCCAAGGTTGCGCAGATCGAAGCGGTGGAAGCGGCCTCGGAGGGCAATGCCGCGGTTCCGGCATCGGAGATGGACGACGGTGTGGCCGCCTTCGCCTCGATGTTTTCGAATGTGCGCCTTGGCAGGCCGGTGAAAGTTGCCGATGCGAAGCGTGCGACGTCGAAGATCATCCAGCGCGTCGGGCAGGATGGCCTTTCGGCATGGCTCGACGAGGTGCGCCGCTATCACGAGGGCACGTTTCAGCATTGCCTGCTCGTCACCGGCGTTGCGGTCGGCTTCGCGCTCGATATCGGGTTCTCCGGCACAGATGTATCGCGGCTCGGAATGGCGGCGACCCTTCACGACATCGGCAAGGCGCGGATCCCGCTGTCGATTTTGGACAAGCCGGGACGCCTCGACCCCGACGAGGAGGAGATCATCAAGCGCCACCCCGTGATCGGATATGAACTGCTGAAGGGCGTATCCGGCATCAGCCCGGAGATTCTGGACGGCGTGAGGCACCATCACGAATATCTCGATGGCTCGGGTTATCCGGACGGACTGAAAGCCTCGCAGATTTCCGATCTGGTCCGGTTGCTGACGATCTCGGACATCTTCGCCGCGCTTATCGAGTCGAGGTCATACCGGCCGCCAATGCCGCGGCCCGCCGCCTACCAGATCCTGTGCGGCATGGAGGGCAAGCTCGAAGGATCGCTGATCCGGGCGTTCCGCAACGTCGCACTCGGGCCGGGATGAGGCTGCGGGATGACCCGCGGCGCTGATTTCCGGGGCAAAGCAGTCTAGTTGCGGGCGGGGTAGAAAGCAGGTCCCAGCCGAATCGATTACATTCGCTACATGAGCAAACTGGGAACGCAATTCGAATTGGCGGTATCCGACGTTGTTCGTGAATACGATCCAACCGCTAATGTTCGGCGAGGTGAGTGGGTCATAGGGCCGGATGGTCGCAGAGAGTTGGACGTCCTAGTCGAAGGCACCGTTGACGGCGTTTTCCGCCGGACTCACATAGAATGTAAAGACTATAATCCCGCCCGGGGTCCAATTGGTATTGCCATTGTTGACGGGTTGGAATCCAAGCATCGAGATTTGCAATTTGATGTATCGTTACTGTGTAGCAACGCGGGCTTTACGATTGATGCAATCCGAAAGGCAAAGCGATCGCGAATCGGCCTAATCGGAGTCTTGCGCAAAAGTGATCCAAGGATTCGCTATCGGGTAGTCGACGAGATCTATATTCGACGAATTGATTTTGTTGCAAACAGTGGGGAGTACAAGTTTGATTTTTCCCATCCGGTCAAATTCCCGGCAGGGACGGATTCGAAGGAGATATTGTTTGCGGGCCTTCCCGTCGAAAATTGGCTCACAAATCGCGCGCTGTTATTCGTTAGCGCCAATCAGGTCGTAAAAGGCGTCCACCGGCTAAAGTATCGTTTCAAATTTCCGATCCAGATGGCTGTTCGCGGGGGCAGTGTGTTCGCGAACGGATGTCAGGTGAAGTTTGAGCTTAAAGGCAGCTGGATTGGTCGACGAATAGAAATTAATGCGAGTTCTGGGCTTTATGATTGGATTCGACGAACGGTTCGACTGGGGCCCGGCAACAATACGCTCGAATACAAAGGCGTGAAATTTGGTTCGGGTGGGATACCTATCGAGTACCCTCCTAATTTTTCCAATGGTCTCCCCCCGCTGCAGGAAGGGGAGACTACAACTTCCATTCTTGACTTAGGTGGCCTGAAGGTGCCCGACCGGTGGGACATTCCTGACCTTGATAGGTTCGTTATATACGAAGACCTAACTTTGATTTGTAGCGACCTGTCGCCTGACGCCTATCGCTCCAATTAACGCGCGCCTGCCGGGGAACGCTTAGAGCCTGAGCGCGTCACAGCGATGTCGCCAGTCCGAGAAGGGATGGTGCTGCCAGACAGGATTGAACTGTCGACCTCTCCATTACCAATGGAGTGCTCTACCACTGAGCTACGGCAGCATGCCCGGTAATCAGGGAATCGGCCCTAAGGGCCCCTACAGGCGGCCGGTTCTTGCCACAAGGGCCCCGCTGGTGCAAGCGCGCGGGCAGGCTTGGAAAGCACCAAAATGGGGTAAAATTCGGCGCCGGCGATCAGGACCTGAGGCAATTGGGCAACTTCGGGCCTTGCTCCGGTTCCCGACCTGCCTTGAGCGGTCGAATCCTGGCTTCCGCTACTTGTCGCGGGGTTCGGTACGGTGGCGGGCCGGGCGTGAGTGCGGCATGGCTGATCGAAAGCGACTATCTTCGAAATGGCGGCGTCGCTGACGCCGTTTTGAACAAGGCATGTTCGGCGGACTGACGATGACGGGTGATCAAGGCAAGGGCGCAGGAAAGACCGGCGCTGATGTGAAGGATTCACGACGGGACCGGTTGAAGCTGGCGCTGCGCGAAAATCTCAAGCGGCGGAAGTCGCAGGCGCGTGGGCGCAGTGATTCCAGCGCATCTTCCGAAACCCCCAGTGTCTCCCTAGATGACGCCAGCGGAGAAAAGCAGGGCCAGTAGCGTAGGGGGAATCCCCGATCGCTCGCCGGCGGCCTGACAGTTCTCCGCGTAGTTCCTGTTCTTTCCCTGGGCGGTGACAATGAGTGCAGACATCACGGCCGGTCCGGCGGCCGGCGCGGCTTCCACTGCGTTTCCACGTTACGAACAGACGTTCCCGGTGCTCACCCATCACGAGATCGCGCGCATGCGCCGATTCGGGGAGCTTCGGGCCTACAGGGACGGCGAAACCCTGTTCGAGACCGGCAAGGTCGGCCCCGGCATGTTCGTGGTGCTGTCGGGCACGGTCGCGATCACCCAGCGCGACGGCCTCGGCCATATCACGCCCGTCATCGACCAGGGTCCGGGACAGTTTCTGGCCGAGATCGGACAACTCTCCGGGCGCGTCGCGCTGGTCGACGGCCATGCCGAGGGCGATGTCGAAACGCTGCTGATCCCGCCGGACCAGTTGCGCGCGCTTTTGGTCGCGGAAGCCGAACTCGGCGAGCGCATCATGCGCGCGCTGATCCTGCGCCGGGTCAGCCTGATCCAGGGCGGCGTCGGCGGGCCGGTGCTGATCGGCCCGTCCTCCCTCGGCGACACGGCGCGGCTGCAGAATTTCCTGGCACGCAACGGCCAGCCGCACCACGTGCTCGATCCCGCAAGCGACAAGGACGCGGCCGATCTCGTCGCGCGCTATTCGGCCTCGCGGGCCGACCTGCCGCTGGTGGTGTGTCCTGACGGCACCGTGCTGCGTAATCCGTCGGAGACGTCGCTGGCGTTGGCGGTTGGCATGATCACCAACCATGCGCATGAGAGGCTCTATGATGTGGCGGTTGTCGGCGGCGGTCCCGCCGGTCTCGCCACTGCGGTTTATGCCGCCTCCGAAGGATTGTCGGTGGCGGTATTCGACGCGCGGGCGTTCGGCGGCCAGGCCGGCGCCAGCGCGCGCATCGAAAACTATCTGGGTTTTCCGACCGGCATTTCGGGGCAGGCGCTCGCGGGCCGTGCCTACAATCAGGCGCAGAAATTTGGCGCCGAAATGCTGATACCAGTTTCGATCCGGTCGCTGGATTGCTCGCAGCGCGACGGCGTATTCGCGCTGGCCACCGAATGCGGGCAGTCGCTGCGCGCCAAATCCATCGTGGTGGCGAGCGGGGCGCGTTACCGGCGGCCGGAGATCGAAAATCTCGACACATTTGAAGGCCGCGGCGTCTGGTACTGGGCCTCGCCGATCGAGGCCAAGCTGTGCGTGGGCCAGGATGTCGTGTTGGTCGGCGGCGGCAATTCCGCCGGCCAGGCCGCGGTGTTTCTGTCCGGCCATGCGCGCAAGGTCTACATGATCATCCGCGGCGGCGGGCTGGGCGCCAGCATGTCGCGCTATCTGATCGAGCGGATCGAGGCGGCGCCCAATATCGAACTGGTCTTCAACGCCGAGGTGATTGCGGTCGAAGGCGGCGGCGATGGATCGCTTGAACGCGTGCGCTGGAAGAGCCGGCTGGCGCCCGAACAGCACAGTTTTGATGTGCGTAACCTGTTTTTGTTCGTCGGCGCCGACCCGGCGACCCATTGGCTGGACGGCTGCGGCGTCGCGCTCGACCGCGCGGGCTTTGTCGTGACGGGGGCGCAGTCCGAGCGGAATCTCGGCCGCCAGGTGCCGCCCCTGGAAACCTCGGTGCCCGGCGTGTTCGCGGTCGGCGACGTGCGCTCCGGCTCGGTCAAGCGCGTCGGCGGCGCGATCGGCGAGGGCGCGCAGGTGGTCGCCGCGCTGCATGGCTATCTCGCCGACACCGCGAAGCCGTCGCTATGATACGGCGTGGCTGCCGTCGTTTGTGACGGCAGTGCAAATATTTCGTGCATCATACAACTTTTGTCGATGCGGATGAATTGACGCACATGCCTGCCTTGCCGAAGCCGCACGCGATGCGTGTGGAAATTATTCGCGCCGCGTCGTAACGTTTAGAAGATTTCCAACGAAGGGGGCGCATCATGATTTTAGGTATGAGTTTGGCGACATTCGTTCTCGTGCACGTCATCATCAGCCTGATCGCCATCGTCGCGGGAATCATCGTGATGTTCGGAATGCTCGGCTCGAAGCGGATGCCGGGCCTCACTGCGATCTTCCTGGTGTTCACGATCCTGACCAGCGCGTCAGGATTTCCGATTCCGCCTCTACTGTCCGAAAAGCTGTTGCCGTCGCACATGATCGGCATTCTCTCGCTGGTGCTGCTGGCGATCGCCTGTTTCGCGCTTTACGGCATGAAGCTTAACGGTGCCTGGCGCTGGATCTACGCGCTGACCGCGCTGGTATCGCTCTATCTCAACGTGTTCGTGCTGGTGATCCAGTCGTTCCTCAAAGTGCCGACGCTGCATGCGCTGGCGCCGAGCGTGCCGCCGGCCGAGCCGCCGTTCGCCATCGTCCAGGGCATCGTGCTGGTCTTCTTCGTCGTCGTGATCATCGGCGTGCTCCGGCGATACCAGCCGACGCCAACATAGGCCGGGCTCTGGTATCATCTGCCAAGGCTAGTCCGCACATCGCAATCAAACACGTCAGCTTCCGGGCCAAGCAATGACGCGTGCTCGGGGATGACGGCATAACAAGAGGAGAATTCGTAATGCCCACCATCACCACCAAAGACGGTGTCGAGATCTTCTACAAGGATTGGGGCAAGGGTCAGCCCATCGTGTTCAGCCACGGCTGGCCGCTGTCGGCGGACGATTGGGATGCGCAGATGCTGTTCTTCCTGAACAACGGCTTTCGGGTCATCGCCCATGACCGCCGCGGCCACGGCCGCTCCAGCCAGGTGGCCGACGGCCACGACATGGATCACTACGCCGACGATCTCGCGGCGCTGACGGCGCATCTCGATCTCAAAGGTGCCGTTCATGTCGGCCATTCCACCGGCGGTGGCGAGGTGGTGCATTACATCGCCCGCCACGGCGAGAGCCGGGTGGCGAAGGCGGCGATCCTCAGCGCAGTGCCGCCGCTGATGGTGCAGACCCCTAGCAACCCGGGCGGACTGCCCAAGGAAGTGTTTGACGGCTTTCAAGCGCAGCTCGCGGCGAGCCGCACGAACTTCTATCGCGATATCGCGGCCGGTCCGTTCTACGGCTACAACCGGCCGGGCGCCAAGCCGTCGGAGGCCGTCATCGAGAATTGGTGGCGCCAGGGCATGATGGGCGGCGCCAAGGCGCATTACGACGGCATCGTCGCTTTCTCGCAGACCGACTTCACCGAGGACCTCAAGAAGATCAATGTGCCGGTCTTGGTGATGCACGGCGACGACGACCAGATCGTTCCTTACGAAGACTCCGCGCCGCTCTCGGCAAAGCTTCTGAAGAACGGCACGCTGAAGACCTACAAGGGCTTTCCGCACGGCATGCCGACCACGGAGGCGGCCACCATCAACGCCGATTTGCTGGCGTTTATCAAAGCCTGACGGTCATTCCGGGGCGCTCACGAAGTGAGCGAACCCGGAATCTCGAGATTCCGGGTTCGATGCTTCGCATCGCCCCGGAATGACGGCTGGCGGTTACGCCCCACCCCATCAAATCGCCGTAAATATCGCGGCTTCTGCTGCGGACGCACGCGCACATAATTTGTGCATAGCGAGGGAGGCGTGGCATGGACCGCATTCGTATTGTCGGCGGCAACAAGCTCAACGGCACCATCGCGATTTCGGGCGCGAAGAACGCTGCCCTCCCGCTGATGATCGCAGCGCTGCTCACGGAGGAAACGCTGATCCTCGACAACGTGCCGCGGCTTGCCGACGTCGCGCAGTTGCAGCGCATCCTCGGCAACCATGGCGTCGACATCATGTCGGCGGGCAAGCGGCAGGGCGACGGCCAGTATCAGGGCCAGACCCTGCACATCTCCGCCGCCAACATCATCGACACGACAGCGCCTTACGAGCTGGTGTCGCGGATGCGCGCCAGCTTCTGGGTGATCGCGCCGCTGTTGGCGCGCATGCATGAAGCGAAAGTCTCGCTGCCGGGCGGCTGCGCCATCGGTACGAGGCCAGTCGATCTTTTGATCATGGCGCTGGAGAAGCTCGGCGCTGAACTCGCCATCGATGGCGGCTATGTGGTGGCCAAAGCGCCCGGCGGCCTGCGCGGGGCTGCGATCGATTTTCCCAAGGTGACGGTGAGCGGCACCCATGTCGCGGTGATGGCGGCAACGCTGGCCAAGGGCACGACTGTTATCACCAACGCCGCCTGCGAGCCCGAAATCACCGACGTTGCCGACTGCCTGAACAAGATGGGCGCGCGCATCACCGGCGCCGGCACGCCGCAGATCGTGGTCGAGGGCGTCGAGAAGCTGCACGGCGCCCGCCACACGGTGCTGCCTGACCGGATCGAGGCCGGCACCTATGCGATGGCCGTCGCCATGACCGGCGGCGACGTCCAGCTTTCCGGCGCCCGCCCCGAACTCCTGCAGTCGGCGCTCGACGTGCTGGCGCAGGCCGGCGCCAAGATTACCGTCAACAATGACGGCATTCGTGTCGCCAGAAACGGCGGCCCGATAAAGCCGGTGACGGTGTCGACCGCACCGTTTCCCGGTTTTCCGACCGACCTGCAGGCGCAACTGATGGCGCTGATGGCCTGCGCCGGCGGTTCCTCGCAGATCACCGAGACCATCTTCGAGAACCGCTTCATGCATGTGCAGGAACTGGCGCGGTTCGGTGCGCGGATATCGCTGGATGGCGAGACGGCGACCATCGACGGCATCGCAAAGCTGCGCGGCGCGCCTGTGATGGCGACCGATTTGCGGGCGTCGGTTTCGCTGGTTATCGCAGGCCTTGCCGCCGAGGGCGAAACCATGGTCAACCGCATCTATCACCTCGACCGTGGATTCGAGCGGCTGGAGGAAAAACTTTCGGCCTGCGGTGCGTTGATCCAGCGCATCAGTGATTAGAGCACCATCGAGGATCTTATGCCGGCGCCCGACCCGCTCAAACTGATTGCGCTCGACGCCGACGATCTCGCCGTCATATCGGCCCATGTGCAGGACGCCCGCGTGGCGGCCTCCGATATCGTCTGGCGGCAAGGCGAAAAGCGGCTGGTGGTCGGCATGAGCCGGCTGGACTGGGAGCAGACGCTGTCAGGTGGAACTGAACCGCGCCGCTTGATCGCGGCGCTGCGCTTCGACCGGGTGCTGGCTTGCAAATCGCGCAACATCGATCTGCAGCGGCGTGAAGCGATGCTGGAACTGGTCGGGATCGAATTCCACCCGGGCGAGGCCCCCGGCGGCAGCGCGCTTCTCCTGTTCAGCCATGGCGAGGCGCTGCGGCTGGACCTCGAGTGCCTGGAATGCGAGCTGACCGACCTCGGCACCGACGATCTCGGCACCAGCGACCTCGCCATCGCGCCCCTGGGGCCGGAGGGATAGGGGACGTCATTCCGGGGCGATGCGAAGCATCGAACCCGGAATCTCGAGATTCCGGGTCTGGTCCTTGCGGACCATCCCGGAATGACGGCGCATCCATCCCCAAAGGGTTGACGGCCCTTGGCCGCCGCGCCATTGAGCAGGGGCCTCCGACGTCTCTCAGAAAGCCGCCATGCCCGTCCGCCTGGATACCAGCAGCGCCGATTTCGGTTCACGATTCAAGCAATTCCTCGCCGCCAAGCGCGAGGTGTCGGCCGATGTCGAGCGCGCCACACGGGCGATTGTCGACGACGTGGCCGCGCGCGGCGACGCCGCCCTGATCGAGGCGACCAAAAAATTCGACCGGCTCGAGCTTGCGGCCTCAGGCCTGCGCGTGACCGCAGTCGAGATCGACGCGGCCGTGAAGGCCTGCGACGCCGCGACCGTCGATGCGCTGAAATTCGCCCGCGACCGGATCGAGGCCTTCCACCAGCGGCAGTTACCGAAAGACGAGCGCTTCACCGATCCCCTCGGCGTCGAGCTCGGCTGGCGCTGGAGCGCGGTCGATGCGGTCGGCCTCTACGTGCCCGGCGGCACGGCGGCCTATCCGTCCTCGGTCTTGATGAACGCGGTGCCGGCCAAGGTCGCCGGCGTGCCGCGCGTCGTCATGGTGGTGCCGTCGCCGGACGGCAAGCTCAATCCGCTGGTGCTGGCGGCCGCCGATCTCGGCGGCGTCTCCGAGATCTATCGCGTCGGCGGCGCGCAGGCGGTGGCGGCGCTGGCTTACGGCACGGCGACGATCGCGCCGGTCGCAAAAATCGTCGGCCCCGGCAACGCCTATGTCGCCGCCGCCAAGCGGCTGGTGTTCGGCAAGGTCGGCATCGACATGATCGCCGGTCCCTCGGAAGTGCTCGTGATTGCCGACGACACCTCCAATGCCGGCTGGATCGCCGCCGATCTGCTGGCGCAGGCCGAACATGACGCCAGCGCCCAGTCGATCCTGATCACCGACAGCGCAGACCTGGCCACCGAGGTCGAGCGCGCGGTGGAGTCGCAACTCGCGACGCTGCCCCGCGCCGAGATCGCGCGGGCCTCGTGGAACGATTTCGGCGCCATCATCATAGTGAAAGAGCTCGACGAAGCGGTCGAGCTCGCCAACGCGATCGCCGCCGAGCATCTCGAAATCATGACCGCGGATGCGGAAGCGCTCTCGGCAAAGGTCCGCAACGCCGGCGCGATCTTCCTCGGCCCTCATACGCCGGAAGCGATCGGCGATTATGTCGGCGGCTCCAACCACGTCTTGCCCACCGCGCGCTCGGCGCGGTTCTCGTCGGGGCTCGGCGTGCTAGACTTTATGAAGCGCACTTCGATTCTCAAATGCGGGCCGGACCAGTTGCGCGCGCTGGGGCCTGCCGCGATGACCTTGGGCAAGGCCGAGGGTCTGGATGCCCATTCACGCTCCGTCGGATTGCGCCTCAATTTGCCATGAACAAGCCGCCGCCAGACGATGACCAGCACAACCGCATCGTCGCGGTGACGCTCGACGAGGAATCGATCGGGCGTTCCGGCCCCGATATCGAGCATGAGCGGGCGATTGCGATCTACGACCTGATCGAGCAGAACCTGTTCGCGCCGGAAGGGACGGTGCAGGGGCCGTACACGCTGCACATCGCCATCACCGGCAACCGGCTGATGTTCGACATCCGCCAAGAGGACGGCACGCCCGTGGTGGCGCATTTGCTGTCGCTGACGCCGTTCCGGCGGATTGTGAAGGACTATTTCATGATCTGCGACAGCTACTACCAGGCGATCCGCACCGCCACGCCTGACAAGATCGAAGCGATCGACATGGGCCGCCGCGGCATCCATGACGAAGGCTCGCGCACGCTGCAGGAGCGGCTGAAAGGCAAGGTTCGCATCGATTTCGAAACCGCCCGCCGCCTGTTCACGCTGATCTGCGTGCTGCACTGGAAGGGGCAGGACGCATGATGCCGCACGGCCGGATTTCCTGACGCATGGAGGCGTCGCCCCGCGCGCGCAATCCGCAGGCCGTGCTGTTCGCATGCGGGCTGAACAGCGTGCGTTCGCCGATGGCGGCGAGCCTGTTGCAGCAGATGTTCCCGCAAGGACTCTATGTGAAATCCGCCGGCGTCAAGAAGGGCGAACTCGATCCGTTCGCGGTCGCCGTGATGGCCGAACTCGGCCAGGATATTTCCGGCCACAAGCCGATCACGTTCGAGGAGCTCGAGGATTGGGAAGGGCTCAATTTCGACCTCATCATCACGCTGTCGCCGGAAGCCCACCACAAGGCGCTGGAACTGACGCGTACGCATGCCGCCGATGTCGAATACTGGCCGACGCCGGACCCGACCGACGCGGAAGGCAACCGCGAGCAAAAGCTCGCCGCCTATCGCGACGTCTGCGACGGCCTATCGATGCGCATCCGCCGTCGCTTCGCCAAGGCGGGCGCCGCGAGCGGATAGCTATCGTTGGTGAACGCGGGACGGCGTTCCCCGGACGGCCTGTCTAAACCCTCCCTTGGAGGGGTCCGAGACGAGCGAAGCTCGCTCGTGGGTCGCCGCGTAGCGGCGGGGTGGGGTGACGGTCGCTCCACGTCCAACAATGCCCGAGTGGAGAGATCACCCCACCCCGTCTCGCATTTCGCTGCGCTCCATGCGAGCCGACCCTCCCCCTCCAGGGGAGGGTACGCACCGCGTCCGGGACACGAAAGCTTCATCTGGGTCGGGCAGAAACGAAAGCGCACTCAATCACTTGTTCCCCGGTTGTGGAATGGAGTGCCTTCCGATAGGTTCCGCGCGCGCGATCCACCCGAATCCTTAATCTCCCCGACACATCCAGCATGCTTGGCCGTCCCAAACTCGTTCTTGCTTCCGGTTCGCCGCGGCGGCTCAGCCTGCTCAACCAGGCCGGCATCGAGCCCGATGCGCTGCGCCCGGCCGACGTCGACGAGACCCCGAAGCGGGGCGAGCTGCCGCGCGCCTGCGCCAACCGCCTGGCGCGGGCCAAGGCCGATGCGGCGCTGAAATCGGTCCACCTCGACGACGAGCTGCGCGGCGCCTTCATCCTGGCCGCCGATACCGTGGTCGCGGTCGGCCGGCGCATTCTGCCGAAGGCCAATCTGGTGGATGAGGCCGCGCAGTGCCTGCGGCTGCTCTCGGGCCGCAATCACCGCGTCTACACTGCGATCTGCCTGGTGACGCCGAAGGAGGCGTTCCGCCAACGCCTGATCGAAACCCGCGTGCGCTTCAAGCGTTTGAGCGAGGATGACATCCAGGCCTATATCGGCTCCGGCGAATGGCGCGGCAAAGCCGGCGGCTATGCCGTGCAGGGCATCGCCGGCTCCTTCGTGGTCAAGATGGTCGGCTCCTACAGCAACGTCGTCGGGCTACCGCTCTACGAATCGGTCACGCTGCTCGGCGGGGAGGGCTTCCCGATCCGATTCGGCTGGCTCAATGCCAATTGACGGCCCCAAGGATAGCCCGAAGAACGGCCCAAAGGATACCGGCGCGCCCAAGCCGCCAGCAAAACCCTGCCCGGTCTGCGGCAAGCCGGCCGACCCGGCCACGCTCCCGTTCTGTTCCAAACGCTGCCGCGACGTCGACCTGAACCGCTGGCTTTCCGGTCGCTACGTCATCCCCGGCCGCCCCACCGACCCCGAAGACGCGGAATAGCCTTGATTCGCCAAATATTTGGGGACGAGTCCGAAGGAGGGCGGCGCCCAGCGAAGCCAACGGCGAAGCTGGGTGGACACATCCCTCCGACCTCTCTATAAACCGCCCGCTCGGTGCGGCCCTTGGGCCTTCGAGTATGCCCAGGTAGCTCAGTTGGTAGAGCATGCGACTGAAAATCGCAGTGTCGGTGGTTCGATCCCGCCCCTGGGCACCATCAAGTTCCGTTTAGCCCGCTTCCTGAAAATGCTCGCCGAGCAAAGGCTCGTCCCGGCGTGCTCGCAGAGCGAAGCCGCCCCTGACACCAACCCGCCGCAGCCTCACTTCGACCGGCTGTGAGTTAGTCTCTGGGCTTGAGCTCGGACGACGAAATCCAACCATCATCAGCATGTGGCGGGTAGCGGAAGCGCTGGATGTCCCGGTTAAATCATTCTTTGAGACAGAGCGGTCTCGCTCAAAGCTAACCGACTCTCGGTTGCAGCGGCGCCCCCGCGCTATGGTCCTGATCGCTACCGGCCCCATAAGGCGACCAGGGCACACGCGAAACCTATCGCTAGGATGGCCGCAGCCGTTACGGTGACCAAGTCAACTGACCAGGGATGGGCCCGTCCGCCAATTAAGTCGAAGTGTCTGGAGTGTGCTTTGTCCCGATATGTCTGAAGGCGCATGGCACGCACTCCTCTGTGCGCGTTGGATCGTCATTCAATCGGCGACTGCCAAGACAGTTCCTCGTGAGGCACCGCGGCCACCTGTCGCGAATCCGTCCGGATTACCCGACCAACGATTTGCACCGGGCCACCGGGCCCGCACCGGTTCAATTTGGGTGTGCCCTAAGTGAATTGCCCAAAGCTTGGTTCAATAAATCTAACCCGCCCCTGGGCACCATCAACTTCCGTTTAGCCCGCGTCCTGAAAATGCCCGCCGAGCGCGGTGAAAACCGCTAATTGGGCGTCGAAAGCACGCTTGTATGCGGGCCGCCCTTCGCCGCGGGCGACATAGGCGGAGAGGTTTGGATATTCGTCCAGGATACCCGATCCTTTCAGCCTGAGCAGCACCGTCACCATCAGCAGGTCA
Source organism: Bradyrhizobium sp. AZCC 1719 (assembly GCF_036924525.1). NCBI lineage: Bacteria > Pseudomonadati > Pseudomonadota > Alphaproteobacteria > Hyphomicrobiales > Nitrobacteraceae > Bradyrhizobium > Bradyrhizobium sp. AZCC 1719. The sequence continues at coordinate 1,006,679 of NZ_JAZHRU010000001.1, read as the reverse complement.
CCAGCGCTGAACGCACCGTCAAGCCAGTCAGCGTCGCCAAGGCGACCGGAAAGATCGCCCAACCGTTTCCGAATGCTGTCCTCGAGGGCGCGCAGGCGCTGCTCGAACCAGGGCTGGTCGCGCTCAAGGATCTTGACGAGGGAGAGGTCGAAGACCGGCGGCTCCACCGTGTTGAGCGCGGCAAACATCCACGCGATCGCGCGCGCCCGGGCATTCGCATCGTCTGGCAGCAGTCCCGCATGGCGCTCGGCGATATGGAGCACGATGGCCCCCGACTCGAACAGGACGAGATCGCCTTCTTCATAGGTCGGAATCTGCCCGAAAGGATGAAGCGCTCGATGCGCGGGTTCCTTCATCGCTTTGAACGAAAGAAGGCGAACGTCATAAGGCTGGCCCACTTCTTCGAGCGCCCAGCGAACGCGCATGTCACGCGCCAGACCCTTGCCGCGGTCGGGCGACCGTTCAAAGGCTGTGATGGTGGGGGTCATTGCCATGCTCCGGGAGATTGCATGACGCTGTCGAGAGTTAGGCGCGTGATTGCGACGATCTTTCTCATGGTTACGTGTCCGGTTCTTGCGCTTAGTATCTAGAGGACGAACGACCGGCGTGGCCTCCGACAACTTACCTCGTTTTTGACCACCGGATTTCGCGGTCAGCGCTCCAAGCGCCAGCCCCGGCCGTTACCAGGCCCGGACAGCTAGCGGACTAGGAGGGTTGATTGCGAAACGTGCGGTCACTCCGTTTTCGTTTGTCAAATGACGGAGTGCCCGCTGTTAGGCGCGATCGGGATGCGCACGCAGGGGTGGAACCGAACACGAGTTCAGTGTCGGCAACCGGACATTGCATCACAATGCCTCGATCGCGCTAAAAGATCACAATAGCGCCCGGTCGATGGCCTACAGCGGCGAACCTTGGTTGGCGCGATCCAGCGATCCCTTGTTCTCGGCCGAAATACCGCGAGAAGGACAACGCGCCGATTCCGCGATAGCGGAGCGACGCGGCGCCTAATCCATGCCGGCGCGTGCCGGGTGCAACATCTGCCATATGTGCAGGCCGGCGTCGCTGGCCGCCCGACCTGCTGAGCAAAGAGCAGGAGGCTCTCATGTCCACAGCGTTCCGCGTGGTTCTCGAAGGCACTCAGGAAGTCCCCCCGAACAACTCGACCGCAAGCGGTCTTGGCACCGTCATCTTTGACAGCACGGAAATTGCCGCGAGCTATACGTTTCAGATCGAGGGCGTCGATTATGGCCCGATTACGGGCGGTCCCGCCCAGACGCCGTCGACCGATGACGACGTCATCTCCACGCATTTTCACAATGAAGTGCGAGGAGTAAACGGGCCCGTTGTCTTCGGGCAGATCAACCCGGCACAGGACGAAGATGATCTCAACATCGCCCTGAATACGGATGGCTCCTGGACGGTAAGCGGTCGATGGGAGACGACGGACCCCGCCAGCGTTCCAATCACCGACTTCGCCGACGAACTCGGCTCAGCTCCGGTGGGAACGGAGATCCCGATCTATTTCAACGTTCATACGAACCAATTTCAAGGAGGCGAGATCCGGGGTCAGTTGATCGCAATCGCAGACGATAACGACAATGTTGTCGTCGGAACGCCGGGCGACGATTTTCTTCCCGGGCTCGGCGGCAATGACATCATCCGTGGCCTTGCCGGCAACGACAGGCTTGAAGGCGGCGACGGCGACGACATTATCAGGGGCGGCCAGGGAGACGACGCTATCAATACAGGCGCTGGCAATGACCTGGTCTTCGGCGGTCGCGGCAACGACACCGTTGTCGGCATGGCCGGAAGAGATACAGTCTTCGGTGGTGCCGGCGATGACTCCATCATCTGGAACGACCCTACGGGCGATGTCGTGTTTGGAGAGGCGGGCAATGACACGCTGCGAGGCGGCGACGTTGCCGCCGACACGATCTTCGGGGGTAACGGTGACGACCTCATCCGGGCAGTCGCCAACCAGCAGTTGGCGGATCACGCGCCCGACCGTCTGTTCGGAGACCGCGGGAATGACACCATCTTCGGCGGCAATGCTGGTGATACGATCGAAGGCGGCGCCGGCGACGACAACCTCGCAGGTTTAGGTGGAGCCGATCAGTTTATCTTTCGTGAGACTGAACCAGGCAGTGATACCATTACCGACTTCGACGTAACGCAGGACGTCGTGGTGTTGGAAGGCTTTGGAGCCGACTTCGACCCGCTGGACAATCTGAGCGCGGGAGCTTCGGGCACCACCCTTGATCTCGGCGGGGACAATCAGGTACTGTTCTTGGGTCTCCTTCCGAACGAGTTGAACGCCGCGAATTTCCTCGTGACCGCTTGAGGTCGCGGAGGCGGGCCGGATCTACGGCCCGCCTCCGGCACGCCTGTTGGCGCCGCTTGTCGTCGCGCTCAATCACCGCGATTGGGCCTCCGCCGCGAGAATGTCGTGCACCCGAATTTGGCGCGACACTCGGCAAAGCCGCGAGCAACCCGCTATCAAAGCCATCGAGCCCGCTTGAACCGCAGGTAAAGCACGGTGCACAGCAGGGCGATAATGCCGACGACGACGTAGTAGCCGTATTGGGTTTTCAGCTCGGGCATGTTCTCGAAATTCATGCCGTAGATCCCGGCAATCGCAGTGGGTACGGCCAATATCGCGGCCCAGGCGGCCAACTGTCTCGTGATGACGCCTTGACGCTGCTGCTCCAACAGATTGCTCACCTCGAAAACCGAAGTCAGAACGTCTCGCAGTGAGTTCACCATCGCATCGACTCGTCGTACGTGGTCCAGAACGTCCTGGAAATACGGACGAACGTCAGCGTCTAGACACGGCGAATCCAGGTGTACGAGCCGGCCGCAGACCTCCGTCATGGGGCCGATGATCCGCTTAAAGCGGATTAGCTCCTGGCGCAGGCCGAAGATCCGCTTGACCTCTGTACGGCTGAGGAAGCTGTCGAGAGCACTCTGCTCCATGGTTAGAACGCGTTCCTCGATCGTTTCGACAATCGGGAGATAACCATCAACGATAAAGTCGAGTATGGCGTGAAGAACGTAGTCCGGACCTTGGGATAGTAAGCTGGGCGCCGCTTCCAGTTGGTTGCGGAGGCCGGTATGTGCCCGTGCGGAGCCATGCCGCACCGAAATGATAAAATTCTTTCCGACAAAAAGTGCAGTCTCGCCGTAAGCTATGTGATCCTGCTCAAGGTGAGCGGTGCGGGTCATCACAAACAGTTGGTCGCCATAAACGTCAACCTTCGGTATTTGGTTTGCCTTGAAGGCGTCTTCAATCGCGAGAGGATGAAGCCCATAGTTCTTCTCAAGTTGCTCAAGCTCCCGTTTCGAAGGCTCAAACAATCCGATCCAGACAAATTCGGATTTCCCCTTGCAGTCGATCGGCTCGTCCAGGGAAACGGCTCTCACCTTCTTGCCTTTACGATAAAGGTGGGCTGCAACGACGCTCACAACGAACTTCCTCCGATTGTATTAAGCAGGGTAGGTTCCGAAAGTTCAAGGGCGCGGATTTCGGCCACACGGATGTAGGGCAATATGTCTGATGCCGTAAGGCGGATTGGAGCGCAGCGTATACGCTTTGCTCTAGCGGCGCGCCCCGCCAAGCACGAGATCGATCGTGTGCCTCGCAATCTTCCGAAGTTGGGCCTCATCACCAAAAGCTCGTTCGAGCACGGCCAATCCGCGCGTCACGGTGACGATGTGTAAGGCAGCGGTTCCGGGGTCGCCATTGAACTCGCCTCGCTTGACGCCCTCTGACAAGGCTTCCTGAACTAGGCCGGTGATGCGCGCCACCAGATCCGCAAAGGTTTTGCGCGCGTTCTCATCCAGCCCTTCGCCTTCGACCGACGCCAGCTCCATCAGTCCCCGCGTGGTGGGGCATCCGCGGGGCGGCGAGCCGGAACGGAAGTTTTCTATGGTCAGATCGAAAAATCCCGTGAGGCGTTTTCGCAAGGTCCCGGAGCCGAGCGCCTTTTGGACAGAGCCGAGATATTCGCGCGCATAGCGCTCGTAGGCGCAGAGAAACAGCGCTTCCTTGCTGCCGAAGGCATTGTAGAGACTGCCGCGCTGGACGCCGGCGTCACGCGCAATGTCTGACAGCGACGTGCCGCGCACCCCCTTGCGCCAGAATTGATCGAACGCGATGCGCAGGACGTCGTCGTGGTCGAACTCTCGCGGCCGCATGTTTCCCTCCCTGCATCCCATCGGTCCGATGCCGCTACCTGACGAGCGTCAAAAATATTTGACACGACGTCAAGAATATGGTTTTGAACGCTATGTTAAAAACGTGTCGGGCTGGATAGCTCATTTCGTGGTGGCCCGCCACTGCGGGAGCCGCTGCTGTGGTGCGCATCCGCGTGACGCTTTCTGAAAGGATTCGCGATGCCGCTCATTCACATCTCTCTGCGCGCCGGAAAGCCGGAAGCCTACCGGCAGGCGATCTTCGACAGCCTTTACCGCGCAATGCGTGAAACGCTCAGTGTGCCCGAAGACGACCAGTTCATGACCATCACCGAGCATGACGCGGCGAACTTCCGCTACGGCGATGCCTATGGCGTCGCGCGCAGCGACGATGTTGTGTTCATCCAAATCACCGTGTTCAACACCCGTACATCAGAACAGAAGAAAGCGCTGTTCCGGCGGACGGCGGAGTTGCTCGCCGAAAGCCCCGGCATCCGGTCGGAGAACGTGTTCGTGAACGTTCTCGAGGCCGCGAAAGAGAATTGGTCGGTCGGCCACGGCCTCGCGCAATTCGCATAATCAGGAACTCCGTTCCATACCTCGCGTTGCACTGCGGGGCACTTGGAGGAAATTCGAAATGGCGAAGAAAGCGAAGAAGTCGCTGCGTGGACGCAATCAGGATCGTGCGCGCGTGGCCGGCGGGCAGAGTTACGAGGTACGGTACATCGCAAAGAAAACCCGCAAGTCGGCCTCGGCCGTGAAGAAAGCTGTCAAGAAGGTCGGCAGCAGCCGCAAGCGGGTGGTGAAGGCGCTGAGGGGGAAGAAAAGGTAATTTCCCTTAGGAACGGACACGCTCCAGTCCGTTTGGTTCACCGGAAGATGGAGTTGGTGCATGCAGCAATCTTCGGAAAGAGCCAAGATTGGCTCGGGGCAAATCGTCCTGCTCATTGTGCTTGCTGCTCTGCTTGTCCTCACCGGCGTGTGGGCAGCTTACGTCTGGAACGCAAGCAGCGACGTTCCGATGAGCACGCACGGCTGGATTGCGCTTGGCCTTGGCACGTTCTTCTCGCTCCTGATCGGATGCGGCCTGATGGCGCTGATGTTCTTCAGCAGCCGAAGCGGTCACGACGAGGCCGCCAGTCCGCATTTCAAGGAGCGTCGCGAGGGCGAAGATCGAAAGTGAGTCTGTTTGTTCGATTCGAGACGTCCCGCCTTCTGCCGCACGCGTAGCATTGCTGCGCGCGAGTGCGACCAATTGGCACGACGAGGCAAATCACTTCTGATTTTCAGAAGTCGTGTCAAGTCCGGTGACTAAAAATATTCCGCTTCACTTGCAACCCAAATCACCGGCATAACTCCGCCCGTCTCACCCACCCAAGGGGCGTTGGCCACGTCACGAACGCGCGGTGAGATGCGGTGGACGTGAATGGCGCTAGCTGACGTCGGCGCCTGAAGCGGACGGCGAAGTCGTGTGGTTCGGGCGCCGCGGTGCTGGCGTTAAGTTGGCGGGAAGTGTCCCGCCGGCGACGGAGGCAAAAGAGCCGTTCTCCGGGGAGAGCACGAAGTAAGCCGTAAACCATCGCGCAGGGAAAGCCGGAATGCCTCCGCTGCCCTGTATGCTCGTGTGCATTTCCTTATGCGCAAACAGCACACGAGACCTCGGGTGCAGCGTGCACCCGGCTTTCCCTGCGCCCTTGTTTCGATGGAGGGCGGACGTTCAAGCAAAGCTCGGGCGCTTCACGCCGCGAGAACGCGGACGCACACCCTCTCGCTGTTTGACAGTTGAATCCGAAACCAAGAAATCCGAAACCAAGAAATCCGACATCAAGAGCAGCGGGCCTAAATCCCGAACACGCTGAAGATCGCGCCCGAAGATCGTCGCGAAGACACTGTCAGCGCGTGTCCCCCGTCCTGAGCGGCAGCGTCACATGCACGGACGCTGCACCTCTTGCGAGCGCCAGCAGCCCCGAAGTCACGCCGAAGTCACGCCGCCAGCGCATCCGGATTGACCTCACCCTTGGCGATATCGGTGAGCAGCGCATCGATCTCTTTTTCTTCCATCAGGCTCTCGTGCAGCGTCGCCTGGTCGTTGCGCAATTCCAACTGCCCCGCCAGCGCGGCTGCCGAGCCGTAGGCGGCGATTTCATAGTGCTCGAGCTTCTGGGCGGATGCGATCAGGCCGGCATCGCGAAGGTCGTCGCCCTCCAGCATGCTGAGCATCTTCCGGGTCTCACGGATGAGCGCCTCCATGGCCTGGTCGACATGCGCCGCCGGGTCTGCGCCATGCTGGCGAAGGATGGCTACAAGGCGGCCCTTCTGCGTGACCGTCTCCGCGTGATGGTCCACCAGCGCGTCCTTGAGTGCCGGGTGGGCTGCCGCCGCCGCCATCCGCAGCAGTGCTTCCGCAAGTTGGTCCTCGACGCTCACCAGTTCCTGCAGTTCGGCAATGTACATGTCCTTGAAATTCTTGATCTCCATGGCGAAATCCTTCTGTCAGGATGCGTATGAGGCGATATCATTCCAACGAGGCCACGATGCATCTGGTTCCGGTCCAAGAGCTGATCTCCAAGACCTGATCGAAGAGACCTGATCGAAGACCCAAGAGGTGCTGCGATGACGGAATGGTACTTTGTCTGGGTGGAAGGCCTGCGAGGGCCTGCGCCACAGAAATGGTCATCGGATGGGCTTTGGGGGCAGGTCGGGCGTCAGGATGTCATCGTGCGTTTTGCGCTGAGCGACGAGGAAGCGCATCTGCCGCTCGACGAACTGGCAAGGCGGCATCCCATTCCCGATGGGAAATAGCCGGCGACAGTCACGCGATGCTGGCGGTCGTTCGAAAGAACTAGGCCGAAAGCGATCGCGGGCGCTGGAACTTTTCCGCCTGGTTCCGTGCGATTTCAAACATGCCTTTCTGCGGAACATTGCGAATTTAATTTCGTTGCCGGGTTGAAGCGGCGCCAAGAGGCACCACTGTCCCGACTTCAATTCGGCGTGCTTGCGGAATTGAAAGCGAAGCTGCGAGCCGGCGCGTGACGCCGGTGGGGACGAGCGATCAGGATCCGACACGCTTGACGTCATTCCCTCCGCAGAAAGAGCCGCGCGCGGTCAAGGCCATCACGCGGTGCTCACCAACCAGAAGCCAAGTAAGGAGATCGTGCATGAAATTGAACTCGGCACAGGTAGAACGCGCTCTGACGCAATTCGAAGCCCAGGCGCTTCCCGACGATCATCCGGTGGTTCCGCAGCTAGCCAGCATGTTTGGGGATCATACATTCTTCCTCGACAGCGGCGGGCTCAACGTCCTGGAGCCGACCGAGGCTTCCGAGCGGGAAACCACAATCGGCATGATCGTAAACCTTGCTTATTGGAGCGATGAGACGCTGACGAAATTGTCGCCACACGAGCCCGAGCCGACAGGCGTGATCGTCAGTCTCGAATCCAGACACTGACTCTTCGAGTCCGGGACCCGGCGTGTGTTTCAGACGATTTGTCGTGCGCGGTCGCGTGCCGCGCGCGATGGTTGCTGAAATGCGCCGGTCAGGTTTCGAAATGAACCCCGATCCGCGTCTCTTTTCGCCAGACGACGCGGCACGGCACTTGGATGTTGTCGGCTTCGATCACCAGCGTGAAGCGTTCGGGAATGCCGACGGGAGAGCTTACCTCGAGCGCAGCGCCGGTTTCGGAAAGATTGCGCACCGTGCAATCAATGACGGCGCCGCCGCCAAACGAAATCTTGCCCGCTTTCAAGAGCCGACGCCGTGGTGCTATCCTGTGCTCGTCCACCACATGGACCTCCCATCTGAACAGGGAGTTTTCTACCGGCGAGGTTACTATCCCGTTACCGAGCGCTCCAGCCCGGATGCAACGCCAAGTCGTGGGCCGCCGCGGAACCGCCGTTCCCGCTCATCGAGCTTGGCCGTCCGTCCGCGCCCGCCGGCCCTCGATCGGGTAGGCCGGGTCATTGAACCCCGGCGTCGAGGGATGGCCGCTCACCACCAGCCGGTCGACCAGCGCCTCGTCCTCCGCCGTGAAGCGATAGTCCAGCGCTTGGATATAATCATCCCATTGCTGTTCGGTCCGGGGGCCCGCGATCACCCCGCTCACGAATGACGAATTCAGCACCCATGAAACCGCGAATTGCCCGGCGGTGATGCCGCGCGCTTCGGCGTGCCGCTTGATCTCCTGGGCGAGCTGCAGCGATTCCGCCCGCCATTCGGTCTGCATCATGCGTTTGTCGGCGCGGCCCGCACGCGTGTCCTGGCCCGGCGCCGCATCCGGCCTGTACTTGCCGGTCAGCACCCCGCGCGCCAAGGGGCTATAGGGCACGATGCCGAGGCCGTAATAGCCGCAAGCCGGAAAGTGCTCGACCTCCGGCATCCGGTTCATGGCGTTGTAATAGGGCTGGCTGACGATCGGGCGATCGATGCCGTTGTTGTCGCAGATGTTGCAGATCTCGGCGACGCGCCAGGCGCGGTAGTTGGAGACGCCAAAATAGCGGATCTTGCCCTGGCGCATCAAATCGCCCATCGCGCGCACCGTCTCCTCCAGCGGCGTCGCGTGGTCCTCCTTGTGCAAATAATAGATGTCGATGAAATCGGTGCCGAGGCGTTGCAGGCTCTCTTCCGCCGCCTGCATCACCCAGCGCCGCGACAGCCCGCCGCAATTGGGATCGTCGCCGATCTGGTTGGCGAGTTTGGTCGCCAGAATCCAGTTCGTGCGATTGTTTGAAATGGCACGGCCGACCACCTGCTCGGACTGGCCGCCATTATAGGCATCCGCGGTGTCGATGAAGTTGACGCCGGCCTCGCGCGCTTTCGCGATGATGCGCGACGACGTGACTTCATCGGTCGGACCGCCGAACATCATGGTGCCCAGGCAGATCGGTGAAATCTTCAGGCCGCTGCGGCCGAGTTGGCGGTATTGCATCAATCGCTCCTCAGTCTTTGGCAGTCATTCCGGGATGGTGCGTCAGCACCAGACCCGGAATCTCGAGATTCTCAGGGGCGGAAGGCCGCCCCGTAGTTCGATGCTCCGCATCGCCCCGGAATGACGGCAACTCTCAAACCTCGCTCTTCAATATCTTGAACACACCGCTCGCCATCGCGATACAGCGTTTGTCGACCGTCACTTCCGTCGTGATGAAAATAAGGCTGCGGGTGGAGCGCACCACATGCGGCTTCGACACCAAAACCTCTCCGATCTTGCCGGCTTCGACAAAGTGCGTATCGAGCTGCACGGTCGCCAGCGTCGGCTTGCCCGAGACGAAGCGGGCGGTCATGCCGCAGGTGCGGTCGGCGAAGGTCATGATGACGCCGCCCTGCACCAGGCCGCGGCGGTTGTGGTGCTTGTCCTCGGTGGCGAGCGCGTATTCGTGCGCGCCGTCGACGACGCGCTGCCACAGTGGGCCGATCAAGTGCAGGAAGCCGGAGGTTTCGACGATCTTCCAGCCGTCGGATTTGAGCTTGTCCGCGGCCTTGGCTGTCATGCCGTGCTTTCCGTTTTCTGCGGGCTATCTTGCTGTCCGGGGTCATTTCATCTGATGCGCTGGTGTTGTAGTCAAGCGGGATGGCCAGGCCATTTGACGATACCACGCGGCGGAATATTGCAGAGCTTTGCGCGGCATTTGCGCGGGTGCCCTCGGAGCGCGCAGAGCCTGAGCTGAAGCGCGCCGCGGTCGCCATCGCGCTGGCGGAAGCCGAGAGCGGCCCGGGCACCACATTTCTGTTGACCCGCCGCGCCGCAAGCCTGCGCGCCCACGCCGCCCAATGGGCGTTGCCGGGTGGGCGCTGCGACCACGGCGAGACGCCGGCACAGGCTGCGCTGCGCGAGCTCCACGAAGAACTCGGCGTCGGCCTCGGCGAAAGCGATGTGCTGGGCCTGCTCGACGACTACCCGACGCGCTCAGGCTATCTGATCACGCCGGTGGTGGTCTGGGTCGGTACAAACGGCGATATCGTCCCCAATCCGGCGGAGGTCGCCTCGGTACATCGCGTCGCGCTCGACGACATCGAGCGAGCCGACGTCTTCAGCTTCACCAGGATTCCCGAAAGCACGCGGCGCGTGATCCGCTTTCGCCATGCCGGCCAGCACATCCACGCGCCAACGGCGGCGCTGATCTATCAGTTTGCCGAAGTCCTGGCGGGTCGCGAGACCCGTGTGGCCGAACTGGAGCAGCCGGTGTTCGCCTGGAAATAGAGTCGGCGCCGCTGCCGAAACGGCTGCTCATCTCACCATGTGAGAGAGCATGCTCACGCAGCGCGGGTTGCGGATATTGGTAGTTTCGGAGACGATAGCTGCGTCAAGAAGAAGAACAGATCCGGGAGTCGCCCACCATGTCCATCGGGAGAAAGTGGCTTTGCGTCGCAGCCGCCATGCTCGGCTTGAGCGCAGCAACAGACGTTTCGCGCGCTCAAACCTATCCCGCCCGCGCCATCACGCTGGTCATTCCGTTCGCGCCCGGCGGCAGCACCTCGATCGTCGGCCGCGCCATTGCCGACAAAATGAGCGAGATGCTTGGCGAGAAGGTGGTGGTCGACAACCGTCCCGGCGCCGGCGGCACGGTCGGCACCAAGGCGGTCGCGAAAAGCGATCCCGATGGCTACACGCTGCTCCTGGGCTACACCGGCACGCTCGCGATAGGCCCCTCCCTCTACAAGAATTCCGGCTACGATCCGCGCAAGGATTTTGCACCGATCGGCATGATCGGCAACGCACCGAATTCGCTCGTGGTGCATCCATCATTCCCGCCAAAGAGTGTCGCCGAATTGATTGCCCATGCGAAGGCCAATCCCGACAAGGTCAATTTCGGCTCGGCCGGCGCCGGCACCGCCAGCCACATTACCGGCGAATATTTCGCCCGCGCCGCCGGCATCAGGCTGGTGCATATCCCCTACAAGGGCACCGGCCCGGCGTTGACCGATCTCCTCGGCGGCCACATCCCGATGGCGTTCGCGCCGATCCCGGCCTCGCACGCCAACGTCTCCGCCGGCAAATTGCGCGCACTTGCGGTCACCAGCACCACGCGATCGAGCCTGTTGCCCGATGTGCCGACGCTGATGGAGGCGGGGCTAGCCGGCTTCGACGCTTCGCTCTACTACGGCCTCGTCGCGCCCGCCGGCACGCCGCGACCGATCGTCGACAAGCTCAACAAGGCGCTGCGCGACGCGCTCGCCTCCGACGAGGTGAAGAAGCAGTTGAGCAATGACGGCACCGAAATTACCCCCGGTGCGCCGGAAGACTATGCGGCCTTCATCGACAAGGACGAGAAGAAGTGGTCGCAACTGGTGAAAGCCAGCGGCGTCGAGCAGGAGTGAGCGGCGTTCCACCCTCTCCCACAAGGGGAAGGGAAAAAGAGTCGCGCCCTTTCGGGGCTGACATCGTAGGCGCGCTTGCTACAACCGTGCCATGCGCCTGCCATTGATTCGCATGGGTTCCGGATTAGCTGCGCTCGCGCTGCTCGCGAGTGCGCCGCCTGCCGTGGCGACGGAGCTGCTCCCTCCCTCAACCGCCGACGCCATGGCGCAAGCCGCCTCGCCGCAGGCGATGGCCGAATACCGCCGCAAGCTGAAAGAGTATCAGGAAGCCCGCGCAGCGTTCGAGGAGCAGGCGGGCGCCTATTGGGCCTCAATCTCCGAGAAGCGAAAGGGCCGTAACGCCAAGCGCCGGGAACGCCAGGCCATCACGCTCAACGATTACGTGCTGACGCAGCCGCCGGTCTACACCGGTCCGAAGCGCCCGGTCAGTCCGGAGCCGGAAGAAGAAAAGCCGCCGCGCGAGCGCAAGCCGCTGCCGGTGGTCGCCGATTTTCTTAAAGCGGCCGCCGAGCATTTCCAGTTCACGCCGCAACGGCCGGCAACCGAGGTCGAGTTCAAGCGCGCCTATGCCCGCTACGCGTTGGCCGCGGGATTAACGCGCGAGCAGGCGGTGCGGGTCTACTCGTTCGAGACCGGCGGTAGCGGCAATTACGACATGCAGTCGGGTCTGAACCCCTCGAAACCGGGCTCGCGCGCGATCTCGACCGCGATCGGCTACAATCAGTTACTCACCACCAACAGCGTCGAGCTTTTGGCCGAACAGGGCCACGAAATCATCAAGGAACTGACGGCTAGGGCCGCGACGCTGTCGGGCGCGCCGCGCAAGGCGATGGACCAGAAGCTTGCCGTCTTGAAAAGGATGGTGGCGTTTACGCGCACCGTGCCGGATACCTGGTCCGAGCATGAGAAGCTCGCCAACACCCCGCAGGGCTGGGCTGTGCACGCTATGGTGCTCGATGTCGACGTCGGACCGATGTTGCAGACCCACAAGCTGCTGACATCGGTCCATTTCGCGCGCGCCAAGGGCTACAATCGTCCGCTGACGGCGGCTGAACTCGAAATGATGAACCTGACCGGCGACGGCACCGGCCTCGACATGGTCACCATGCCGCAGGCGATGCGCGAGCAGGTGCCGACCTCGAATTTCTTCCAGCGTGGCGGCTACGAGCGTAACCCGGTCGCAATCCGCCATAACACGGTGGCGAAACTATTGGCGATCACCGACGAGCGGATGGATTTCAACTCCAGCAAGCCCGGCGCAAAGGAGTTGGCGACAGCGTTTTAGTTTTTACCCTCCCCTGGAGGGGGAGGGTCGGCTCACATGAGCGCAGCGAATGTGAGACGGGGTGGGGTGATCTCTCCACTCGGGCACTGATCGAGAGGATGGACCGTCACCCCACCCCGTCACGCATCTCGCTTCGCTCGATCCGTGCCGACCCACGAGCGAGCTTCGCTCGTCTCGGACCCCTCCAGAGGAGGGTAAGTAGCGCGAGAGCTCGCGCCTCACTCCGATCCGAACATGAACTTGCCGTCGCCTTCCAGATAGGGGCCTGAGCGCATGTAGAGCTGCCCGTTCTGGCCAAGGAAGAACAACGTGCCCTTGGGCACTTTCTTGGCGCCCTTCAATAGCAAGCCGGCATTATTGGTGCCCAGCTTGTAGGCGAGCGTCTTGCCGTCCCTGCCGTAGGCGTAACCCATGTCCGACTTCAATTCCCAGGGAGTCGGTGCCGCGCCTTGCGCAAATGCCGATGTAGCCAGCCCCGTCAGTGCGGCCGCCATCAAAACTGATTTTGTCGAAACGCTCGTCATCGTCATCCTCCCAGCGGCCTTAAGCGGCTTCTGTCCCACGTTTTGAACAAATCACGAACGGCATTGCGCCGTCAATTGCCACCTTCGACGCATCACACGGCCCTTGAGACTTTGTGATTTCCCGCGTCCGACTTCGCGACTATGTTCGCCTTTCCGGCTACAAGCATGCATTGCGAAAAACGTCATAGGGATGGTTAGGATGAATCACGTCATGAAGATCGGTCTTGGTGTTGCGCTATCGTTCATGACGCCGGCTCAAGCGGCAGAGGCTGACAATTTCAAGCTGTCCAACAACCAGCGGATCGCCTGCAGTCGGGGATTGAGCGCGGGCAAGCTCAACACCTCGACCTGCAAATCCTATGCTTACGTGTTCAACACCAAGACGTCAGAGTATGTCCGCTGCCAGGTCTCGATGGCGCTGACGCGGGACAACAAGGAAGTCATCAACGTGCAGGCCGACGGCGGCTGCACCAAGAAGCCCCGCATCTTCGATACCGACGCGAACTATTCGTTCGATGCCACCGAGACCGAGCCGCCGAACACCAATTCGTTCTTCGGTCCCGGTGGCTATGCGGTGTGGGCCAGCGACAACAATAATCTCAAGGTGCGCGGCTGCATCATCATCTCGTCCGGTCTCGGCTCCGACATCGCGAAATGTATCGATATGAAATTCGAGTGAGCTTCGCTCAGGGAGCCTTCTCGGGGTCGGCTGCAAGCTGAGGGCGCGACCGCGCGAATTTGCGCACGCCGACGGGCTTGCCGAACAGATGGCCCTGGATCAGATCGAATCCCATGTCGTGCGCGGCAAGGTAATCGGCGCGCGTCTCGATGCCCTGGGCGACGGCGCGAGCGTCGTTGTCTCGGGCCAGTTCGACGATGCGTCGGCATACCGTCTGCTTCAGCCGATCGTCGGCGCAGCCCTTGACGTATTGCTGGTCGACCTTCAGCTCGACGAACGGGAAGCTCCGAAGCTCCAGCAGCGACGGCCATTCCGCGCCGACATTGTCGATGGCGATCGCGATATTGTGCAGGCGCAGCCGTCTTGCGGTGTCCACTGCGAGATCCGGATGGTCGACCACCTCGCTGCTGTTGATTTCGATCAAAAGTCCGCCGAACGCCGGGTGGGCGGGCATGGCGCGGCACAGATCGCGCACCGCCGCTGCGTCGTCGAAGAACGATATTGGCAGGTTGATCGAGAGGTCGACCGGACCCTGGCTCTCCAGCAGATAGCGCCAGTCCTCGATCGCGCGGCCGATCACGAATTCGGAAAGCTTGCAAAAATGCGGATCCTTGTCGTCGGGAATGAAGTAGGCCGGCGGGACCACGCCCCAGGCCGGATGCCGCATGCGGACCAGCGCCTCCGCTCCGCTGGGGACCAGCGTGCGGGTGTTGATCTTCTGCTGATACCACAGTTCGAGCCAGCCAGCCTTCAACGCCTCGGCGACGTCGACGGCCGGGCTTGGCGCCGGCTCGGCAGGCAGCAGCGTCGCGAGGCTGGCGCGCAGGCTCGCTGCGCCGAATGGCGTCGGCAAGGAGGGCAGCATGGCAATGCCGTATTCTTCGCCAATCTGCCTGACCGCCTTAACCATGATCGTGTCGGGTTGACCGATCACGAGAACCTTGCCGCCGAAATCTTTCCGGACGATTGCCTCGAGAATTTCGCCGACATTGATCCCGTCGGCGCACACGCTGAGCACGATCAGGTCCGGCTGCTCCGCCTGCAGTACGCCTGCCAAATCGCCGGCCTGGCCGCATTCGCAGGTGACGAACCCGAGATCCTCGAGAGCGTCGGAAAGAAACAATCGCAGGTGCCTTTTGCTGTCGACGACGCACGCTCTGGGCGCCAACTTCCGATGCCCAAAGTGCGCCGCGCGCGAATACTCGACAAAGTTGATTTGCTCCATGCCACCCTCCCGCTAGCTACCCCAACGCCAGTGGTACATCGGCGTTGCGGTCGCAATCATGGAATTTTGCGGCAGGTCACATGATTACTTCGGTAGGGTTAAAGCAGCCGACAAGAATAAAATTTTAGGGAAGCTGCTGCCGCGACGCAGCCAACCAGCGCCCGGGCACTCGACGGGGTCATTTCATCGGCTTTAACGCGCTGATGCCCAGCTTCGACAACATTGATCAGCCTCGCGTGTTAACGCCTGTGGTCGCTCGCCGGCGCCGCGATGTTCGTGGCTGAGCGAACGTCGCCTGAACGCTCCCTCGCAGGCGCAGCAATGCCGCAAGGCTCACAACCCTGGCCAAAAGTATGACCGCGGTCCTCGGCAGACCGCGGTCACTGATGACGCAAGCCAAATAGCTCGAGCGCGATGCCTTAGCCGCCGATACCCTTCTCCTTGAAGTACTTCAACGCGCCAGGATGGAACGGGATCGGCGAACGGTCCTGCACCTGGTTGTCGAGCGAGAAGCTCTCGGCTTCCTTGTGCACGGCAACAATGTCGGCCTTCTTTTCCACCAGCGTCTTGACGATGGTGTAGGCGTCCTCATTGCTCATCTTGTCGCCGGTGACGATCAGATTCCAGACGTCGGTGATGGAGTTGTCCTTGTCGTAGCCGGGATACGAGCCCGCCTTGATCTTGCTCGACGAATAGAGCTTGCCGTATTTGGCATTCATCTTCTCGGCCAGATCGCCATGGTCGATCAGCTTCATCTTCAGACCGGGAGTGGCCGCGAGATCGGTGATTGCGGCGGTCGGAATGCCGCCGACCCAGAAGAAGGCGTCGATCTTGCGGTCCTTGACCGCGTTGACGGATTCGGCGACGCCGAGCCGCTCGCGCTTCATGTCCTTGTCCTTGTCGAGGCCGGCCGCCTCGATGACGCGGAATGCCATCACTTCGGTGGCGCTGCCGGGCGAACCGGTCGAAACACGCTTGCCCTTGAGATCTGCCATGGTCTGGATACCGGTGCCTTCCACCGTCACCACATGCATGCGGTTCGGGTAGACCACGAGCAGCGCCTGCAGCGGCACCTTGCCGCTCTTGAACTTGTCCTGCCCTTGCAAAGCATCGAGCGCCGCATCGGCCATGGTGAAGGCAAGCTCGCTTTTTCCGGCGCCGATCAGCTTGAGATTGTCGACCGAGCCGCCGGTGACTTCGGCGGTAGCCTGCATGTTGGGCAGGTTCTTCGAGAGCACGTTGGCAACCGCACCGCCGAGCGGATAGTAGACGCCGCCGGTGCCGCCGGTGCCGATCGACATGGTTTTCTGCTGCGCATGGGCTGCGCCGGCAAAGGCGAGCCCCAGAGCCATCGCCAGTATCGCTGTGGTCTTTTTCATTTTTGTCTCCCTCAATTGCTTCTTCTCTATGTTGTGACCGCAGGCCGCTCCGGCGACCGCGTTCTGGCCTGCCACAGCAATACGCCGAAACCGATGATCAGGCCCGGCACATAGGTGTAGCTGATATCGCGTCCGGTGATCCATTCGACCATTGCCTCAATCAGGCTTGGGAACACCAGCAGCAATCCGGATAGCAGAAGCAGGCCGCGCTCGACCGCTGTATTTTGTCGCAGCGCCCAGTTCTGGGCAAATGCAGCCAGCGCCAGCAGTCCCAAGCTTGTCTTGATCGTGATTTCGAGAATGTCGATCCAGGATCCGCCCTTGGGGATCGACATCAAGAGGCCGCCGCCCTGCGGATCGAGCACGAAGACGAACGGCACCAGGAACGCGGGCAGCGTGTATTTCCAGGACTGCAGCGTGGTCTTGTAGGGATCGCCGCCGGTGATGGCGGCCGCCGCGAACGGAGACAGCGCCGTCGGCGGCGAAACCTCCGACAGGACGGCATAGTAGAAGATGAACATATGAGCGGCGTAATCAGGCACGCCGAGCTTGACCAGCGCGGGCGCTGCGATGACCGCGCAGATGATGTAGGACGCCGTCACCGGCACGGCGAGGCCGATAATCCAGACGATCAGCGCGGTGTAGATCGCGGTCAGCAACAGGCTGCCGCCGGCATAGGCGATGACGATCGACGAGAATTTAAGGCCGAGACCGGTCAGCGTCACGATGCCGACGACGATGCCGGCGCAGGCGCAGGTGGTCGCGGCATTGAGCGCGCCGATCGAGCCGTCGGCCAGCGCCTTCACCAGCTTGGTCGGCACCAGCGCGGTCTCCCGGCGCAGGAAGCTCAGCGCAAAGGTGACGACAATGGCGTAGAACACCGATAGCGACGGCGAGTAGCCGATGACCATGAAAAACACCACGGCGAGCAGCGAGATGAAGTGGAAGCCGTACCGCCTGGTCATCTGGCCGAGCGACATCTCGGGCGTGAATGTCACGTTCTTGGCGTGGAATTTCTTGGCGTCCAGCTCGACCATGAACAACAGCGACATGTAGTAAAGACAGGTCGGAATGGTCGCCATCCAGATGACGTCGAGATAGCTGATCTTGAGAAACTCGGCGATCAGGAACGCGGCGGCGCCGAGCACAGGCGGCGACAGGATCGCGCCCAGCCCGCCGGCAGCCAGCAACCCGCCCGCGGCGTTCCTCTCGAAGCCCGCCTTCGCCATCATCGGATAGGCCACTGTGCCGATCATCACGGTCGTGGCGACGCCCGATCCGGAGGGGCCACCGAGCAGGAATGACGACAGCACCACGGTGCGGCCGGCGCTGTTCGGCTTGCCGCCCATCAAGGCCAGCGAGAAATCGATGAAGAATTTGCCGGCGCCGGAATGCTGCAGGAATGCGCCGTAGATCGTGAACAGGATGATCAGCGTCGCCGACACGTCGACTGCGACGCCGAAAATGCCTTCCAGTGTGATAAAGAGGTGGCCGACCAGGCGGTCCAGGTCGTAGCCGCGATGGGTCCAGGGCGCCGGCAAATACGGGCCGAGCATCGCATAGGCGATGAACAGCAGCGACACCACGGGCATGATTGCGCCGGTGGTCCGCCGCGTCGCCTCTAGCAGCATCACGATGAAGACGATGCCGACGATCACGTCCCAGCGATCGGGCGTGGTGGCGCGGTCGGTAAAGTCCTCGCCACCCCACAGCGCATAGATGACGGTCGCCACCGCGACGATCCCGGGAACGATGTCCCACCAGCGCACTCGGTTGCGAAACCGCGTCGCCAGCGGAAACAGCAGGAAGCTCAAGATCAAGGTGAAGGCGACGTGGGTGTAGCGAAGCTCCTGGGTCGGAACGATGGCATAGGCCGCATAGAGGTGAAACAGGCTCATGACCACGGCAATCGTGGTCGAAATCCTTCCCGCCCACCCCATCAGGCGGTTGGTCGCGCCTTCTTCCGCCTCGATGTAGGCTTCCGCCTTGTGCAAGGCTTCGTCCGAAACGGTGACGACCTCGTCATTGGGCGGCGTTGTCTTGTCTACGGCCATGCTTCCCTCGGGACCGGTTAACTTTCCGGCCCGACTGCGGCGGGCCTCCTTCGCGGGCCGCATTCAGTCCGTTTTGGGGGGCGGTGGCAAGGGCCTTTTCGGCCTATGTCCAAGTCGCTGCTTTAGCTTTTTGGAGAGGTTGACCCAAGGGCGCCGGACGTCCAATTTCCCGCCCCAAAATTCGGATGCGCCGCGTTCGTGCGCGCTGCAATGCAACGACAACCCAAAGGGAGAAGAAGTCGATGGAACGGCTCAAGGGCAAGGTGGCGATGGTGGTGGGCGCGGGATCGATCGGCCCCGGCTGGGGCAATGGCAAGGCGACCGCCGTCACCTTCGCGCGCGAGGGCGCCAGCGTGTTCTGCGTCGATCGCAATGCAGCTGCCGCAAATGAAACCGTGAGCATCATCACGGGCGAGGGCGGCAGGGCCGTCGCCTTCACCGCCGACGTCTCGCGCGAGGCCGAGGTCGAGGCGATGGTGGCGGCGTGCCTGAAGGCCTATGGCCGCATCGACGTGCTCGACAACAATGTCGGTATCGCCGAAATGGGCAGCGTCGTCGAGGTGAACGAGGCAAGCTGGGACTACGTTTTCGCGGTCAATCTCAAGAGCGCCTATTTTGCCATGAAGCACGTTATTCCCGTGATGCAGAAGCAGGGTGGCGGCTCAGTCATCAACATCTCGTCGATCGCATCCATTCGCCATCTCGGCATCTCCTACGTCACCTATGGCGCCTCGAAGGCGGCGATGAACCAGATGACGCGCACCACCGCCGTGCAATTCGCGAAAGACCATGTTCGCGTGAACTGCATCCTGCCGGGCCTGATGAAGACGCCGATGGTCGAGCACTCGGCCGGCCTTGCTGCAAGCTATTCGGCCGGCGACGTCGAAGCGATGTGGCGGGCGCGCGATGCACAGGTGCCGATGGGGCACATGGGGGACGCCTGGGACGTTGCCAATGCGGCGCTGTTTCTCGCTTCCGACGAATCCCGTTACGTCACTGGGATCGAGCTGGTGGTCGACGGCGGGATAACGGTGAAGTCGAGCTAGTTTAGTGCCGTCATTCCGGAGCGCGTGCGAAGCGCGCGAACTACGATGTGCATCCGCACATCGGAGAATCTCGATGTGAGAAACCTCTAGATTCCGGGTTCGCGCTTCGCGCGCCCCGGAATGACGACCCATCCAGTTACTGCGCCATCGCCAATATGCCGCCAGCGAAGGAATGCCACAGCGGAGAGAGGCTGATCGGCCAGTTCAGAAACTTGATCGCGATCAGCGCAATGCCGCCGTAGACATAGACCGGATGCGGCCGGCCGCGCGTGCGCCAGTCGTGGACGATAGCGGCCACCAACAGAAGATAGGCGACGATAGCCGGCGGGATGGTCACCGGGACCGGCGGCGGGCCGAGTGGGCCGGGAGGCGCCAGGAAGGTGAGAAACCAGCGCGCGACTGCGGCATCGAGCAGCGAGATGCTGGCCAGTAGCATCAGCCGCTTATGGGTTTCCGGCCGCCGGATGGCGGCAATCGCCAGCGTGAACACCACGGCAAAGAACAGAATTCCGCTGAGCGGGACAATCGCGAACGCGATTCCTTCATTGGTCAATCCAGCCGCAGCGGAGCGCTTCATCGCGTTGACCGCGACCAGGAAGCCAAAAATCGTCATTGCGGTCGCCAGCGAGACGCCGACCATGCCGATGGCGCGGTGCCGGGCGACTTTGCCGGACGCGGCAAGCCAGCTCTGGAATGCAAAGTAAAGCGTCCAGGCGAAAAACAGCAGGCCGTGAAAGTGCACGACGGGCGAGGCCGAGAACGATCCCTTCGCCATTGGCAGCCAGTAGGTCGGTGCGAAGCCGAGAAAGGCGACGGCCATGCAGGCTAGCGCCATGTAGAAGTAAAAGTAGCCGGTTTGGGATTGCGCGATGGCGCGCGGCGGATTGAAGTCGATCAGTGTGGTCATGGTGGTTGAGTCCGCGTGAACTGCAAAAGGTTCACGGCAGATTTTCTCACGGATTGTGTTCTTCCGTCTGTGAAGAGGATTACGTTCCCGCAGGTCACGTTTCGGCCAAAATCCGTTCTCGCGAACAGGAAATTTGCAGGCAGCTTGTCGAAAACGCAGGTCGCTTGCTAGGATCGCGTAGCAATCGATAGTGCTTTTTCCGGATCAATTGATGCGAGGCAACCCCGATATCCGCAACCTGGTCGCGGCCTCTCTGCTGTGGATGGCGTTTGCGCATGATGCGTCGGCGACCGGGACCGAGCTAGCAAAGGATTTGCGGATCGATCCTGCGTCCTGTCTTGCCGCCGGCCTTGCACATGATCACGACAGGACGGTGCATCTTTGCAGTGCGCTGATCGACAACGCAAAGACCGAGAAGGCCGATCGCATCAAGGCGCTGATTGCACGTGCGACCGCCTATGAGCGCAAGGACATGATCGACCGTGCCATCGCCGATTATGATGGCGTGTTGCGGCTCGATCCGGCGCACGCCGATGTTCACAACGCGCGCGGCGAACTCTGGCGCAAGAAAGGTGATCTACCCAAGGCGGTGGCCGATTTCGCCGCGGCAATCAAGCTCAACCCGGATCACGTCGTCGCAAGAGCCAACCACCGGGCGCTGGCGCAGGAGGCGGAGCGGCAAGGCGCGCTGAAGGCAGTCGCCGGCAAACCGAGCTTCAACTGTGCCGCTGCCCGCCGTAAGGTGGAGAAGGCGATCTGCGCCAATCCGGAACTCGCCGATCTCGATCGCGAGGTTCAAGCGGCCTATGTCAGGGCGGCCGCTGGAAAGATGACCCCACAGCAGGCGCGCAAGCTGCGGCGCGAGCAGGAGCAATACATCGCCCGCCGCAGCGCGGAATACGGCCAGCCCGGCTACGACCTGAACAAGGCCATGCGCGAGCGCCTGCAGCAGATCAACGGGATCGCCGGATACTAGCCTTACTGCGTCATGGCTCCTCATGGTGAGGAGCGCCAACGGGTCGGCGCGTAGCGCGGCCCGATGACAGTAGAGTTTAGTCGAACGGTCAAGCCATTCCCGCTTGATCTCCTGCCGCTTCCCGTGACAATGCGGCAAACAAAGCCGCCGAGCGCCATGGCCGGGCTGTCCCGGCCATCCACGTCTTGCCCTTCTTTGACCTGAAGCAAGGACGTGGATGCCCTGCACGGGCATGATGACACAGGCGGGATAGCGGGGAGTGCGCCATGAACATCCAGGACAACAGCCGCTACCACGAGGTCCATGCCCGCTCGCTGGCCGATCCGGAAGGGTTTTGGGCCGAGGCCGCGCGCGAGATCGACTGGATCGAGCCGGCCAAAAAAATCTTCGATCCCTCGATGGGCGCCTATGGTCAATGGTTCGCCGGCGCCGTGGTCAATACCTGCTACAACGCGCTCGACCGCCATGTCGCGGGCGGACGCGCCGACCAGGTCGCGCTGATCCACGATTCGCCGCTCACCAACACCATCTCGAAATTCACTTATGCCGAGATGCTGAAGGAGGTGCAGACGCTCGCCGCCGTGATGGCCGATTTCGGTGTTGCCAAGGGCGACCGCGTCATCCTGTATATGCCGCTGGTGCCGGAAGCGGTGTTCGCGATGCTGGCCTGCGCGCGGATTGGTGCGGTGCATTCGGTGGTGTTCGGCGGCTTTGCGGCGAAAGAGCTCGCCACGCGAATCGAGGACGCCAAGCCGAAGCTGATCTTCTCGGCGAGCTGCGGCATCGAGCCCGGCCGCATCGTGCAGTACAAGCCGCTGCTCGACGAGGCGATCAAGCTTTCAAGCGTCAAGCCGCAGGCCTGTGTCATCCTGCAGCGGCCGCAGCATCTTTGCGAGCTCACGGCCGGCCGCGATCACGACTGGGCGGCGCTCCGCCGCGCGGCGCTCGACGCCGGCAAGGCCGCGCCGTGCACGCCGGTGCTCGCGACCGATCCGCTCTATATTCTCTACACCTCAGGCACCACGGGAATTCCGAAGGGCGTCGTGCGCGACAATGGCGGGCATCTGGTCGCGCTGAAATGGTCGATGTTCAATCTCTACGGCGTCAAGCCGGGCGAGGTCTGGTGGTGCGGCTCCGACATAGGCTGGGTCGTCGGCCACAGCTACATCGTCTATGGCCCGCTGATTCATGGCGCCACTTCCATCATGTATGAGGGCAAGCCGATCGGCACGCCCGACGCCGGCGCGTTCTGGCGTGTCATTTCCGAACACAAGGCCGTCGCACTGTTCACCGCGCCGACTGCCTTCCGCGCCATCCGCAAGGAAGACCCTGACGGCGCCTTCATCCGCAAATACGATCTGTCGAAATTCCGCACGCTGTTTCTGGCCGGCGAGCGTGCCGATCCGCCGACAGTGGAATGGGCGGAGGCGCAATTGAAGGTGCCGGTCATCGATCACTGGTGGCAGACCGAGACCGGCTGGTGCATCGCCGGCAATCCGGTGGGCTTGGGCATGCTGCCGGTCAAGCACGGCTCGCCGACCGTGCCGATGCCGGGCTATCAGGTCGATGTGGTCGACGAGGCATCCAAGCCGGTCGCAGCGGGCACCATGGGCTCTATCGTGATCAAGCTGCCGATGCCGCCCGGCTGCCTGCCGACGCTGTGGCAGCAGGATCAGCGCTTCAGGGAAGCCTATCTCACGGAGTTTCCCGGCTACTACAAGACCTCGGATGCCGGCTACAAGGACGAGGACGGCTATGTCTGGGTGATGGGCCGTACCGACGACATCATCAATGTCGCCGGCCACCGACTCTCCACCGGCGGTATGGAGGAAATTCTGGCCTCCCATCCCGACGTCGCCGAATGTGCGGTTCTTGGCATCAAGGACGCCATCAAGGGCGAGGTGCCCTGCGGCTTCCTGGTGCTGAAAGCAGGCGTGGCCCGCAAGCCGGCCGAGATCGAAAAGGAGATCGTGGCGCTGGTGCGCGACAAGCTCGGCCCCGTCGCAGCCTTCAAGCTCGCCATCACAGTTGGGCGATTGCCGAAGACGCGGTCGGGAAAAATCCTGCGCGGCACCATCAAGAAGATCGCCGACGGCGAAAGCTGGACCATGCCGGCCACCATCGAGGACCCCAAGGTGCTCGACGAAATCGGCGACGCGCTGAAGGGCCGGGTGTAGTTGTTGCGATCGTCATTCCGGGATGGTGCGCAAGCACCAGACCCGGAATCTCGAGATTCCGGGTTCGATGCTTCGCATCGCCCCGGAATGACGGCGGGTTCCTCATCATGCCCGGGCTTGACCCGGGCATCCATCATCGTCAAAGCAGGCTGCCATTATTTCGATGGATTGCCGGCTCATCCCGATCAAGTCGGGGACGCGCGCCCGGCAAGGACGAAACCTGGAAGGGACAGAGCATGCGACGTAACCTGTCACTCGCATTCCTCCTCATCGCACCACTGCTCGCGGGTTGCCTCGAACGCGGCCAGCCGACCATGGTCGATACCAGCGCCGATGATGACGCGTTTTGTCGCTCCAACAACGTCGCGCCGGGCTCGAACGACTACGTCATCTGCCGCAAGAACCGCGACGTCCAGCGCGCCAATGCCAACGCGCGTACCGACCGCGCCCAGCGCAATCTCGCCGAGCAGATGCTGAACAATCCGACGAGGCCGTGATCAGGAGGTCCGTATGAACGAAGATGTCTTCAACGTCAGCCTGCGCAAATTTCTCAAGCAAGTCGGCGTCACCTCGCAGCGTGAGGTCGAAAAGGCCGTGCGCGATGCCATCGAGTCGGGAAAGCTGAAGGGCCATGAAAAGCTGCCGGCAAAGATGGTTCTCACGATCAGCGGCATCGGCCTGTCGCATGAGATCGACGACGAGATCGAGCTGGGCTGAGAAGAGCAGCGGCGCGATCTTGTTTCCGGTCTCCCCTTGTGGGAAAGGGTGAGTCGAATGAGCGCATGCTCATCCGGCGGACTGTGCATAGCCGATGCAAAGCATCGGCGTCCACTAAAGGACGGCGGCCGCAGGCCGCCTATGGCACCTTCTCCCACAAGAGAAGGACGCCGGACTTCATACAAAGAAGGCATCACATGGACATCAAGGTCAGGGATTCCAACGGCGCGCTGCTCGCTGAGGGCGATAGCGTCACGCTCATCAAGGATCTGAAACTGAAGGGATCCTCCACCGTGCTGAAGCGCGGCACCGTGATCAAGAACATCCACCTCACCGACAATGAGGAGGAAATCGAAGGCCGCACCGACAAGGTCAAGGGCCTGGTGCTGCGCACGGAGTTCTTGAAGAAGGCGTGAGGGGGTGCGCTGCTCAAGCACCTCCGTCATCACCTGACTCAACTCGTCATCCGGGGGATCCAGTACTCTGGGAAAGTGGTGATTGAAACGATAGAGCGCGGCGTACTGGATGCCCCGCCTTCGCGGGGCATGACAACTGAGGGATGGTTGGCCGCCAAAACAAAACGCGGCAGGTTGCCCCGCCGCGTTCAACATCAGCCGTAGCCGATAACTTCTACTCTTCCTCGTCCTGCTTCTTGCCGCCGATATTTTTGAGCTTGGCGAACACGGCATCGACGTTGAGGTCGTCCTCCGACTTCTCGCTCGGCTCGAACTCCGGCTCTTTCTTCGTGGTCTCTGAGGCCGGCAGCAGGGTGGCGCCGCCGTAGGCTGCGGGCACCGGCTTTTCCTTCGCGGCGCGCTGCACCTCGAAATCGAGCTCGATCTGCGAGCACAGGCCGAGCGTCACAGGGTCCATCGGGGTCAGCGTCGAAGCGTTCCAGTGGGTGCGGTCGCGGACAGAGGCGATGGTGGTCTTGGTGGTGCCGACCAGGCGCATGATCTGCGCGTCCTTCAGTTCGGGATGGTTGCGGACCAGCCACAGGATCGCGCTCGGCCGCTCGTGGCGGCGCGACACCGGGGTATAGCGAGGGCCCTTCTTCTTGGCGGCCGGCGGCAGCACCACCTTGCTCTCGCCGAGCTTGAGGCGGTAATTCGGATCCTTTTCACCCCTCTCAATCTCGTCGCGGGTCAATTGGCCGGTCGAAATCGGGTCCATGCCCTTGATGCCCTGGGCCGCATCGCCGTCGGCGATGGCGCGGACCTCAAGGGGGTGCATTTTGGTGAAATCGGCCACCTGGTCGAAGGTCAAAGCGGTATTATCAACCAGCCACACGGCCGTCGCCTTGGGCATCAGCGGTGCATTGCTCATGGCAAATCTCCTTTGTGCTTCGCCCACCTCTTTCGGAGGCGAAGCCTGTGGTCATCGGTGATGACGGGAATTCAACGCCTATATAGGCCTTCCGGCCCCACTGGCGCAATGGTCTGCTAAAGTGCCTTGACACAGGCCGAAAGCAGTCCCAAGTCCTTATCCGAATTGGCCGTTCCCTGCCCGCCGGCAAGGGGTGATTCGGTCCCGAGATAGCGCCCCATGCCAGCCAAACCAGACCTCAGAATCGTGCTTTGTTCTCCCCGTGGCTTCTGCGCCGGGGTGGTGCGGGCCATCGATACCGTGGAGCGGGCGCTCGCCATCTATGGCGCCCCCGTCTATGTCCGCCACGAGATCGTGCATAACCGCTACGTGGTCGACAGCCTGAAGACCAAGGGCGCGATTTTCGTCGAGGAACTCGCCGAAATCCCCGACAATACCAACGCCCCGGTGGTGTTTTCTGCCCACGGGGTTCCCAAATCGGTTCCGGCGGACGCCCGCGCCCGCAATTTCTTCTCGCTGGACGCGACGTGCCCGCTGGTTACCAAGGTGCACCGCGAGGCCGCGATCCACTTCAAGCGCGGCCGTGAAATCCTGCTGATCGGGCATTCGCACCACCCCGAGGTGGTCGGCACGCTCGGGCAGTTGCCGGCGGGCGCGGTGACGCTGATCGAGACCGCTGAGGATGCCAAGACGTTCGCGCCGAAGGATCCCAACAACCTCGCTTTCGTGACCCAGACGACGTTGTCGATCGACGACACCGCCGAGATCGTCGCGCTGCTCAAGCAGCGCTTCCCGAACATCAACGGCCCGCACAAGGAAGACATCTGCTACGCCACCACCAACCGCCAGCTCGCGGTGAAGAAGGTGGCGCCGGTTGTCGATGCCCTGATCGTGGTCGGCGCGCCGAACTCGTCGAACTCGCAGCGCCTGCGCGAAGTCGCTGAGCGCGAGGGCTGCCCGGTTTCGGTGCTGGCGCAGCGCGCCTCGGATCTGGACTGGTCGCGCTTCGAGGGCATCAAGAGCCTCGGCATCACGGCAGGCGCGTCCGCGCCGGAAGTAATCGTCGAGGAAATCATGGGCGCCTTCGCCGAGCGCTTCGAATTGCATGTGGAGACGGTGTCGGCCGCGGAGGAGAATGAATTCTTCCCGCTGCCGCGTTCGCTGCGGCCTGAAGCTGCCGCCGAGTAGTCGCGATGGCGGTTTATACCGACGTCGCCGCCGAAGACCTCGCGGATTTCCTCAAGGGTTACGAAATCGGCGAGTTGCTCTCCTACAAGGGCATCGCCGAAGGCGTCGAGAATTCCAATTTTCTGCTGCATACCAGCAAGGGCGCGTTCATCCTCACGCTCTATGAAAAGCGCGTGGCAGTGGACGATCTGCCGTACTTCCTGTCGCTGATGGCGCATCTGGCCGAGCGCGGCGTGCGCTGCCCGCAGCCCGCCCGCAACCGCAAGGGCGAAGTCTACAGCGAACTGGCCGGGCGTCCCGCGGCGATCATCAACTTCCTCGAAGGCATGTGGCCGCGGCGGCCCAACGCCGCGCATTGCACCGGCGTCGGCGCGGCGCTTGCAAAGATGCATCTGGCGGGCCGCGACTTCCCGATGTTCCGCAAGAACCCGCTGTCGGTGGAAGGCTGGCGGCCGCTGTTCGATCTCGCCGCGCCGCGCGCCGACAGCGTCGCGCCTGGCTTGCAGGACTTCATCGCGCGCGAGCTCGATCACCTCGAGGCAAGCTGGCCGAAAGATCTGCCGCTCGGCGTCATCCACGCCGACCTGTTTCCCGACAATGTCTTCTTCCTCGGCGACAAGCTGTCCGGCCTGATCGACTTCCCGTTTTCCTGCAACGACATCCTGGCCTACGACGTCGCGATCTGCCTGAATGCGTGGTGTTTTGAGCCGGATCATTCGTTCAACGTCACCAAGGCGCGCGCGCTGCTCAACGCCTATGGCCGCGAGCGGCAATTGTCTGATACCGAGCAGGAAGCGCTGCCGCTGCTCGCGCGCGGCTCGGCGCTGCGCTTCCTGCTGACGCGGCTGGTCGATTTTCTCAACGTGCCGCCGGGCGCGCTGGTGAAGCCGAAGGACCCGCTCGAATACGTCCGCAAGCTGCGCTTCCACCAGAGCGTTTCCAGCGTGCGCGATTACGGCCTGACCCAGCCCGGATTTGCCGCTTGAGCGAATTGCCTCACGTGACGGTTTTCACCGACGGCGCCTGCTCGGGCAATCCCGGCCCCGGCGGCTGGGGCGCGATTCTGAGGTTCGGCGATAAAGAGAAAGAACTGAAGGGCGGCGAGCCGCACACCACCAACAACCGCATGGAGCTGATGGCGGCGATCTCGGCGCTGGAAGCACTGAAGAAGCCGTGCGTGGTCGACCTCACCACCGACAGCCAGTATGTCCGCCAGGGCATCAGCGGCTGGATCCATGGCTGGAAGCGGAACGGCTGGCGCACCGCGGACAAGAAGCCGGTCAAGAACGTCGATCTCTGGCAGCGCCTCGACATGGCGCTAAAGCCGCACGAGGTGCGCTGGCACTGGATCAGGGGCCACGCCGGCCACGCCGAAAACGAGCGCGCCGATCAATTGGCGCGCGAGGGCGTGGCGATGGCGAGGTTGCAGCAGAGGGTGGGGAAGTAGCTCTTCCCCTCTCCCCTTGGGAGAGGGTGGATCGAATGAGCGAAGCTCATTCGAGACGGGTGAGGGGTTCTCTCCGCGGACATGTGTCGCTCGTCTGAAACGTCTGCGTCCGCGGATGGAACCCCTCATCCGGCGGACTGCGTCCGCCACCTTCTCCCACAAGGGGAGAAGGGAAGAAGCGGACGACGCGCTTCAGCTCACAACTGCCCCAGCAGCGTATCGCCGCCGGAAACTTCGACCTTGCCCGGTGCGGGCTCGAGGTTGAGCTTCTTCACCACGCCGTCTTCCACCAGCATCGAATAGCGCTTGGAGCGGATGCCGAGGCCATTGCCGGAGGCATCAAGCTCCATGCCGATCGCCTTGGTGAAGTCGGCATTGCCGTCGGCGAGGAATACGGCTTCGTCACGCTGGTCGGTGTCGCGCTTCCACGCATTCATGACAAAGGCGTCGTTGACGGACACGATGGCGATGGTGTTCACGCCCTTGTCCTTTATGGCATAGGCGTTGAGGAAGATGCTCGGCAGGTGCATCTTGTGGCATGTGCCGGTGTAGGCGCCGGGCACCGCGAACAGCGCCACCTTCTTGCCCTTGAAAATGTCGTCGGTGGTTTTGACCTGCGGGCCTTCTGCGGTCATCACGCGAAACTTGGCTTCCGGCAGCTTGTCGCCAACTTGGATCGTCATCGTCAATTCTCCCTCAATGAGCGGGTATTTCTTAGACCGGGCAGGTAGCCGGCACAATATTCGTCAGGCTCGAAACGGCAACGGTCGAGACCGTTCACGCTTGCGTCATCACGGCGAAAAGCCGCCTTCATCGAGGAATGCCTGCTCCTCCGGCGTGGTAGCGCGACCCAGAAGGTGGTTGCGGTGGGGAAAGCGACCGAAACGCCGGATGATGTCGGCGTGGTGCTCGGCCCATTTCAGGCTTTCGGTATGGCCAGCCGTGCGCGACAGCTCGATGCAGCGCAACTGGTCGCCCAGGTGCTCCGAATGCATGAAAGGCAGATAGAGAAATTCGCGCAAAGCGGGATCGATCCGCGCGTCGACGCCGCGGTCGACGGCGCGGTGTGCCACCTCACGGGCGAGGCGGTCGCTGGCGTAGGTTCTCGCGTCGCCGCGGAACATGTTGCGGGGAAACTGGTCGAGCACGATGACGAGCGCCAGCGCGCCGTCATCGCTCGTCTCCCACGACGGTAGCTCGCCGGCCGCCGCTCTCTGCCAAAGCCCGAGAAAGCGCCGGCACACCTCCGCATCGAAAGCGTCGTCGCGCGTGTACCAGCGATCAGGGCCGGCGTCGCGCCAGAAGGCCAGAATGTCGGCTGGCGCGACGTTCGTCTCCGTCATGTCGAGAGGTCCCGCGTGCGCCTTACGCCGCGGCCTTCTTCTCGTCGCGCAGTTCGCGGCGCAGGATCTTGCCGACATTGGTCTTGGGCAGGTCGGTCCTGAACTCGATCTGCTTGGGGACCTTGTAGGCGGTGAGCTGCGTGGTGCAGTACTTGATGACGTCATCGGCCGTGAGGTTTGGGTCCTTCTTGACGATGAAGGCCTTCACCGCCTCGCCCGACTTCGAATCGGAGACGCCGATCACGGCGCATTCGAGCACGCCTGGATGCCCCGCGATCACTTCCTCGATCTCGTTCGGATAGACGTTGAAGCCCGAGACCAGGATCATGTCCTTCTTGCGGTCGACGATCTTGGTGTAGCCGCGTTCGTCCATGACGCCGATGTCGCCGGTGCGGAAGAAGCCGTCCGCGGTCATCACGTTCGCGGTCTCTTCCGGCCGATTCCAGTAGCCGGCCATCACCTGCGGTCCCTTGGCGCAGATCTCGCCGGGCTGGCCGAGCGGCACTTCCTTGCCCTCGTCGTCGCGGATCGAGATATAGGTCGACGGCACGGGAATGCCGATCGAGCCGGAGAACTGGTCGGTGTCGGCAGGGTTGCAGGTCAGCGTCGGCGAGGTCTCGGACAGGCCGTAGCCCTCCGACAGCGCGCAGCCGGTGACCTTCAGCCATTTCTCGGCGACCGCCTTTTGCGTCGCCATGCCGCCGCCGAACGAGGTCTTCAGCTTGGAGAAGTCGACCTTCTCGAAACCGGGTGCATTCAGCAGCGCGTTGTAGAGCGTGTTGACCGCCGGGAAGCTGTTGACCTGGTACTTCATCAATTCCTTGATGAAGCCTGGGATATCGCGCGGGTTGGGAATCAGGAGATTGACGCCGCCGGCGCGCACCGCCAGCAGGAAGCACGCCGTCAGCGCGAAGATATGATAGAGCGGCAGCGCGCAGACGACGAAGAGCTGGTCGACATGCGGCGACTTCTTCAGCGCCGGCTGCAACCAGGCGTCGTTCTGCAGCACGTTGGCGAGGATGTTCTTGTGCTGCAGCGTCGCGCCCTTGGAGACGCCGGTTGTGCCGCCGGTATATTGCAGGAAAGCGACGTCATCACGCGTCAGTTGCGGCTTCCTGAGCTTCATGCTGCGGCCGGCAGCGAGCGCATCGTTGAACGAGACGGAGCCTGGAAGCGACCACGCCGGCACCATCTTCTTCACCTTGCGCACGACAAGATTGACGATCACGCCCTTGAAGCCGAGCAGGTCGCCCATGCTGCCGACGATCACGTGCTTCACGGAGGTCTTCGCGATCACCTGCTGCACCGTGGTGGCGAAATTCTCCAGCACGATGATCGCTTCCGCGCCGGAATCCTTGAGCTGATGCTCGAGCTCGCGCGGGGTGTAGAGCGGATTGACATTCACCACGGCATATCCCGCGCGCAGCACGGCGGCGGTCGAGACCGGGTATTGCAGCACGTTCGGCATCATCAGCGCGACGCGGGCGCCCTTTTGCAGGCCCTTGCTCTGCAGATAGGCGCCGAGTGCCTGGGACATCTCGTCGAGGTCGCGGTAGCTGATCGACTTGTCCATGCAGATGAACGCCTTGCGATCGGCGAACTTCTTGAAGCTTTCTTCCAACAGCTCGACCAGCGACGAGTACTGGGTGACGTCGATATCGGCTGGCACGCCGGCCGGATATTGCTTGAGCCAGATCCGCTCCATGGTATTTCCCCTCTGGTTCCGAGCCCGGCTCTGATTGCATCAGATCCGTGCTCTAATTTTTGTTTGACGCGTTTTCTTCATGCGAACCGGTACCCACTTCGCTCGAAAACGCTATGGCTCCCTGTTTCTCGGCCGGGCGTGCCTTGTTTTGGGCAGTATTGTGAATGCCGCCGCCGATGGCAAGCGGCTGCGCGCTCTCGACGCATTTCGGCGATCTGGAATCGTTCGGCCGAACGGCAGGAAAGCTGCCTAATTACGCGGCTCCGCGGCCCGTTAACCAGCCGGCTTGTTTTCGCCTTTGGGTTTAGCGGCGGCTTTCGGCTTGGCCGGCTTCGGCGCGGGCTTGTCTCCGACGGCGACGGGCTTGGCAGCCGGCTTTTTGTCGGCGGAAGCTGCCGGATTTCTCTCGGCCGAGGCGGTCGGCTTTCTTTCGGTCGAGGCGGCCGGCTTTTTCTCGGCCAAGGCGGCCGGCTTGGCGGCAGCCTCCGGTTTGGCGGTCGCATGCCGGACTGCAGCAGGCTTGGCTGCCGGCTTCGCGCTGGCTTCGGCCTTTGGTGCTGCGGCGTCAGGCTTCTTCGCTGCAATCGCCGATTTCTTGCCACGCTTTGGCGTCTGCTTCTCGGCGTCCGCTGCGACCGCTGCGATCAGCGCCGGTCCGGTTTTGGTCGGGCCGGTATAGACCGGTACTGGTTCAGAGGGCGCCGCCGCGGCTGCGAGCAGCTCCGCTGGCTTGCCCGCCGGCGGTTGCAGTCCGGCGGTGAAGAAGGCGACCGCACTCTCGCCGGTCGATGCATTGCCATTGGAGGCCACGATGTCCGGATCCTCGTCGGTGGCCGGCCGCTTGCGCTTGCCGTTGCACATCTCGTCGCGCAGGTTCGGCGGCGTCGCATCGACCGGAACCAGATTGTCGACGGTGCCGAGCGAAGGCGTCAGCCAGCCCAGTCCGTTGCCGAAGCCGCGCTCCAGCAATTGCGCCGCGCGCACCGCGCGCGCTTGGCCTGAAGATGCGCCGAGCACGACGGCGATCAGCCGCTTGCCGTTGCGCGTCGCGGACGCGACCAGATTGTAGCCGGAAGCGCAGATGAAGCCGGTCTTGAAGCCGTCGGCGCCGGGATAGCGCCCGATCAGCTTGTTGAAATTCTGCGTCACCCTGCGGCCGTAGCGGATCGAGGCGATCTGCATGAAGTATTCGTATTCCGGCAGGTCACGAATGACGGCGCGTGCCAGCATCGCGAGATCGCGCGCCGAGGTGACCTGTCCGTCTGCCGGCAGCCCGTTCGGATTGACGTAGCTCGTCTGCGTCATGCCGAGCCGCAGGGCGGTCTGGTTCATCATCGCCGAGAAACCGTCGACCGATCCGCCGACGCCTTCGGCGAGCACCACGGCCATGTCGTTGGCCGACTTCACCATCATCATCTTGAGCGCGTTATCGATGGTGACCTGGGTGCCGGGAGGAAAACCCATCTTGGACGGCGACTGCGAGGCGGCGACCGGCGACACCGTCAGGAGCGTGTCGAGCGACAGTCGTCCTTCCTTGACCGCCTTGAGCGTGACGTAAGCCGTCATGATCTTGGTCACCGAGGCGGGATACCAGGGCATGGTGGCGTTGTCGGCCTGCAGCACCTTGCCGGTATCGGCTTCGACCACCAACAGCGCTTCGGCGTGCGCGGCACGCGGCGTTATGACGGCAAGCGCCGTCGCCAGGAAAATCAGGTTCAGTGAGGAAGCGCGAAGCAACGGGCGAAGAAGATGCACTTTTCCGTTCCGGTCCTTTGAGACCCGCCTTCGAAAAGGAGAGGTCCTTAAAATCAAACGTTCGGGTTTCAAGCGTGTCCGGCGCCGTCGCATTGCGGCAGGTCGCAAACCTATACCGGCTTGGCGATTCAGAACAGAGGCCCGGCGATTTAATCGTGGACGAAGTGGGCGCAATTTCGGCGATAATTGAACCGTAACAGATGCTTGCCGGCCTATTTGACCTTGATGTCGGCCCGAGCATTCTCCTGCACCATGAACTGGGCCTTGGCGAGTTCCGCGAAGCGACCGCCCATGGCCACCAGTTCATCGAAAGTTCCACTTTCGATCACCCGGCCGTTGTCGAACATCAGGATGCGGGTCGCGTTGCGAATGGTCGAAAGCCGGTGCGCGATCACGAAGGTGGTGCGGCCCTTCATCACCTCGTCGAGCGCGGCATTGACCTTGGCCTCGGTGACGGCGTCGAGTGCGCTGGTCGCCTCGTCGAGAATCAGGATCGGCGGGTCTTTCAGCAGCGCACGGGCGATCGACAGGCGCTGCCGCTCGCCGCCGGACAGCATCCGGCCGCGCTCGCCGGCATGGGTTTCGAATTTTTTCTCGCTGCGCTCAATGAATTCCAGCGCCTGGGCGCGGCTTGCGGCGATGCGCATTTCCTCATCGGTCGCATCCGGCTTGCCGACGCGCAGATTGTCCGCGATCGAGCGGTTGAACAGCAGCGCCTCCTGGAACACCACGCCGATGTTCCGCCGCAGCGCCGTCAGCTTCAACGCGCGAATGTCCATGCCGTCGATCTTGATGATGCCGGACTGCGGATCGAAGGCGCGGTGCAACAGCGCGATCGCCGTCGACTTGCCGGCGCCGGTCGGGCCGACCAGGGCGATGGTCTGCCCGGGCAGAGCGGTAAACGAAACGTCTTCGACCGCAGGCCGTTTGCCGTCATAGGAAAACGAGACGTCGTGGAATTCGACGAGGCCGGAAAGCCGGCCGGTATCGACCGCTCCGGGCCGGTCGCGCACCGCGGGGACAGCGTCCAGCACGTCGAAGAATTCCTGCAGCCTTGGGGCCTCCATGAACACGCTGTTGATGAAGCTCACCACCTGTTCGAGCTTCTGGATCAGCATGGTCGCGAAGCTGACAAACATCACGATCTCGCCGACCGTCGTCTGTCCCTGCGTGTGCAGGTAGATGCCGACGGCAAAGATCGCGAGCACGGTGATGGTGGTGGAAGCACGGGTGATGACGGTGACCAGCGCCCACCAGCCTAGCACCGGCATCTGCGCGGCGAGCAGCTTGTCGGCGACGAAACGCAGGCCCTGAACTTCCGCATCGATCCGCACGAAGCTCTGCACCAGTGCGACGTTGCCGAGCGCATCAGACGCGCGCGCCGAGAGATCGCTGTACTGCGCCTCGACCTCGGTCTGCATGCCGTAGGTCTTGCGTACCACCAGCGTCGTCAGCACCGTGAACACCACGCACAGCGCGAACAACAGTATCGCCAGCCGCCAATTGATGTAGAGCGCCAGCGGCAGCAGCACGACCAGCGACAGGATCGCCGCAAAATGCTCGCGGAAGAATGCAAGCCAAAGCCGCCACAGCGCGTCGGTGCCGTTCAGCATCACCTTCATCAACCGGCCGGAATGAGTGCCGGTGTGGAAGGTGAGCGGCAGTTGCATGATGTGCTCGAAATAATCCGTCAGCACCACCTGGCGCTGGCGGTGCGCCAGCTTGTCGGCGTGGAGCGCGACGAGCGCGCTGCACACGATGGTAAACAGGCCGAATACAACCCAGGCCGCCAGCAGCGGCCAGGCCGAGTTCGAGGCCAGCATCCCGCTCTGCGGCTTGCCCGAGAGCACGTCGACGATCTTGCCGAACAGCACCGGCTCGGCGAATTGCGCCCCGGCCAGCAGGAGATTGGCGACGGCGAGAATCCAGCCCAGCCGCGCCTCCTTGCCAAGCAGCTCAAGGACACGGGTGTAAAGGCGCAGCATGGACATCAGATGAGGACTCGCAAGGCGATTCAATCGCCCATTGTAAACTGGGATCGCTTGGGACGACTAGTGAGGCAGGCGCATTCGTCAGGAGTGAGGTAGGCGACTTCGGCAGGCAGTTGAGCAAGCGGCCCCCTCTCCCTAACCCTCCCCCGCAAGGGGGGAGGGAACCCATCCGCCGGTGCTTCCCTTACGTGTTTGCAACTTCAGCACAGCAACGCGAAGTGAGGTGAGCACGCTGATCAGGCTCCCTCCCCCCTTGCGGGGGAGGGTTGGGGAGAGGGGTAAGCCGCGGGCGCTGGCGGAAGAGGAAGTCCACTCAATTAATCAGCCGGTTGTTGAGCGGGGGCAGGAACTGGTCGTCGAAAATGTCTGATGCCTGCGGCCGCTTCTGAAACTTGAAGTCGTCCGCGACCTGATCGATCGAGCGTTCGAAGCGTGCCGGATCGATGGCGCCGATGCCGTTGCGTTTTACTTCGCTGGTCAGGACGTAGTCGCGCAGGATACTTTGCAGCCGCTCGAGTTCGAGGTCCTTCGAGCCGCCGTCCATGCGATTTGCGACCTCGGTTGCGGCGCGTTCGGGGTCCTTGACCGTGAGATGCAACCCGCCGATGACGGCTCTCACGAATCCTTTCACCGCCTCGGGCTTGGCGGCTGCCAGCGCCGGATTGGCGATAATAGCGAACCCGTAGGCTTCACAGCCATAGTCGGCGAATTTCAGCACCGCCAGATCGTCGGCAGGCACGCCGCGGTCCTTCAGATTGATCGCCGACAGATAGGAGAATCCGGTCACGGCATCGATCTGGCCCGCCGACAGCATCGGCTCGCGCACCGCGGCGCTGATGCTGCTCTGCTTCACGCTCTTGATCTTGATGCTGTTCTGGTGCGCTACCGCCGGCCACAGTCGGGCCGACAGGTCGCCTTCGGCGACGCCGAGAGTCTTGCCCTCAATGTCGGTCAGCGCGCGGATGCCGCGGCTCTTGCGGGCGATGATGGCATAGGGCGCCTTGTTGAACACCACGAACACGGCCTTGATCCTGGGACCGCCCTGCTTGTCCTTGTCGCGAAACCGCATCAATGCGTTGATGTCGACGACGGCAAAATCGCTGGAGCCTGCCGCGACGCGCGCAATCGCGTCCGGCGATCCGCTGGCGATGTTGATCGTGACCGCAAGCGCCTCAGCGCTGAACAGGCCGCCGGCGGCCGCCATCACGAACGGCGCCGCCGCGGCATCGATCGGACGATCCAGCGAAAACTGGATTGCGAGCGGAGGCCGAGGTTCGTCGGCGGCGAGGGCGCTATTCGCCGTGAAGCCCGCAATGGCGCAGAGCCCGGCAAGGAAAGCCAAGAGAACGCTCAGGCGAGAGCGGATGGCGTTGGTCCTGATCGCACGCATCGAGGTTACATCAGCAAGAGGTGGGGCAAGTTGCCGCGCCGGTGATGTCGGTTTCGTGACATCGCCAACGGCAGACTTGGCCCTTGGGCGAGCTATTGTGCCGCATCTAACCTGAATGGTCGATGACCGCCACGATTTTGCCAGGGATTGTTCAGCCGCCGTTCGGATTCGGGAACCTAGTATCCGTTCGGTGGTTAGCTATCGAAGGCCTGTCAGGCCAGCTCCCACGGAGGATGTCGAGATGTTTGCGCAAAAGGGTGTGTTTTCATCGATCGGCCGCGCCAGCGCGGTGGCGACGGTTGTGGCCGTTGCACTGACGGCAGTCGCGCCGACCACGGCATTCGCGGGCTCCGCGCCGTCGAGCAAGGGCGTGACGGCCTCGACCGGGACCAGCGACGCGACCGATATCAGCGCCCGCCGCCGGCACTATCGCGGTGGTGGCGGCGCGGCGGCAGCGGCGGCTTTTGCCGGCATCGTCGGTACGGGGCTTGCGATTGCGGCCACCCAGAACCGCCGTGACTACTACTACGATCGCCACCACGGCTATTATGGCGGCGGCCCGGTTTATTACGGGGACCCGACCCCGTATTATTACCCGCGCAACTGCATCGGCTGCGGTCCATACTATCGGCCGCGCTGGTAACCGCGGCGGTCACCAAACGTTCAAGTCATCAAGCGTTCAATATGAATCCACCGACCGCCCCGGCCGGTGGATTTTTTATGGTTGCAGAGGCGGCTGTTAACACGCCGGCCATGGCTTTGCATTAGGTTCGGAGAATGAGTGATTCGCTCGAACGGCTTTATCAGGCTGTTATCGCGGCCCGGGATCTCGACCCGGCAACGTCGCGCACGGCCCGGCTGTTTCAGCGCGGCCCCTCCAAGATGGCCAAGAAGCTCGCCGAGGAGGCCATCGAAGTCGTGATCGATGCCGTCAACGGCAAGACCGACGCGGTGGTCCGCGAGAGCGCCGACTTGCTCTATAACCTGACCGTGCTGTGGGCAGCGGCTGGCGTGAAGCCGGAGGACGTCTGGCGCGAGATGGAGCGGCGCGAGGACCTGCTCGGCATCGCCGAGAAGCTGCCGAAGCCCGTCAAGTCGCCGAAAACGGCGCCAACCAAGCCGCTGCCCAAGGCGGCGGCGGGCCCCGCAGTCCGGCGGCGAATTGTCGCGCTGGAAGGCCGTTCCTTACGCAAGCGGTAGTAAATCCTCTCAAATTCCGTCGTTTTCCGGCATGGACAAATCCGCTCCCAGATGGTTCATGCGCCCATGCTCAAACGGACCTACGATTGGTGTATCAACGCCGCCGACAAGCCCTATGCGCTCTGGATCATGGCGGCGGTCTCTTTCGCGGAAAGCTCGTTCTTCCCGATCCCGCCCGACATCATGCTGCTGCCGATGTCGCTGGCGCAGCCGAAGAAGGCGTGGTGGTTCGCGACCGTCTGCACCATCGCATCCGTTGCCGGCGGCGTGGTCGGATACGCCATCGGTGCGTTGCTCTACGACTCGGTCGGGCACTGGCTGATCACGGTCTACGGTCTCAGTGACAAGGTCGAAACCTTCCGCGCCTCCTATGCCGAATGGGGCGCGGTGATCATCCTGCTGAAGGGGCTGACGCCGATCCCCTACAAGCTCGTCACCATCACCTCGGGGTTTGCCGGCTACAACATCTGGCTGTTCATCCTGTGCTCGATCGTGGCGCGCGGCGGACGGTTCTTCGTGGTCGCCGTCCTGCTCAACCGCTATGGCGACGTGATCCGGGCCGAGCTCGAAAAGCGCCTTGGCACCTGGGTGGCCATCGGTGCCGTCGTCCTGGTGTTCGGCTTTTACGCCGCGTTCAAGCTGGTCTAGGCTTTGCCGGCATCCCGGCTTCGGGCTACGTTTCGCTCCATGCCCGATCGAATCGGCCGTTTGATCAAGCTATTCAGGACGCAACGCACGACCGTTGGCCTCGTTGCATCCGTGCTTGCGATCGCTCCCGATGCCGGCTGGCCCCAGGGCGCGCCCCAGCCCTCGCTCGGCCTGCAGTCGCCGGCCCAGCAGCCGGTGCCGGCTCAGCCCGAGCGGCAGCAGAGTGAACCACAGCAAGCGCCGCGCCTGGAAAATCCCGGCCTGATCACCGAAATCGGAAAGCTGTTCGAGAAATCCAAATCGCTGCTGCCGCCGCTGAAGAGCCCAAGTGAGACCCTCGACGATCTCAATGCGGGCGCCAAAGGCGCCGGTGATAGCCTGTCGAACTTGGCCAAGCCCTCGACCATGGTGAGCGGGCGGGCGGCGTGTCTCGTCGCGGCCAACGGCGCGCCGGACTGCAAGGCCGGTGCCGACCGGTTGTGCCAGAGCAGGGGTTACAAGGAAGGCAAGAGCCTCGACACCGACGCGGCCGAGAAATGCTCGCCGAAAGTGTTCCTGCCCGGCTACAAGCGGCAGTCTGGCGATTGCAAGACGGAAAATTACGTGACGAGGGCGCTCTGTCAGTAGTGGTCGTTCCGTCATCTGGCAGCGCCAAAACGCAATACTTGACACTGGAAAGATTGCCTTGTTGGTTGGTATGACGTCTGGCATCTCTAGAGCCAAATCGTTTGCCTGAATAACCAGAGGATCGCTTCGAATGTCCATGCCCGCGCTGTTCAAGGGCCGCCTGTCGATACCCGTGATCGGGTCGCCGCTGTTCATCATCTCCGTGCCCGATCTCGTGATCGCCCAGTGCAAGGCCGGCGTGGTCGGCTCGTTTCCGGCGCTGAACGCGCGGCCGGCTTCGCTGCTCGACGAGTGGCTGGCGCGGATCACGGAAGAACTCGCAGCCTACGACAAGGCGCATCCGGAGCGGCCGTCGGCGCCGTTTGCGGTGAACCAGATCGTTCACAAGTCCAACAACCGGCTCGATCACGATCTCGCGGCCTGCGAGAAGTACAAGGTGCCGATGCTGATCACCTCGCTCGGCGCGCGCGAGGATCTCAACCAGGCGGCGCACAATTGGGGCGGCATCGTCTTCCACGACGTGATCAACCAGAAATTCGCGCACAAGGCGATCGAGAAGGGCGCCGACGGCCTGATCCTGGTGGCGGCCGGCGCCGGCGGCCATGCCGGCACGATCTCGCCGCTCGCCTTCGTCGAGGAAACGCGCGCCTGGTTCGACGGACCGATCGCGCTGTCGGGCGCGATCGCCAACGGCCGCGCCATCCGTGCGGCGCGCATTCTCGGCGCCGACTTCGCCTATATCGGCTCCGCCTTCATCGCGACCGAGGAAGCCAACGCGGTCGAGGGCTACAAGGAGATGATCACATCGTCGTCGGCGGAAGACATCGTCTATTCGAACCTGTTCACCGGCGTGCACGGCAATTACCTCAAGCCATCGATCGTCAAGGCCGGTCTCAATCCCGACGACCTGCCGACCTCCGATCCCTCGAAGATGAGTTTTGGCACCGACGCCTCCGGCGAGCGCGCCAAGCCGAAGGCATGGAAGGAGATCTGGGGCAGCGGCCAAGGTATTGGCGGCATCGGCAAGGTGGTGCCGGCCGCCGAGCTGATCGCGCGGTTCAAGAAGGAATACGACGAGGCGGTCGACCCCGCATTGTGAGGTGCCTTGCGGGTCGCGCGCCGCCGTGAAGGCGACGGAGGATCGGTGATGGCCGGACAGAACTTGAGTGCGCGTGTTGCACTGGTGACGGGCGCGTCCCGCGGCATCGGCGCGGCGGTTGCCTTGACGCTTGCCGAAGCCGGCGCCGCGGTCGCGGTCAATTATCGCGAGCGCGCTGGTGATGCCGATGCCGTCGTCGCCCGGATCAAGGCCAATGGAGGCCGCGCCATCACTGTCGGAGCCGATGTCTCGCAGGCGGCGGCCGTCGCCAACATGGTCGAGCAGGTCGCCTCCGCGCTCGGTCCGATCGACATTCTCGTCAACAATGCCGGCTTAGCTATCGTGCGCGGCGTCGACGATCTCACCGAGGACGATTTCGACCGCACCATCGCGGTAAACCTGAAATCGGCGTTCCTGTGCACGCGGGCAGTGCTGCCGGCGATGCGGGCACGCAAATGGGGCCGCATCGTCAATATTTCGTCGGGCGCTGCGCGCGGCGCCGGCGCGATCGGCGTGCACTACAACGCCTCCAAGGCCGGCATGGAAGGCCTCACGCGAGGCTATGCAGCACGGCTGGTCAAGGAAGGCATCACCGTCAACGCGGTGGCGCCGTCGCTGATCGAGACCGACATGATGGGCGGCCGGACTGATCTGGCGCGCAACATCCCGCTCGGCCGGATGGGCCAGGCCGAGGAAGTCGCGCAAGCCGTCGCGATGGTGCTCGGCAACAGCTACATGACCGGGCAGACCATCGTCCTCAATGGCGGCATGGCGTTCATTTGACGCGCCGGCTTGCTCGCCGTCTCCCGCGAATGGCGCACGGCGCTCTGTCCGCCGCGGGCTCGACTCGTTCCGCCGAAGCAGGCAAGAAGCTCGTCCCTTGATCGACAGGACCTCTCATTCAATGGACGGCATTTTTCGCGTTGATGGCAACGACGTCGTCACCAGCCCCTTTGCGGCAGGTCCATGGGACCCGAGCATGCAGCACGGCTCGCCGCCGGCGGCGCTGGTGGTGTGGGCGGCGGAGCGGATTCCGACGCCGGTCGCGATGCGGGTTGCGCGCGTCACCGTGGACCTGATGCGTCCCGTGCCGGTGGCGCCGCTGACCATCGAGAGCGAAGTCTTGCGCGAGGGGCGCAAGATCCAGCTCTGCGCGATCAGGCTACTGGCTAAAGGCGTCGTCGTGGTCGCCGCGACCGTGCTTAAGATTAAGGTGCAGTCCCAGGAATTGCCGCTAGAGGCCGCGATTCTGCCGGTCGAGCTACCGGGGCCGGATCGATCGCGCGTCGAGCCCGCGGATTTTTCCTCCAGCCCGTTCGTATCAGGTATGTCGCTGCGCGCCGCGCGCGGCCGCTTCGGCGAGCCCGGTCCCGGCGCGATCTGGTATCGCGTCGACCGGCCGATCGTGGAAGGCTCAGCCGTTTCGCAGGCGATGCGGGCGATGGCGGCGGCGGATTTCTGCAA
The DNA here is from genome assembly GCF_036924525.1 of Bradyrhizobium sp. AZCC 1719. Lineage (NCBI taxonomy): Bacteria > Pseudomonadati > Pseudomonadota > Alphaproteobacteria > Hyphomicrobiales > Nitrobacteraceae > Bradyrhizobium > Bradyrhizobium sp. AZCC 1719. Next base: position 965,023 of record NZ_JAZHRU010000001.1, on the reverse strand, counting down.
CGGTACCTCGGCCGTGCTGGATTTCCGCGCGTGGACCTTTCTCAATGCCGACCTGACCGTGAATTTTGCGCGTGAGCCGGTCGGCGACTGGATCCTGCTCGATGCCGAGTCCTGGATCGGTCCCGACGGCGCAGGGCTCGCAATGGCGCGGCTTGCCGACGAGCGCGGCTATTTCGGCCGCGCCATCCAGAGCCTTGTGATCGAGAAGCGCTGAGCGCGCCGTCAGAGGGGCATGGTGAAGCCGCGATCACAGGGATCGCGGCTTCCCGATCATTCGAGATCGATCGGCTGGTAGCGCCCGCCTTCATCGAGCGCGGTGCCCCAGATCTTGTGCGAGGCCTGGTGCTCGGAACGGCCGAAGCCGAGCGAGGTCCCGAGACCGAGGTCGAGATTGCGCATGGTCTCCAGCGTGTCGATCAGCTTCTCGGTGTCGAGCTGCGGACCGGCCCGCTTGATGCCCTGGATCAGCACGTTGGCGGCGACATAGCCTTCGAGCGACACATAGTCGGGCGCCTCGCCCGGGAAATATTTGGCGAGCGCGTTCTTGTATTCGAGCACCGCCGACGAATAGCCCGACACCGCCGGTACCACCTGCGTCACGATCACGCCGCTCGTGTACCGCGGCCCCAGGAGTTTCAGTTCTTCGGCGAGCGCGGTCGAGCCGACGAATGAGACGTTGGAGTAGACCATGCCGGGATAGAGGTCGCGCGTCTTCTCGATGAACCGCGCCGCGGCCCGGTAGGTGGCGACCATGACGACGGCCTTGATCGGCGGCTTCGCGAGCTTCAACTGGTTGATCGCATCGTCCACGTCGACGGTGTTGCGCGCATAGTTGAGCCGGACGATGGCGCCGTCGTTCACGCCCATGGAGCGAAACGCCTTGGCGACCCCTGCAAATCCGGCGTCGCCGTACGAATCCTGCTGCGCAAACACCGCGATCTGCCGAGGCTGCAGCCGGCGTATCTTGACGAGGTAGCGGACGACCGCGTCGGTTTCCTCGGCGTAGCTGGCGCGGTAGTTGAACACGTAGCGATCCGGCGGATCGTTGCGCAGGATGTTGGCGCCGGTGAAGGCCCCGAAAAACAGCATCCGGCGTTCGAGCGCATAGGGGATCGCCACCGCCGCAGTCGGCGTGCCGACATTGCCGACGATGCCGAACACCTGGTCCTTTTCATAGAGCTGCTTCATCGCGTCCGCGGTGCGCGAAGGCTCGTAGCCGTCGTCGGCGGCGTGCAGTTTGAGCATCCGCCCGTCGACGCCGCCGGCGTCGTTGATCCGGTTGAAGGCGGTTTCGATTCCGAGCTTCATCTGGCGTCCCAGCTCACGGGCCGAGCCGGAGAAGGGCGCGGCGATGCCGAAGCGGATTTCCTTTTCGCCGATGCCGCGTGGCAGCGGCCCGGTCGGGACCGGGGCCGTCGGCGCGGTTGCCGCGTTCGCGGCCGTTGCCGCGGCGGCAGGGGATGGGCCGATGACGCTGGAAAGACTGGGGCCCGAGATCGAGCGTTCGAGATCGGCAAGCTGGCGATCGGCCCGGATGCAATCGATTTTGCCCGAGCTGACGGCGGCGCGGCCGTCGGCCACGCTGCGATCGAACGTCTGGGTGAGATCAGAACGCTCCGCCTCGTTCGACGAGGCTTCCCGGATCACCTGTGAAAACTTGTCGACGATGGTCTGGATGCGGGGACGCGCAATGTCGCGGCAGGCCTGGGCCGAGCCGATCACGGGGCCGACGCGGCCTGCAAGGTCGCGCACGATCGCAATGTCGCCGGCAGCCTGGGCGCTGCCTGCGATTCCGAAGAGCACGGCCCCGACCAGCAAGGCGATCCGGTGCGAGGTCATGGCAAACTCCTTGAGAACAAGATGGCGGAAAGTCGGTTCTCAGGCATTGTCATTCCTCCATCTGGATCATGGGTTGGCGCGTTGTGGCGTCGCCGGATCCGGCTTCTCGCGCCACTGCATGAATTGCTTGAGCAACTGGGACTGCTCGGACGCAGGCGAGGCGCTCGGTGGCGTGGAGGCGAGAACGGCCTGGAATTCGCTGATTGCAGGCTTTGGCGAGGCTTCTCCGGATTGGAACAGGGCAGCCTTGATCGACTGCACGATTCCGGAGGACGCCGACGGCTCACCGTCGCTCTGCCGCGACCCCGGCACGACGATGACGAAGAACAGCGCCACGAGAGCCGAGACGCCGATGGCGGCACCAAAGCGCGCTGCGACGCTCCACAACGCCTTCTTCGATTCCAGTTGAGGTTCGCGCATGATCTCGGGGTCGAGGGAATGGCGCAGCGCATCGGATACGGCGCTCTCGAGCTGGGAGTCGAACGACGCCGGAGAGAACGGTGTCGTTGCGGGGCTGGCGTCGCGCATGGAAGCCGACCGCTCACGTAGCGAGCGCGGCGCGTAGTACAGGGGATCGCGGGGATTGATGTGGTCCTGCTCACTCACACTACTCATACGCTTACTCCTCATGTCGCTTGGCGGATTGACCGGCGGATTGCTCGGCGGCGGAACGGCAGGTGACGTACCGATCAGGAGTTCCAGGTCGCGGAAGAGGCGCGCGGGATCATCGACGTCCGCTTTCTGTCCGCTGTCGAGCTTGCTTGGAAGATTTGAATCAAGGTGTTCGGCGCCGTCCCTGAGTCCGACGACACCTGCCTGCGAGATCGAATCTCGCGACCACACAACGCCTACGGCTTCCACAGCCTCGTCCCCTGCCGGAAAATGTTCCGTCTGCCTGACGGATTGAGCCGCCAGACCGCGAGGATCTGCCAGCACAGATAAGTTTGTTGGAGCCGCGCGAGGACTAATTTAGGTCGGAAACGTGACAAAAGTAAGTTGAGCTCGCGTTAACTACAACTCACGTGACCCCTGTTTTCAAAGGGTTTGGCGCACGTTCCGCACGATAAGCAGCATGAATCGGCCACAAATGCGCCGGATTCGCCACCTGTTGCGCTGTTTTCTGCGCGTAGCGCGGGTTGTCACATTAATTACTCGTTAACCAAGTTCGTCGACTGTTAACCATTCACTAAGAAGGCGAGTCGAACATCATGGACGTCCGAGCGGATCCCACGCGTCAACTGGTCCGGCTGCGCGGCCGGTCCTATGTCGCGTTCGTATTCAGCCCTGTCGTGCCGATCGTGGAATGGCTCGCCGAGATCGACGCCACGCTGGCGCGCTCGCCTGGATACTTCGTCGGCAAGCCGATCGTGCTCGATCTCTCGGCCGTCGACCTCTCAAGCTCCGCCATCGCCCATCTCGTCGGCAGTCTCAACGAGCGCAACATCCGCGTCCTCGGCATCGAGGGTGTGGAGGAAGATCGTCTCGCGGCGAACATGCCGCCCTTGCTGACCGGCGGCCGTTCCTGCGTGATCACGCGAAGCGAGCCGACGCAGAAGTCGGAGCCCGAGCCGAAGAAGCCGACCTCGCTGCTGCTGGAGAACCCGGTACGTTCGGGCCAGTCCATCGTCTTCATGGAAGGCGATGTCACGGTTTTGGGCTCGGTCGGGTCGGGCGCGGAGATCGTCGCCGGCGGATCGATCCACATCTACGGCACGCTGCGCGGCCGTGCGATGGCCGGCGTCAACGGCAATTCGGCCGCACGGATCTATTGCCAGAGAATCGAGGCCGAGCTGCTGGCGATCGATGGCTACTACCAGACCGCAGAAGAAATCGACGTCGCGCTCCGCAACCGCCCGGCGCAAGCCTGGCTGGAGGGCGACACCATGAAAATTACCCCGCTGAATTAACCGGCTAAGGAGATCAAGTATGGCCAAGGTCCTGGTCGTTACCTCGGGCAAGGGAGGCGTTGGAAAAACCACCTCGACGGCCGCGCTCGGTGCGGCGCTTGCGCAAGGTGGGCAAAGCGTCGTGGTGGTCGATTTCGATGTCGGCCTGCGCAACCTCGATCTGGTGATGGGCGCCGAACGCCGCGTGGTGTTCGACCTCATCAACGTGGTGCAGGGTGTCGCCAAGCTGCCGCAGGCCCTGATCCGCGACAAGCGGCTGGAAAATCTCTGGCTGCTGCCGGCCTCACAGACCCGCGACAAGGATGCGCTGACCGACGAGGGCGTCGGCCGCGTCATTGGCGAGCTCAAGAGCCGGTTCGACTGGATCCTGTGCGACAGTCCCGCAGGCATCGAGCGCGGCGCCACGCTCGCCATGCGCTATGCGGACGAAGCCATCATCGTCACCAATCCCGAGGTCTCCTCGGTGCGCGATTCCGACCGCATCATCGGCATGCTCGATTCGAAAACCGTGAAGGCGGAGCGGGGCGAGCATGTGGAGAAACACGTGCTGATCACCCGATACGATCCGGCGCGCGCGGCGCGCGGCGAGATGCTCTCGATCGACGACATCCTCGAAATCCTCGCGACGCCTCTGCTCGGCATCATTCCCGAGAGCCAGGATGTCTTGAAGGCATCCAACGTCGGTACGCCGGTGACGCTGAACAACGCCGACAGCGCGCCGGCCCGCGCCTATATCGATGCCGCGCGCCGCCTGATGGGCGAAGAGGTCGCCATGGTCGTGCCGGCCGAGCGCAAGAGCTTCATGAACCGCTTGCTGGGACGGAGGGCTGCATGAGCATGAGGCTGCTGCGGCTGTTCGGCGGCCGCAACGCGACCGCCCCCGTTGCGCGGGAGCGGCTGCAGATTCTGCTGTCGCACGAGCGCGGGCTGCTCGGTCAGTCCGACTTGCTGGCCACGCTGCGGGAGGAAATCCTCGCGGTGGTGTCGAGGCACGTGGTGCTCGATCCCGACAAGGTGATGGTCAAGCTGGAGCGCGGCAAGACGGTGTCGACACTCGAAGTCGATATCGAAGTGCCCAATAATTTCGACAAGAAGGCTCCTACCGAAAGGCGCTTGGCCGGCTGAAAGGCGCGGTGCCGACCGAGCTAGTTGATCGCTACCCCACCATCCGCTCGCGGCCGGTCCAGAAGCCTGCCTTCAGCACCTTCTTGTCGACCTTGCCGACGCCGGTCATCGGCAACTCGCTAACGAACTTGATGTGCTTGGGCGCGTGCGCCGAGCCCTTCTTGGCCTTCACGAGGTTGATCAGCTCGTCCGGATTCGGTCGCGCCCCTTCGCGGGCGACGATCACGGCGGTGACGGCCTCGCCCCATTTGTCGTCGGGCACGCCGACCACGGCGACCATCGCGACGTCGGCGTGCTGCGACAAGACATCCTCGACCTCGCGCGGAAAGATGTTGAAGCCGCCGGAGACGATCATGTCCTTCTTGCGGTCGAGGATGAACATGTAGCCGCGTTCGTCCGATCGCGCGATGTCGCCGGTGTGCAGCCAACCGTTCTTCAGCGTCTCCGCGGTCGCGTCGGGCCGTTTCCAATACTCGGCCATCACATGCGTGCCGCGCACGCAGATCTCGCCGGCCTCGCCGGTTGCGACTTCCTGGTCGTCGTTGTCGAGGATCTTCACCTGGCAAGCGGCGATCGGGAATCCGCAAGACAGGAACAGCTCCGGCGTCCTGGGATCGTGGTCGGCCTTGCGCAGCACGGATACCGGATAACATTCGGTCTGGCCGTAGAGCTGCGAGAACACCGGTCCGATCCGCTCGATGCCCTCGACCAACCGGCTCGGCGACATCGCAGACGCGCCGTACAGCAAGAGTTCGAGCGAGGACAGGTCGGTCTTGTCGAGGGAGGGATGATCCAGCATGACGTAGATCATCGTCGGCACGAACAGCGTGAAATTGATCTTCTCGCGCTCGATGGTCTTGAACACGGCTTCGGGATCAAAGCCTTTCAGCATGTGCACGGTGCCGCCGCGCATCAGCGTCGGCAGCACTTTTGTCCCCGCGACATGGCTGATCGGCGCGACGGTAAGATAGCGCGGCGTATCCGGAATTTCGAAATCGGCGAGGATCGCACTGGCCCAGCCGCCGTATTCCCGGTGGTGCCGCAGCGCGCCCTTGGATTTACCGGTGGTGCCGCCGGTGTAATTGAGCGTGGCGATGTCGTCGGGTCCGGCAAAGCTGCGCGCCGTGGCGCTGCCGGCGGCTTCAATCGCCTGCAAGAGGTCGGCGCCGTAGCCGGCAGGGCCGAGCGTGAACACCGTCTTTACGCCGGTCGCTTTGGCGGCGAGTTCGTCGCCACGGTCGCGGAAGGTAACCGCGTCGACTACCAGCATCTGCGCTTCGGAATCCTCGAGCTGAAACAGTTGGTCGTCCAGCGAACCCAGTGGATGCAGCCAGGTGATCGCCAATCGCGAGAGCTGCGCGGCGACGCCGGCGCACCAGGTGTCGGCCCGGTTGGCGGTGAGAAACGCGACGCGGGTGCCGGGCTGAAAACCCAGCTTCGTGAACACGGCCTGCATGCGCCCGATCATGTCGGTCGCGCCGCGATAGGTGAGCGATCCGCCCGGCCAGGCGAACGCCGTGCGCTCCGGGTAGCGCGCCAGCGCCAGTAACGTCTGCTCGCATGCCGCCGGAAACGCGTAGAGCGGATTGCCCATCCTTCTTCCTCCTGCCTGTTTTGTAATTGGCCTTCGCTCGTGCCAATGTTGGGTAACGCTAACACAACAGGCACACTGCTCAAGCCAGGATGATGCAACCAACCGATGCTCTTGCGCGCTTTCGCGACCGCCTCAGCCTGCCGCTGATTGCGGCGCCGATGTTTCTCGTCTCCGGCGTCGAGCTGGTGGTGGCCGCCTGCCGCAACGGCGTGATTGGCTCATTTCCCACGGTGAATTGCCGCAGCCCCGAACAACTCGATCAATGGCTGACGGACATCGATGACCGGCTGAAGGAGCACTCGGATGCAAGCGGCAAGCCCGCAGCGCCTGTATGCGCCAATCTGATCGTGCATCGCTCCAATGCGCGGCTGGAGCGGGACCTGCAGGTGCTGCTGCGTCACCGGCCGGAAATAGTCATCACCTCCGTCGGCTCGCCGGCGCCGGTATTGAAGCCGTTGCGCGAGGCCGGCGCGCTGGTGTTTGCCGACGTCGCATCCATCCGCCATGCCGAACGCGCGGTCGCCGCCGGTGCCGATGGGCTGGTGCTGCTAACGGCAGGCGCGGGCGGCCAGACCGGCTGGCTCAATCCCTTCGTGTTCGTGCGCGCGGTGCGCGCCTTCTTCGATGGACCCCTGGTGCTGGCGGGCGGCATCGCGGATGGTCACGCCCTGCGCGCGGCCGAGGCGCTCGGCTGCGATCTCGCCTATATGGGTACCAAATTCATCGCCACGCGGGAGAGCATGGCGGATGCGCGCTACAAGGAGATGCTGGTTACCAGCAGCGCCGACGACATCCTGCTGACCAAGGCATTCACGGGCCTGCAGACCAACATGCTGCGCCTCTCGATCGAGGCCGCCGGCCTAGATCCGGACGATCTTCCCGAGCGGGGCGCGATCGATATCGCCAAGGATATCGACATCGGCGCGCGCGAGAGCCGCCCGAAACGCTGGAAGGATATCTGGAGCGCGGGACATTCCGTTTCGGGCGTGACGGAGATGCTTTCGGTCGACGAGATGGTTGCGCGCACAGCGGCGGAATATCGGGACGCTGCCGCGCGCCTGCGATTTAGCTAGACCACATCTGGAGCGCAAAAGGTTCCCGGCGATCCAGCCACTGCATTTCTGTGATGCAGCAATGCCAGGCGCGCCCAACGGCAAATGCCAAGAGAAAGCCGCCGCGCTGGCAAACTTCCGACACAGGATGACGGCGAAAACAGGCAATCCGACATGACGCACGCGCGAAGGCGAGACCGATTCCAGGTTTCGTCGCCGGGCGCATTTTATTCAGCGAGGCCTTCGTGTCGCACAAGCTCTTCCCCGCGATCTTGCTCATCTGCGTGCTGTTTACTTTCCCGGTTGTCGCACAGCCCGGCGCTGCGCCTGCCGCCCCTACCGATAAAGCTGACGTCCTGACGCCCGATCAGGCGAAGCGGGCGCTCGATACGCTTTCCGATGACAAGAAGCGCGCGCAAGTCATCGAGACGCTACGCGCGATCGCCAGTGCCTCGCCGCCGCCGCAAGCCACGGCCGGCGAGCCGAAATCCGCGATGCCGCTCACGGCGGACAGCCTCGGCGCACAGCTCCTGCTGACGGTATCGGAGCGGGTCGGCGAGATCTCGCGCGAGGTCGCCGATGTGGCGCGGACACTGACGGACTTTCGGGCGTTCTATTACTGGTTCGTGCGGACCGCCAACGATCCGTCCGCCTATCACCAGTTGTTCGACATCGCGTGGAAACTGGCGCTGGTGTTTCTTTGCGCCCTCGCTGCCGAGTGGCTGGTTTTCCGCCTGATCAAGCGCCCGGTGGCGCTGTTGGAAGCGCGCCTGCCGCAAACGGCGCGCGCCCCGGTGCCGACGTTGGCGGTGGCCGATCCGCCATCCTCCGTGGCTGACGTCACGGCCGCGCCCGAGCTGCATCGGCGGCGCCTCAGTCTGGCGCGCACCTGGCAGTCCCTGGTCAGGTTGCCCTTCGTGCTGGGACGGCTCGCGCTCGAATTGCTCCCGGTGCTCGTCTTTATCGGTACCGCCACGATGTTGCTGGGAACCGGGATCGGCGATCTCGCAACCACCCGGCTCGTGATCCTCGCGGTCGTCAACGCCTATGCGCTGACGCGCGGGCTGATCTGCGTGGTACGGGCGCTGGCCGGACCTTTCGGCCTGTTTCGCGTTCGTGCCGAGACCGCAGCCTATATCGAGATATGGGCGCGGCGCATCGTCACCGTCGGCGTCTCGGGCATTGCCTTCGCCAATGTGGCGTTGCTGCTGGGCTTGCATCGCGGCGGCTACATGGCGTTGCTGCGCCTGGTGATGCTGGTTGTCCATCTCTTCATCGTCGTCATTATCCTGCAGTGCCGCCGCCAGGTTGCGGATGCTATTCGCGCGCCGGCCGGCAGCGACGGCACAGCCGCCAGGGTGCGCAGCCGCGTCGCCGGCCTGTGGCACTATCTTGCGATCGCGCTCGACCTCGCCTTGTGGGCGGTGTGGGCGCTCAACATCCGCAACGGCTACGCGCTGCTGCTGCAGTATTTCGTCGGCACCGTCGCGGTTGCGCTGATCGTGCGTCTTTCCACCATGCTGGTGCTGAGCTTGATCGATCGTGGCTTCCGCATCAGCCCGGAGCTCCTGCACCGCTTCCCGGGCCTGGAGAACCGCGCCAACCGCTATCTGCCGCTGTTGCGCAACGTCATCTCGGTCGCGATCGCCTTCATCGGCTTTGTTGCGCTGCTGGAAGTCTGGGGCATCGACGCCATCGTCTGGTTCTACGGCGGCCAGATTGGCAGTCGGCTCGTGTCGGCGGTGGTCACCGTCGGCATTGCAGCACTGGCTGCTGCGGCGATCTGGGAAATCAGCAACGCGTTGCTCGACCGCAAGGTTACCGCACTGTCGCGCGAGGGTCACTACGCGCGCGCGGCGCGGCTGCGCACGTTTCAGCCGATGCTGCGAACGGCACTGTTGTGCCTCATCGTCGTCGTCGTTGGCCTCACGGCGCTCAGCGAGATCGGCGTCAATGTCGCGCCGCTGCTTGCCGGCGCCGGTATCGTCGGTATCGCCATCGGCTTCGGTTCGCAGAAACTGGTGCAGGACCTCATTACCGGGCTGTTTCTCCTGATCGAGAACACCGTCCAGGTCGGGGACAACGTCACGCTGTCGGGCCTGTCAGGGGTCGTGGAAAATGTTTCGATCCGCACTCTTCGCCTGCGCGCCGGCGACGGCTCCGTGCACATCGTGCCGTTCAGTGCGGTGACGACGATCACCAATTCAAGCCGCGGCGCCGGCAACGCCGCAGTCAGCGTCAACGTGGCCTACAAGGAAGACACCGACCGCGCCGGCCAGATCCTGAAGGACATCGTCGCCGAGATGCGGCGCGAGCCCGAATTCCAGCACCTGATCCGCGGCGATCTCGAACTGTGGGGCGTCGACAAGGTGGACGGCTCGATGGCTTCGATCGTCGGCCAGATCCGCTGCAGCGATGCCGGCCGCTGGCCGGTGCAGCGCGAATTCAACCGCCGCATGAAGCGGCGATTCCAGGAGTGCGGCGTGGAAATCGCACCCGCTAGCCAAACTATTCTGATGCAGGTTCCGGCGCCCGCCGATGCTGCCGCGAAGCCCCGGCGGGCGGCAGGCTAGTTCTTCACGCAATGTCCTCAGCGCGTGTCAACGCAGGATTCGACCAAGGATGCGCGCCGCCTGATCGATGTCCTTTTCATTCCATGCCGCAAAGCCGAGAAATAGACCCTGCTCATTGGTCTTGTGATACAGCATGCTCGATAACGGCCGGCTGGCGACGCCGGCGTCGAGCAGCCGCGAGGACAGTTGCCGGTCGTTAGCCGGTCCGCTGCACCTTGCCAGCAATTGCATGCCGCCGGCCGGGGCTTCGATCGCGAGACGGTCGCCGGCTTCAGCGGCAAGCGCCTGCAGCATGCGGTCGCGCCGGCCCTTGTAGAGGCGCGTCATCCTTCTGATGTGGCCGAGATAGGCGCCGGATGCGATGAACTCGGCCAGCGCGTCCTGCATGGTGATCGACGTCAGCATTCCCATGTGGCGCTGCGCGAGTTCGAAGTGATCAATCAGCGCTTCCGGGACGACGAGGTACCCGAAACGAATGTCCGCATACGTCGCTTTCGAAAAGGTGCCGAGATAGAACACGCGCGGCGACGTTGCGAGCCCCTGCAATGCGGCCACCGGGCGGGCCTCGTAGTGAAATTCGCCGTCGTAGTCGTCCTCGATGATGCAGGCGCCGGAGGCTTCCGCGAAACGCAGCAGTTCGAGGCGGCGGCCGATCGGCATCAGCCGCCCGGTCGGATATTGATGCGACGGCGTGACGAAGATCAGCCGCGGTGCCTCCTTGCGGGATGAAATGGCCATGCCGTTCGCGTCGAGCGGTATGGCGGAAACGATAGCGCCGGCGGCATGCAATGCGACGCTGGCGCCGCCATAGCCCGGGCTTTCGATCCAGGCGTGATCGCCGCGCTCGAGCAGCGCATCTGCGACCAGCGTCAGGCCGGATTGCGCCGTCGGCACGATCAATATCTGATCGGCCTTGGCTTTGATTCCGCGATGAACCACGAGATGGCTGAGCAGCGCTTCCTGCAGCGGTCGATGGTTGATGGGCCGGTCACGGCGTAGCGGGGCGTTTCGCGCCGCGCGCCGCAGGCAGCGGCTCCACACATCGTGCGGAAACTCGCGCTCGTCCGCCAGCCCGGGCTGAAACGGTCGCGGCCGTCCCTCATGAACAGGCGGCCAGCCCGCCCGCTGCAGGCCGCGCGCCCAGGACGACAGGCCTATCCGCTCGCTTCCGGCCCGGCTGCTTCGCGGCGACATCTTGCGGCGATCAAGCGATAGGCCCTCGGCGACCACCGGACGGCGTCCGGCGGAGAGCGAGAGATAGCCTTCCGCGGCCAATTGCTCGACTGCAAACGAGACGGTGTTGCGTGAAAGGGCGAGCGATTGCGCCAGTTGCCGGCTCGAGGGCAGGCGCTGGCCGGGCGCGAGGCGTCCTTCCGTGATGAGGTGCCGCAACTGGTCGGTGAGCTGGCGCGTCAGGGTCGCGCCGCTGTCGCGCGCCAGATGCAGCATGCCGGGCAGCAGGTCGTCCACAACTGATCCCAATAAATCGTAAAAACTGGTTCTTTCATTAGAGCCAGTTGAAAGGCTAGGCAACGCCGATCGGCTCATGACGGGACGTGTTCGAGATGGCCAGTGGACTTTCAACCCGTAGCGCGGCGGCGCTGCTTGCCGGTGTCGTGTTCGCCTGGGGGACCAACTGGCCGGTGACGAAGATGATCGTGCAGGACGTGTCTCCGTTATGGGCGACGGCGCTGCGCTGCATGATCGCCGCCGCGACGCTGGCGCCGATGTTGTGGGCGCAGGGGACGTTCATCGTGCCGAAGCGCGGCGATCTGCCGGTCGTGTTCTGCACCTCGATTCTGCACCTGGTGGCGTTTTCCGCGCTGGTGGCGGCCGGGCTGCAATTCGTGCCGGCGGGCAGGGCGATCGTGCTCGGCTATACGACGCCGCTATGGGTCGCGATCGGAGCAGCCATGTTTCTGTTGGAGCATATCACGCGCCGGCGCGTGATCGGTATCGGCTGCGGCCTGGCGGGCCTCGCGGTCATCTTCAATCCGCAGACGCTGAACTGGGGTGACCGCAACGCGCTGTTCGGCAGCGGCCTGATTCTGATTGCCGCGTTCTGCTGGGCCGCCAACATCGTCTATGTCCGCGCCCACAAATGGATCTCGACACCCTTTCAACTCGTGTTCTGGCAAGTGCTGCTGGCGGCGGCGCTGCTGTCGCTCATCGCGTGGCTCGCGGAAGGCCGGCCGCAGATCGCGTGGACAGAGCGCCTTGCCGGCCTGATGCTCTATAGCGGCATCGTCTGCACGGCATTCGCCAACTGGGCAATGACCATGGTGAACCGGAGCCTGCCGGCCGTCACCACCTCGCTGTGCCTGCTGGCGACGCCGTTGCTCGGCATCGTCAGCGCCACCGTGATGCTGAACGAGCCGCTCGAGCCGTCGCTGTTTCTGGCGATGGCGCTGATCATCGGCGGCATCGCGCTTGGCACCGTTGCCGAGCGAAGGCCGCGACGCCTGACCCACGTGAAGCCCTAGCGCTGCTGCTCCTTCTTGGGGCCGGCCTGAAAGACGCGGGGTGGATTTGTGTTGCCTTGACGTACCAGAAATGGTACGTAAGATGTGGCCAATGAAGCAATTGCCTGCTTTTTTCTACGCCCTGCCTTCCGGCCGTGAGCCGGTTCGCGATTGGCTGAAGAGCTTGTCCGCCGACGATCGTAAGATCGTCGGCGAGGACATCAAGGATGTCGAGTTCGCGTGGCCGATTGGTATGCCACTCTGCCGATCCTTGGGGCGGGGGCTGTGGGAGGTTCGCAGCACATTGACGCAAGGGCGTATTGCCCGCGTGCTGTTCTGCGAACACGAAGGCAGAATGATATTGCTGCATGCCTTCGTCAAGAAGACGCAGAAGACGCCCGCCAGCGATATGGAATTGGCGATCAAGCGAAAGAAGGAAATCGCATGAAGAAAGTGCACAGCAAGAAGGGCAGAATTGGATCGTCTTTCGATGATTTCCTAAAGGAGGATGGAATCTACGAAGGCGTGACCGCGCGGGCGATCAAGCGTGTGCTAGCGCGACAGCTCAGTGAATTGATGCAGCGTGAGGAAATTTCCAAGACTCAACTAGCCACGCGCATGAAAACAAGCCGTGCTCAACTCGATCGCCTGCTAGACCCCGAAAACGAATCCGTAACGCTTGGTACGCTGGCGCGAGCGGCGCAGGCAGTCGGGCGGCATCTGCGCATGGAGCTGGTCTGAGGGCAGCTTAATTCGCCACGAAATACCAATTCTCGTCGTAGCGCTCCAGCCGGCTCGGCGGCTTGTCGGCGAACTCGAAGAAGCTTTTGGGATCGCCGCCCGGCGGCACGTGCAGGAAGCCCGTGAAATAGTGCTTCAGGCCGCGTGAGGTCAGAAACAGCACATAGCTGCCTTGATCCGTCTCGTCGACGACGATGTCGTTGCCGACGGAAACATTGGGCTCGCGGTCGCCGAGCGCGACCAGGTTCTTGTTGTAGGAGACGTTGGGTTTCAGTTCGCCGGCTTCGACCTGCGCCACGATCCGTTCGCGGTCGGCCCGGTGCCAGCGGAAATTCTGCTGGAGAGCGACCTGGTGCAGCGGGGCGTAGGCGAGAATGGCAAGCGTCAACGCGCAGATCAGGAACGGGAGGGCGAACTTCGAGCCACTGGTTCGGATCTTGGGGAGAAGCGAAGCCGACCACACGATGCAGCCGAAGAACACCAGTGCGACCAGCGGCACGACGACAAGCAGGACGAAGCCGGACGGCCAGTCCGCCATCGACAGTTCGAACGTCGCAATCGACAGCGTGAAGGCGGAAATCGTGATCGCCGCCACCAGCGCGGCGCGAACCGATGGCCCGGTGGCGACCGACGCCGTCTGGGATGTCGCTTCAGCCATGCCGGCCTGTTCCGCTCCGCCGTTTGCTCGGGTCCCGGCGCTTGCCACCGAAGGCTTAACGCGCCGTTAACCATATCGGCCCCAACAATAGCCTCGACGATGGTCCGCCGCCACGGTGGGACCGGCGGCAAATCGAAAGGGGTAAGGAATGGATTTCGATCGGTATTTTGCCAAAACCCCGGCAACCCTCGAGGAGATCCGGCGGCGGGTAATGTTTGCGCTCGACCGGCATCCGCTGTGCCGCGGTATCGAATTCGACGTCGTCAGCATGCCGCGCAACCGCAAGTGCAACTGGACCGTCACCCTGCAGCAGGTCGCCCCCAACGCCCTGTGGGAAGCCTCCGATATCGTTGCCGATATCCAGGAGGCCTATGAACTGGCCGCAGCGGCCTGATTCTGGGGCTATTTTGGGACTTTTTCCCCATCTTTTCGATCGCGTCAGCGCGGCGATTGGCATCGTATAGCCTCAATTATCATCCAGTTTTCGGCAAAAGGGCCAAACGTCGGCGGGAATGGAGACCTTTTTGACCAAGACTATGACGATTGTCGCGCTGATCTGTTTTCTCGTGGCCGGCGCTGCCGTCATCGCCATTGTCGGCCGCGACAGCGTGCCTGCCGCCCGGTTCGAACTGGCGTCGGCGTCCTCCGTCCAGGCTCCGGTCTCGAACAAGGAAGGCAAAAAGGATCGCCTGGCGGTCCTAAGCTACGCCACCGCCGCGATTGATCCCCAGCCCAGGGATCCCGCGCTGAACGAATCGCTGCGCCGGGCCTATGCCTCGACGTCATCAGTCGATATGGCCATGCCGAAGGAAATCGCGGCTCCCACCGTCGCGCCCACGACGTCCACCGCCGCGCCGAGTACGGCACCGCTGCCGGTGCCTGCGCCCGTCAAGCCCAAGGCCGCAGCCAAGCCCCAGCCGCAGAAGAGCTACACGCTATTGAGCGATGGCCAGATCGCCGGCATCAAGGACCGCCTGAAACTGACGGCGTCGCAGGAGTACTACTGGCCGCCGGTGGAGACTGCGCTGCGCGCCGTCGCCCGCAAGATTCATGCAGGCCGGCAGGCCAACCCGAACGCGACGGGCGTGCCGATCGATCCCGAATCCGCGGAAGTCCAGCAATTGAAATCGGCGGCGATGCCGCTGCTGTTCCAGTTGCGTGAGGACCAGAAGAGCGAAGTGCGCTCGCTTGCCCGCATCATCGGGCTGGAAAAAGTCGCGGCAATGATCTGAGCGGCGATCTGCATCGGCCGCTGGTTCCGCCCGTCTTACACACACATCCGCACCGGAACATCACTCTACCCCACGCGTTGCCCGCGTGGATGAGGGAGTTTGCCGATGCGCGCATCAACCGCCTTTTTTGCGGGGGCAGGAACCGTGGTCGTCGCGGTCGCCGCCGGTCTCGGCGGCGGATACCTGGCTGCCAACATCGTCAGCCCGCCGACGCATGTGATCTCGAAACTGGAACGCCGGATGTCAGCGGAGGCGATACCCGTCTCGACGGAGCCATCGGAACCGGTGCCCTACGTCGCGGCGACGGCGGCTGCGGCCAATACCGCGCCCGCCCAGGAGCAGCCGCAAACGCAGCCCCAACAGACGCAGCCACAGCCCCAAACGCAACCACAGCCGCAAACGGCGGCGGCGCCGCCGCCCGCCAACAATGTTGAAGAGAAGACGGCCAATAACGCAGCGGCCGCTCAACCTGTACCGCCACCGCCGAAGCCCTCGAAGCCCGCCGAACAGGCCAGCGAAAAGACGGCTGCGCCGGAGAAAACTGCTGCGCCCCAGGAGGCGTTTGCGAGGGCGCGTGATGCCGATCTCAAACGGGCTGCCGCCGAACAGCGGCGCGCCGAGCGGCGCCAGCGCTGGGCCGACAAGCGCCGCTTCCAGCAGCCACGCGAGCAGGACCTCGAGGCGGTCGAGACGCAGGTCCGGGAAGCAACCGAGCCGCGGCGCATCATCATCCGCGAAGAAGCGTTCGCTGGCGAGCCGGCACGGATCGAAATGCCCCGGATCAGGCTGTTCGATCAGGATTGATCGATCGTTTACTTCGAACGGGGTATCCGTGTCCCGGACGTGGTGCAGCGTGAAACGCTGCACCACAGAGCCTGGACCCACGTGTCGGACCCAAGTTGTCGCGGCACATGGACTCAGCTAGCCGCCGCACGTCTTAGCCGCCGCGCGATTCCACCACCTTGCGGCAGCCATCCGACAGCTTCGTCTTGTTCGCTTTCAGGCAGGCATTCATCTGCGGCGGCTTGCCGATATGTTCGGCGCAGAATTTTCCGGCATCCGAACGGCAGGCCATCTGCTCCTGGGGAGTGGGGCCGGATTGCGCCTGCGCCAGCGAGCCGGCGCCGAGCGACAGGATCAGGGCTGCGGCCGCGACATGGATTGATTTCATCGTGGATCACCTTTTGACGAGAATGGGAGATTGAAAGCGCGCGAAAACTCGTCGAGCTTGCGCCGGCGGTCCATGCCATGTTCATGGCGTCGGAAGCGGGCCGCAAATCGCCCCGCGCGCACTCACACCATTTTCATGGGATGTTGCCGGGCATCTCGATGGACCATGTACATCTCGCGTCGGCTGCGGTGACCGATCGGGCACATCGCAAAGAGCTGCACGCCCAATTCGGGAGAGATGACACATGTTGAAGAAGACAGGTTGGCTGAGCGCAGGTCTGACGCTCGCGGCGTTTTCGGCCGTGGCGTCCTTTGCAGTCGGCGGCGTAAGCTCTGCCCAGGCTGCAGTGGTTTATTGCAAGACGGTTGGCGTGCCGAAGGGCTGCGTCGCGCGTCCGACGCCGGTCGCGGCGGCTGCGGTCGTGACGCCGGCCGTTGGCGTTGCCCGTGTCGGCGTCGGCGCTGTGGGCGTCGGAGCTCGGGGCGTCGGCGTTCGTCCCGGCACGCCGATGAACCGCGGTGGCCCGGTCAACCGCGTTGGTCGCCGCTGAGGTAGAACGTGCTAATTGTAGTGCGTCCCAGCTTCCCAGGCCCCTCATCCTGAGGAGCCCGCAGAGCGGGCGTCTCGAAGGATGTAGGCCACAGACGGGCTTCATGGTTCGAGACGCGCTTCGCGCTCCTCACCATGAGGGTCCACGACTCAGCAATGCTAACCGGCAGCGCCGTCGCTGTCGGGAAAGCGGTGGGGCAAGGTCAGCCTCACGCGCGTACCTTTGTGAGTCCCTTGGGCGCAGGAGCTCAGTTCCAGCTCCGCGCCGCAGCGCGCGGCACGGCTTCGCATGTTGCGCAGGCCGCGCGCCGTTTTCGCTGCTCCGGCGGCTCCGCCGTCAGGCGTGATCTCAAACCCCCTGCCGTCATCCTCGACGGTGATGCAGCCGCGCTCGAGGCCGTCGGCGCTGGCCAGCGTCTCGATCCTCACCGTAATGCGCCGTGCCTCGGCGTGCTTGACCGCATTGGTCACCGCTTCATCCAACAGCCGCACGATCTGGATGACGTGCCACGGCCGCAGTTCGGGATGAACCGGCAGGCCCTGCGCCGTGACCGCCCGCCAGTCCAGCGCGATGTCATGCGGACGAAGCTGCGCCATGGCGCGCTCGCGCCATGAGCCGAGCGCCAGCATCAGATCGCCGCCGATGTCGTCCATGGAGTCGATGACGAGGCGCAAATCCTTCAGCGCCGCGCGGGCCGCATCGCCGATCCCCGCGCTGCCATTGCCGCGCTCGCTGAGCGCCACGATGCTCACGAGCTGGCCGCCGAGCCCGTCATGCAGGTCGCGCATCAGGCGCGTGCGCTCCCGCGCCAGCGCCGCGGCGCGGGCGCGCTCCTCCTCGCGGGCGAAACTGGCCTTCAGCTTCTCCTCCGCCTCGCGCACCTGGGTGACGAGGCGGCCGGCAAAGCCGTCGACCTGGTTCAGCGCCCGGGCGAACCGCCAGGTGAGCCCCGCGCCGATCGCGACCAGCATCGCCGAATAGGACAACCGCGCGGTGAAGATGCGGTTGGGCATCATCTGAAACACCGAGAGCAGGTCGACGATCCAGCAGGTCAGCATGATCGTGACCGCGCAGCCGAGCAGGAAGCTCGCGACGTTCTGCCGTTGCAGCGCCGATCGCGCGGTAACGACGGCCATAATGAGAAGGGAGATGCCGACCATCGGTACGGCGAGAATCAGGAAGAGGGCGCGCACCAGCGCCTGATTTCCGAACAGGCCGGCCAGCGCCAAGGCGATGCCCGGAATGAAGATGATCCAGGCGTAGCGCTGCCACTTCCAGCCCGAGAGCAGCAGCGCAAAGACCAGCACCAGTGCGCTTTCGATCGGCGCGGAGGAAATCAGGATCACATTGAACCTGGAAAACGGCGTCTCGCCCATCGGCGTTTGCAGGAACGCCTGGCCGACACCCACGGCCATCGCCGCCGCCAGGACGCCGTAGGCCGGTTCGTGGCGACGCATCACCCACATGATGCCGAGGATGACCGCCAGAATCGCCTGCCAGGATGAGAACACCACCGGCAATGTCACGAACACCAGCGTTCTCAGATTGTAGGTCGGGCGCAACTCTTCGTCCGGGCCGACCCAGATGCGATCGAGAAAACCTGTGATCGGACCCCAGATGAACAGCCGGATCGAGATGGCGTTGTCGCCATCGCGCAGCACCGAAGCGGGGATCACCGCAATCGCCGGCGTGTTGCGGTCGGGCCGGTTGGCGGCGGGATCGCGCCGGCTATCGAGGATCACGACATCGTTGACGGTAACCTCGACGCCGTTGGTGAAGCGCGGCAGGAACACCGACCAGGCCCGCGAGGCCTCGCCGGCCGGGTGGACGAAGTGTCCCCTGAAGCGGGGCGGATCGTTCATTGCATTCCGCAACGGGGAGAAGTACGGCAGCGTCACCGCCCGCTCGGCGCCGGCTTCGGTGAGCTGAAAGGCCGTCACCTGATACTGCGCGGGAGGTCCGGGCAGCGATTGCAGAAGCACCGCGACGCCGGCGACGGCGATCACCGCCTGCAGCAGCAGATACTGGATGAGACGGGACGATCGCAGCCGACGCCGCACGCGGCCGGGCAGCTCCGGTTGCACGTCGTCGCCGTGATCGTTCACAACTTGATCAAGCCTTGCTGGACCGCCTCGAACACCGCCTCGCCCCGGGTATGAACCTCGAGCTTACGATAGATGCTCTTGATATGCCCGGGCACGGTTTGGCGCGACAGGCCGAGATGGCTGGCGATCTCGGCGTAGCTAAAGCCCTTGGCGATGCCCCAGAGAATGTCGATTTCGCGCGGCGTCAGTTTGGCGGTGTTGAGTACTGGGCCGGGCGGCGGCTCCGGCGTGCTCTGGGTTCGCCGCACGATGAAACGCGCGATCGAGGCCGAGATCGGCGAATGGCCGGCGACGAGGTCGCGCACGGTGGCGGCGATGTCGGTCGGGAATGCGTCCTTGAGCAGATAGCCTGTCGCGCCGACCGTGATCGCCGAAATCACGCTTTCCTCATCGCCGAGAATCGAGATCACCATGATCTCGGTATCGGGAAAGCGCCGGCGGGTCTCGCGGATCAGGTCGACGCCATGGCCGTCCGGCAACTGAAGATCGGTCAACAGCACCTTTGGCGCGCCCTGCGCGAGACAGGCGCGGGCTTCCGCGAGCGTGCCCGCGGCCCTGACCTGGTACCCGGCCTTGGCGAGCGCGTCCTGCAGCCGCCACAGCGTCGGCGCGTCGTCCTCGACCAGCACCACCGTGATGGCTTCCGCCTTGGGCCCGTCGCTCAATGAATTCATCTGAAAACTCCGGCTGCCTGTCCCTGCAGCCCGCGCAAGTGTAACCCCGTGGCAGTTTTTTGCGACACCCATGTTCATGGGGCGGGAGTTTTACGAGATTCGAGGGAGGCGAAAGGAGCCGAAAAGGCCTATACGATTGCCTCTCAACGAGGCCACCGAAATGCCGAATCCTCCTAAAAATGTACCGCCGACAAAAGTCGGTTCCGAGCCCGGCCGCCTTGCCGTCACGCCCGAGGACATCGCGGCTGCGGGCGCGTCCATTGCCGGGTCGGTCCTCGTTACCGAATGCGACCAGAGCCGGACGCTGAGCGAGATCTGCGGCTGCAATCTTTGGCTCAAATTCGAGAATCTGCAGTTCACCTCGACCTTCAAGGAGCGCGGCGCGCTCAACCGGCTGCTGGCGCTGTCACCGGAGGAGCGGCGGCGCGGCGTGATCGCGATGTCGGCCGGCAACCACGCGCAGGGCGTGGCCTATCATGCGAGCCAGCTCGGGATTCCCGCAGCCATCGTGATGCCGGTCGGTACCCCAATGGTGAAGATCGAGAACACGCGGCGTCATGGCGCGAACACGATCATCTCCGGCAAGACGCTGGAAGAGGCCGGCGAATTCGCCCGCACGCATGGCGAGGCGCACGGCATGATCATGATCCATCCGTACGACGATCCCTTGATCATCGCGGGGCAGGGCACCATCGCGGTCGAAATGCTGCGGGCCGCGCCGCAGCTCGATACGCTGGTGGTGCCGATCGGCGGTGGCGGGCTGATTTCCGGCATGGCGGTTGCGGCCAAATCGCTGAAGCCGGATCTGCAGATCATAGGCGTGCAGGCACAGCTCTATCCCTCGATGTACAACGCCATCAAGGGCGATCGTCTGCCGATGCGCGGCGATACGCTCGCTGAGGGTATTGCGGTGAAGGTGCCGGGCCGGATCACCACCGAAATCATCCGCCGTCTCGTCGACGACATCGTGCTCGTCACCGAAGACCAGATCGAGCGCGCGGTGGCGATGCTGATCGCGATCGAAAAGACCGTGGTCGAGGGCGCCGGCGCGGCGGGCCTTGCCGCGGTGCTGGCCGCGCCGGAGCGCTTTGCCGGCCGCAATGTCGGCCTTGTGCTAACCGGCGGCAACATCGATACCCGGCTGATCGCCTCCGTGCTGACCCGCGAACTCGCGCGCGAGGGCCGACTGACGCAGATTGCCATCGACATCGTCGACCGGCCCGGCCAGCTCGCCGCCGTCTCGGCGCTGCTCGCCGAAGCCGGCGCCAACATCATCGAAGTCTCGCACCAGCGAACCTTCTCCGACCTGCCCGCCAAGGGCACCTTGCTCGAAGTCGTCATCGAAACCCGCGACCGCGCGCATCTGGATGAGGTGATGAAGCGGCTCGGCGAAGCGGGATATGTCGCTTGGTTGCCGGGGCGGCGGTGAGTGACTATCGCGTCGCGGATTTGCTTGCACGAAAGCCGGCGCTTGAAAGCGAGGTGCCATCTTTCTACGATGAAGGCATGGCACGAGAGATTCCCATTCTAACTAGCGATCGCCTGATCCTTCGTAAGCCACATGCGGAAGACATAGAGGCTCGCCTCAGGCTAGGGACACATAGGGAAATTGTGGAAGCCTATGGCGCTACGTTCGATCCCGCTGCCGCCTTCACTCGCAACCATGCGGAATCGCTGATCGCTTTCATCGAGAGCCAGGAATATGCTTGGGTAATCGACGTTAAGGGCTTTATCGGCCATATCCGTTTTTTCGGACTGAATCAGCGCGACCAACGGGCATCGCTGGCGATCGGTATCGAAGATCCGGCGCATCTCGGAAAAGGCTATGGTTCCGAAGCCATTCGCCTGGCTCTGAATTACATCTTCTCAATTGGATTTCATCGGATATCCGTGCGCGTGCTGGCGAGCAATGATCGTGCGATCGCGTGCTACCGCAAGTGTGGTTTCATGATCGAGGGCCGCGAACGCGAAGCGGCGTTCGTTGATGGACAATGGCAGGACGATATCCTTATGGGCGTGCTGGATCGGGAGCTGATTCTCACAAGCTGATTGACGATCCGGCCCGGGCGCGGATCACTTGCTGCAAGTTCTCTGTCGACGCTCGCTCGTAGGTACTTATTTTATCATCCCTGGCCAGCACACACGCATACTTGTCGCGCGCTCCCAGCCGCCAGCGGGCTGCGGTCAAAATCGCCAAAGCGCTCGATGAGGCGCAAGCCACCTGATGCTACTAGCAACGGCATCTCTTGCGGAAAGATGTTTCGCATCTGCAAACGCGTTTTCCAGAAATCCTTCTTTGCCGATGTCGACCAATACCAATCCACATGACTGATTTGGGTGAGAGGTTCGTATCTGAGAGCCTCCTCGACGATTATGTTGCCTGAGTGTCATGGACAATCGCTCCGACCAGTTGGCGCCTGTCAGGATCGCTGCTGAGCATGGCCACATTCGGGAAGAAAGCGTCGAACACAAGCCTGCCCTTCGGTGATAGGTGCCGTGCCACCGATTGAAAAAAGCCCCTGAAATCGTCCGAGCTGTGCAGGTGCAGAACCGAATTCACGGCAACAATGATGGTGTCGAAGGTGCGTCCCTTAAGGTCGAAATGGCGCATGTCCAACTGCACCAGATCGAGCTGGACCGACTGAGCCTCGGCGGAACGTCGCGCACGCTCGAGCATCTTGGCGGATAGATCGCCTCCAGTCACTCGTAGGCCTGATCGGGCCAGCGGAATGGTGAGACGACCGCTTCCACACGCGAGATCGAGGACGCGACCACCTCGTTCGCGAGCCGTCTCGACGTAGAAGCGTTCCATGGCCGGATCGCGCGGCGCTATCAAGTCGTACAGATCGGGGCGATCGTAGAGGCCGTTCTGTTCCATGAGAAATGCTCGCGTTGATCCGCATAAGGCTTAGGCGCTAATGAGTCCGTCCCTCAATTCACCAGCCGCACCGCGCCTGCCTCGCTGACGTCATAGCCGCCGAGCTCGCCTGCGCGATCGCGGAAGCTTGACCCGCGCATGAACTCGAACAGCGCCTGCGGTCCCTTCATGAAATAGTCGCGCTGCCGCATCACCAGATCAAAACGCTCCCAGACGAGCGGCAGGAAATCGAGCCCTGCCGATTTCGCCACGCTTCGCGTGGCGATGCCGCAATCGATGCGGCCGGCGCGGATGGCTTGCGCGATATCGGGGCCGGTCGGGAAGGAGGGTTTTGTAAGTTTCAGATCGTCGAGCGTGATGCCCGCGCGGGCGAGTAGCGCGAGCAGCAGCAATTGCGCGCCGGCGCCGGGCGGGCGTTGCGCCATGCGTGCGCGTGATGTCGCGATCGAGGCCATGTCGCTTAGATCAAGCGGATTGCCTGACGCGACCAGAATGCCCTGCTCGCGCCGCGCAAAGCCGAGCACGACCGCATCGTGGAGACCCGGCGCGTCGGCGACCGCCTCGACATTGGCTCTCTCGTCATCGCCGTCGAGCCGGTGCAGATGGATAGCCGCGACCATCACCTCGCCACGCGTCAGCCGGCGCAGGCCTTCCTCGCTGCCTTCGGCAAGGCTGGCGAGGCCGGAATTGCTCTCACGCAAGCCCCACTCCAGCAGCGGATCGTGGCTGCCGCCGACGATCGGCGGCGCGACCTGTGCCAGGCCAGCAGGCGCAATGAGTCCGGCGGACACCCAGCGATCCAGCGCCGTGCGCGGAAACAGCCAGCGCCCGGTCACCTTGCTGCAGGGCACTTCGCGGTTCGCCACCAGCTCGTAGAGCTTGCGCTCGGAGAGGCGAAGATAATCCGCCGCTTCGTCGGTCGTGAGGAGCTCCGGCATCGGCACCAATATGCATCAGAGTGCAAGTATTACAGAAATTGACCATATCGTCGCTATCTGCGCAAGATGTCCGTGCGCTCGTTGGAATTACAAATGCCAGACGACCCGTCCGCCCTTCAACTTGTCCTCAGCGGCGATCCCGCGCTGTTCGCGATCGTGCGGCTGTCGCTCTATGTGAGCCTGTCTGCGGTGGCGCTGGCCGCGCTGATCGGCATTCCCTTGGGCGCCTGGATCGCGCTGACGAGATTTCCCGGCCGCCAGGGCGTCATCGTCCTGCTCAACGCCTTGATGGGCCTGCCGCCGGTCGTTGTCGGCCTCGCGGTGTATCTCGCGCTGTCGCGCTCCGGGCCGCTCGGCGGGTTCGGCCTGTTGTTCACCCCGAGCGCCATGATCGTCGCGCAGACCGTGCTGGTCACGCCGATCATCGCTGCGTTGACGCGCCAGACCATCGAGGATCTCTGGCTCGAATACCGCGACGAACTCACCGCGATGAACCTCGGGGCCCTCGGCCGCGTCATGGCGCTGATCTGGGACGCGCGCTTCAGCCTGGTCACCGCGCTGCTCGCCGGCTTCGGCCGCGCAGCCGCGGAGGTCGGCGCCATCATCATCGTCGGCGGCAACATCGAAGGCTTCACCCGCACCATGACGACGGCGATTGCGCTGGAGACTTCCAAAGGCGACCTGCCGCTCGCGGTCGGCCTCGGCCTCGTGCTGATTTCGATCGTGATCACCGTCAACGCGCTGGCCTGGAGCGTGCGCCGCGCCGGCGAGCGATTGGCGGGATGACCATGCGCGCGCCTTCGAGCGAACTGCCGATCCAATTCCATGGCGTGACGGTTACGGCTGGCGGGGTCACGATCCTCGACGACATCGCGCTCACGCTGGCGCCGGGCCCGCCCACGGTATTGATCGGCCCCAACGGCTCGGGCAAATCGACGATGCTGCGTCTCGCGATGGGGCTGCTCGCGCCGTCGCGCGGGCGCATCACCTGGGGCGGGCTCGAACATGTCCCGCCGCTCAAGCGCGCGATCGTGTTTCAGCGCCCGGCGATGCTCCGGCGCAGCGCTAGCGCCAATCTCCGTTTTGCGCTCCGCGCCGCCGGCATCGCGCGCGCGGAGCATGCGCGACGCATAGCCGAGTTGCTCGAACTGGTCGGCTTGCACGCGCTCGCCGACCGCGCGGCGCGAAGGCTCTCCGGCGGCGAGCAGCAGCGGCTGGCGCTGGCGCGCGCGCTCGCGCGCGATCCGGCGGTGCTGTTTTTGGACGAGCCGACCGCGAGCCTCGATCCCATCGCCACCAAGGCGGTGGAAGACATCATTCGCACTGTGAGCGAGCGCAACATCAAGGTCGTGATGGCGACCCATGATCTCGGCGAAGCGCGCAGGCTCGCCGGCGAAGTCGTCATGCTTCACCGCGGCCGTATTGTCGAAACCGGTGCAGCCGCAGCGTTCTTCGACGCGCCGCAAACCGCGGAGGCGAGGGCGTTCCTTGCCGGCGAACTATTGATTTAGCGCATGATCCGGACCCGGAGGGCCACGTGAGTGCAAAGTGGTCACCGGCTTTCCGAAAAGATCATGCGCAAACTAAAGAAAGAGGAAGCAAATGAAGATGCTCACCCGCCGCTTGCTGGTTGCGGCGACCGCCGCCCTCGCATTCGCAAGCCACGCCATCGCGCAGGATAAATCGATCGTAGTGGCCTCGACCACCTCGACGCAGGATTCCGGCCTGTTCGCTCACATCCTGCCGATGTTCAAGGCCAGGACCGGCATCGACGTGAAGGTGGTGGCGCAGGGCACGGGACAAGCGCTCGATACCGGCCGCCGCGGCGATGCCGACGTCGTGTTCGTCCACGCCAAACCTGCGGAAGAGAAATTCGTGTCCGAAGGTTTTGGCGTCAGGCGCCATCCCGTGATGTACAACGATTTCATCCTGATCGGGCCGAAGAGCGATCCCGCCGGCATCAAGGGTTCGAAGGACATCGTTGCTGCGGTCTCCGCGATCAAGGCCAAGGCTGCCGATTTCATCTCGCGCGGCGACAAGTCCGGCACGCATCAGGCCGAGCTCAATCTCTGGAAGGTCGCCGGCATCGACATCGCCAAGGACAGGGGCCCCTGGTACAAGGAGATCGGGCAGGGCATGGGCGCTGCGCTCAACACCGCCTCGGCCTCGAACGCCTATGTGCTCGCCGATCGCGGCACCTGGTTGTCGTTCAAGAATCGTGGCGACCTCGGAATTGCCGTCGAAGGCGACAAGCGCCTGTTCAACCAGTACGGCGTCATGCTGGTGAATCCGGAAAAGCATCCGAGCGTCAAGAAGGATCTCGGCCAGCGATTCATCGACTGGCTGGTATCACCAGAGGGACAGAAGGCGATCGCTGGCTACAAGATCAGCGGCGAGCAGTTATTCTATCCCAACGCCAGCGATTCCGGCGCGTGATGCGCGGCTGTCGAAGGAACTGCCGTTCATATTCATGAATGTTTGTTCAAGGAGCTGTCGCAGACGTAATGTCGCAGACAGGAACGTGCGCGTGTTGCGGTGATTAGACTCGGTAGAGTCGACACAATCACTGGAGTTCGATGATGAAGAAACTAGCCATCGTATTTGCCGTTGGTGCTGCTGCGCTGATCGGCGGTTCCGCCGCCAACGCCGCCGACAATGCGGTGAAGGCGAAACCTTCGACGGATACCGTGCAGTCTTCCACTGACTTCAGCGCCCATCGCCGCCACTGGCGTCATCGGCACTGGGGTTACCACCGGCACTATCGCCCGTACTACGATAGCTACGGCTACTACGCGCCGCGCCGGTACGGCTACTACGGCGGTCCCCGCTATTACGGCGGCGGTCCCGGCGTAACCTTCAGCTTCGGCACCGGCCGCTGGTAAGACAGGCCGGCGAGACAAAAAGCCCGCAGCAATGCGGGCTTTTTTTCGCGTATCAACTGGCAAGTACCCGAGCCTACAATTCCCGCGATGCCTTCGATGACTTTGTCCGGTTGCCGCTGCCGGCGGCCGACGCAACGCGGGTAGCGGATTGCTTGCCGGGCTTCCGTGTCGCAGCCTTTGCTGCCAGCCGGGTTACCCGGGTTTTTGCATTCCGGAACGCCGTACGTACGGCCCTTGCGGTTCGGCTTGCAACAACTCGCCGCTTTTTAAGAGCCGCGTGGCTCTCTTCGGCAACATCAGCCTTTAGCACCATTCCGCTGATGGAAGGCGCCAGATCGACCGGAATTTCGGCGATCTGGTCTTCCTTCGACAGGCCACCGACTCCTTCACATGGCGCCTTATCCGGAAGGTCCGTCGGCATGTGGACAGTATTGTTTGCGTCCGTCCAGGCCTCCGCCTTGTTGCCGGTAATGATCTTGACGTAAGCGCGCGTTTCCTTCGGCAAGGCGCCGCGCCGCGATAGCCACTTCGCGATCCTGCCGCCGCCCGCGTTGTACGCTGCCGCCGCAAGCCCGAGATTTCCGAACTGATCATGAAGCTTGCGAAGAAATCTTGCCGACGCAGGAATCGCCTGCAGCGGATCGAACGGGTCTTTCAAGCCCATTTCGACCGCCGTTCGCGGCATGAATTGCGCAATGCCCTGCGCGCCTGCCGAACTGACCTCCGCCGCTTTAAACCTGCTTTCCTGCCAGAGCAGGCGCACGAGAAACCCGATCGGAATATCGTGTTCCTCGGCGGCAGTCCTGACCGCCTCGCAGATCGGGTTCGCTGGCGCGGCCTCCTCCTTTATCGAGGCGACCGCATGAGCCGCGGCATCTGCTGTCGTTGCCGACTCGTACGGCGCCGTGACGACGTTTGTTGCGCCCGGTTCTTGTGAATGCTCAACCGACGCGGTCACAGTTCCTGTGTGAGAATTCGACGTCGTGGCAGGTTCCGATTGCGCTTCGGCAACAACGAAAGATAGTCCCGATACTGACCTGATGTTGGAACTTTCAAAATCCACCGCGACTACGAACACAGCAATCACGGCGGCGAAAAGATATCGCATCAACTTCCATCCATTTGTGAGAAGGCCGGTCGGATAGAAGTTGGATGTGGAGATTTCGCGGATGAACTACGGCAGAGCAGTGTTCTTTGTGGCCGTAATTCTACCGAGGGGAACTTTCAGAAATGCGCGTTCCTGGGCCGGTCGCCTACATCGCTCTTTACGCCGCGTTGTACGCGGCGTTCGGCGTGGCATCGCCGTTCTGGCCGAAGTTTTTTGAAACCAGAGCGCTGACGTTCGAGCAGATCGGCTTGATACTGGCGGCTGCGTTGCTTGCGCGTCTTGTCGCCGGTCCACTCGTCGGGATGTTTGCAGACTTCCTGCAATCGCTGCGCCTCGTGCTCGCATTCTGCGCCGCCCTGGCAGCAGCAACGGCTGTGGCGTTGCTGCCGGCCGATGGCTTCTGGCTGTTGCTGCTTCTGGCGCTGGTTCAAGCCGTGGCATTGGCTCCTACGACGTCGATAGCCGACGCGTTGTCGGTCAACGCGGCCAGGCCGCAGATCGCGGGGCGGCTGTTCGAATATGGCTGGATCCGCGGTTCGGCATCGGCGGCTTTCGTCTGCGGTACGCTGCTCATCGGGCAACTCATCACGTCTACTGACCTGACGCGTGTGATCTGGCTGAACGCAGCCCTGCTTGTCGCTGCCGCTGGGGCAACCGCGCTGGTGCCCAGGGTTTCAGCTCCATCCGCGCCGCATACCGACACATCGCAGCTTGCGAGCGAGGTTCGTGGACTCCTTGGGATCGCGCGATTCCGAATCCTGATCCTCGTCTCGGCTCTGATCTATGGCAGCCACGCCATGCATGACGCCTTTGCGGTGATCCGATGGAGCAATGCCGGAATAGACACCTCCGTCATAAGCGTCTTGTGGTCGGAGGCCGTCGCCGCGGAAGTCATCGTGTTCTTTCTGATCGGCCCGGCCTTGCTCAACCGGTTCGGCGCGCGTGGTGCAGCGGCGTTGGCGGCAGCAGGTGGAATCATCCGCTGGTCGGTTGCGGGGACGACGACTTCCGTCGTGGCGCTTGCGATGGTGCAGCCGCTGCACGGATTGACGTTCGCACTGCTGCATCTTTCTTGCATGCGGTTGATGGCAGCTCTTGTCCCCGCCAGAATGGCCGCAACGGCTCAGGCAATCTATGCGTTTGGTTCAGGCGTGGTGACGGCCGCACTAACGCTGCTTTCTGGGCTTTTCTATGCCAGGTATGGCGGAGGGGCGTTCGTTGCGATGGCGGTGCTTTGCGGCCTCGCGTTGCCGCTCGCCTGGTTTGGCTTTACCGATGCTCGGGATATCTCTGCCCGCGCACGCTGAGTTACGGTAGAATCCGCGTCGCGAAAAACAGGTCGATCTCTCTCGAAGGTTTGCCAATTGGTCTCGGAAAGCGATCTAGAGGTTACTCTCGATGCCGTCAGGGCCGGCGCTGCCGGGTCGGCTGAGGGCATTTTTGGCCCGGCGTCGATGACGTGGCGGATCGACAGGGAAGCCGTGATCTTTCTGGGAGCCGGGCGCGCCTTGCTGCTTCAACTTGCGCATCCCTGGGTCGCGACCGCTATTGCCGAGCACTCGCGCACCTTTACCGATCCGGTCGGCCGCTTTCATCGAACGTTTGAGCTGATGTTCACAATGGTGTTCGGTTCGCTCGATGGCGCGACTGCCGCGGCCCGGCGTCTGCATCGGCGGCACGCGATGATCTCCGGCGTGTTGCCCGAAACGGCCGGCCGCTTCGACGAGGGGTCATCCTACAATGCCAACGACATCGCCGCGCTGCGCTGGGTTCACGCCACCCTCGTCGAAACTGCCGCCATCGCGCACGACCTCGTCTTGCCTCCGCTCTCGCCCGAAGAGCGCGAGCAATATTGGGCCGAAAGCCGGCTGTTCGGCGCATTGTTCGGGCTGAGACCTGCGGACCTGCCGGCGGATTGGTCATCCTTCGCCGACTACAACGCCGCGATGGCTCGATCGGATACCTTGTCCGTCAGCACCGCGGCGCGTGACGTGGCCCACCACATCTTGACCGGTGCACGTCCGTGGTTGCGGCCGCCGCGCTGGTACGTGGCTCTGAGCGCACAGATGTTGCCCGAGCGGCTGCGCACAGGCTTCGGCTTCGATCTCGACGAACGCGATCAGAAGGCCGCGGATCGCGCGCTCAAGTGGATACGCCGCCTATATCCGCACCTGCCGACCCGCCTCCGCTACGTCGGCCCCTATCACGAAGCGCAGGCGCGGCTGCAGGGAAAGCCGCGGCTCGAGCTGGCCACCCGGTGGCTCAATCGGGCGTGGACCGGACGACCGCGGCTGGATGACAGGCAGGAGAAGTGAGGCCGATGGGCATCGGCGTATCATTGCGGTAAGAGATCTGCCCGCCGACGATTCTTGAAACAAACCCTGCAGAACCGGATTTTGATATTGATGGACGAGGACGACCCGAGTGACGAGATTTCGCGGATCGAAGCGCGGCTCGAGGAGCTGGCCGAGATCGCCGAGCGCTGCCGCAAGATCACGCTGGTTTCGAAGTCGGTAATCGCTGCTGGAGCCGGATTGATGCTCGTCACGATGCTTGGCCTGCTCGGGTCCAATCAGGTCGCCGCGCTCGGCTCGATTGCCGCGGTGCTGGGCGGCATCGTGTCGCTCGGCTCGAACGTCAGCACCTTGCGGCAGACCATGGCCGCCATCAGCGAAGCCGAGGCGCTTCGTTCCGATCTGATCGGCAGGATCGACCTTCGCGTGGTCGGCGACGAGGTCGCAATCAAGCCGCAAGCGTAAACGCCTCGTGCACGGAGGACTGGACCGCGCCGCCCGTCACCGCGCCTCCGCCGGCAACGTAGATGGTATCGCCGATCGTGGTGGCGCCGACCGCGTGCCGCGGTGTCAGCATCGGCGCATGGGACTGCCAGGTGTTCTCTTTCGGATCGTAACTCTCCATCTGACCGAATACGACGCCTTGCGAGATCTGGCCTCTATCCTGCACGCCGTATTCGCCGCCCATAGCGAACAAGCGGTCGCGGTAGACGACGAGGCCATGGCCCGAACGCGCCGTAGGCAGCGGCGCGCGCTCCTTCCAGGTGTCTGATACGGGCAGGTAAACGTGATGAAGATCGGTGTTGTATTCGAAGGTGTTGAAGCGACCGCCGATGATATGGATCATGCCGTTATAGGCGACGGCGCCGACATGGTCGCGCGCGGCGGGGAGCGCTTTCCGGATTTCCCACTTGTCGGTTTGCGGATCATAGACCTCATGCCAGCCGACGCTGGCGCGCTCGTTGGTGGGCGCGCCGGCGCCGCCGATAAGATGGATCTTACCATCGAGTGCGACTGCCGCGGCAGCGCCACGCGAGCGCGGCAAGGGCGCGATCGTCGTCCACTTGTCGGCAGCCACGTCGTAGAAAAACGCATTCGGATCCGGATTGCGATTCTGCTCGATGAAT
Organism: Bradyrhizobium sp. AZCC 1719; assembly: GCF_036924525.1. Taxonomy (NCBI): domain Bacteria; kingdom Pseudomonadati; phylum Pseudomonadota; class Alphaproteobacteria; order Hyphomicrobiales; family Nitrobacteraceae; genus Bradyrhizobium; species Bradyrhizobium sp. AZCC 1719. The sequence continues at coordinate 934,113 of NZ_JAZHRU010000001.1, read as the reverse complement.
CCACCGAGCGCGTAGACACGCCCCGCATCCGCCACGACGGCAACATGGTTGGCGCCGCGCGGCAATGGCGCGGCGTTGAACCATCGGTCGTCCTTCGGATCGTAGACATGATGATAGGCGCGATCGACACGGCCTTCGCCATAGCCGCCGACAATATGCATGCGCCCCGCCCAGGCGGTGGCCCAGGCCATTTCGCTTCGCGGCAGCGGCAACGCCGCCTTCGGCGTCCAGCGCCCCTGCGGGCCCTGCGGCGCCGGACTGTCCACCTTTCGCTGGGCGATCTGCTCGGTGGTGAGGTGATGTGGCGTGCCACCCTGAAGCCGGGCGAACGGATCGGAGGAGGGCGCTGCTTCAGGCAGCGCTGTGCCTGACGGCGTGCCATGGCCCGCATGCTGGGCGAGCGCCGGCACGCAACCGACTGTCGCGCCGGCAACCACGGCAACGAAAGCTCTCCTGTTCAGACGCGGCAGATCGGATGTCGACGACATGAGAGCTCCTCAGCTAAAGTGGCTGGATCATCAAAGGTTGTAACAAAGCCTAGCCCGGTCAAGACAACAAAGCCGGGAACTGTCGCGCCGATGCACTCAATTGCAGGTGATGCTTGACGGGACTTGGCTGACGGGACTTGGCGTGACGGGGTGGCCCCGGATCCTGCTTTGACAGGTCCGCGCTGACCTGATCCATTTCCTTGATTGAAAGTTACGAGGCATTTCGTACCAGTGAGGAGCCGGCCCCATGAAAGAACGGGAACTTCGAGACCTGATTGCAGACGTCAAGACCGGCCGGCTGTCGCGGCGGACCTTTGTCCAGCGAATGATCGCCGCAGGTCTTACGGCGCCGATGGCCGGGATGATGCTGAGCCATTCGGGTGTCGCGATGGCTGCGACCGCACTTCCCTACAAGCCGACCAAGGCCGGCGGCGGCGGCGTGCTGAAACTGATGTATTGGCAGGCCATCACCCTGCTCAATCCTCATTTCGCCGTCGGCACCAAGGACCAGGAAGGCTGCCGGATCTTTTACGAGCCGCTGGCGGGATGGGATGGCGACGGCAATCTGGTCCCGATCCTCGCTGCCGAGGTTCCTAGCAAGGAGAATCATGGATTGTCCGAGGACGGCCGCTCGGTGGTCTGGAAGCTGAAACGCGGCGTCAAATGGCATGACGGCATGCCGTTCACGGCCGACGATGTCGTCTTCACCTGGGAATATGCCAAAACACCGGAGACCGCGGCGGTCTCGATTGCCAACTACAAGGACATTACGGTCGAGAAGATCGACGAGTTCACCGTCCGCCTCACCTTTGCCAAGCCGACTCCGTTCTGGGCCGATGCCTTTGTTGGCAATTACGGCATGATCATCCCGAAGCATCTGTTCAAGGATTACGTCGGCGCCAAGTCGCGCGAGGCGCCGAACAATCTGAAGCCGGTCGGCACCGGCCCCTATCTGTTCGCGGATTTCAAGCCGGGCGACATGCTCCGCGGCAAGATCAATCCCAACTACCACGTCGCCAACCGGCCGCATTTCGATGAGGTGGAGGTCAAGGGCGGCGGCGACGCGGTGTCGGCGGCGCGCGCGGTGCTGCAGTCCGGCGAATACGACTATGCCTGGAACATGCTGGTCGAAGAGGATATCCTGCTGAGGCTGGAAGCCGCCGGAAAGGGCAGGGTGAACATCACCCCGTCTGGCAATGTCGAATTCATACAGCTCAACTCGACTGATCCCGCGGTCGAGGTCGACGGCGAGCGCGCCAGCATCAAGACCAAACATCCGCTGTTCAGCGATCCGGCCGTGCGCCAGGCCATCAATCTCCTGATCGATCGCGCGTCGATCGAGAAACACATCTATGGCCGCACGGCGCGGGCTACCGCGAACTTCCTCAACAACCCGGAACGCTTCCGGTCGAAGAACACCAAATTCGAGTTCAACATCGAGAAGGCCAACCAGATCCTCGAGGCCGCCGGCTGGAAAAAGGGCGGCGACGGCATTCGCGCCAAGGACGGCAAGCGGCTGAAGTTCGTGTTCCAGACCTCGATCAATGCGCCCAGGCAGAAGACCCAGGCCATCGTCAAGCAGGCGTGCCAGAAAGCGGGCATCGACGTCGAACTGAAGTCGGTGGTGGGATCGGTGTTCTTCTCCTCCGACGCCGCCAATCCCGACACCTACACGCATTTCTACTGCGACGCGCAGATGTACAACACCACCATGCCGCAGGCCGATCCGCAGTTCTTCATGAACCAGTATGTGTCGTGGCAGGTGGCGAACAAGGAAAACAAGTGGCAGGGGCGCAATGTCTCGCGCTGGCAAAGCAAGGAATACGACGAGATCTACAAGCAGGCCGAGCGGGAGCTCGACGCGGTGAAGCGCGCGGCGCTGTTCATCAAGCTCAACGACCTCGTCGTGTCAGACAATCACATCCAACCCATCGTCTCCCGCACCCGGGTCGCCGCGCTCGGCGGCAAGCTGACCGCGCATATCTCCGGCTGGGACAACGATCTGTGGCAGCTCGCGAGCTGGTATCGGGAGGCGTGAGAGCGGAACATCGGATGTGCCGGTGTAGACAATTACTGTGCTCCTAAATCGCAGGTGATGCCAGCAAAGGCAGGAATTACGGTCAGCACTGGACTGCACCCCTGGAATGAGACACAGATAATTTCTGTGACAGTGCGGGAGGTCGCAACCGCAAGGCATGGATTCTACCGTTGGCGGCCGTCCGAGACGATGGCCCGCCCAATGCCTTGCATCGCCAGATGACGGAAAATGGCGTTCGCCTCGGAAGGCGCCAGTTTCGGCCGCTTCTCGAGGCACCATGTCAGTGTTGTCAGAAACGTGCCTACAACGAATTGCAGCATCAGTTCGCGCGGCACCGCACCATCGTCGCCGATCGTCGTCAATTCCTCCTTCACCAGTTCGGAAAGGACGCGGCGGATTTCGTTGACGGCGATGCTGCTGCCCTTTCCTCCCAACATGGCACGATAAACATCCCGGTAGGCGCAAGCATGCTCGAACATCGCGAGGCTGAATGTCAGTGGCGGATCCTGCTCGCCGCCATGCCGCACGCCTTGTCGTGCGGCTTTCAACTCGCTGCGAAGCCGCTCGAAGCCGCCGCGGAGGAGAGCGTCCTTGCTGCGGTAGTGGGCGTAGAAAGTTGCGCGGCCAATATCGGCCTCGTCGATGATCTCCTGCACGGTTAGGGCATCAAAGCCCTTGCGCATGATCAGCCGGATCAGTGCCTCGTGAAGCGTTCGCCGCGTGCGCGCGACGCGCCGGTCGATCTCTCCCATTTCTCACCTTTTCCGGACTCGTGCCGTCGATCGTTCGGTAACGAACGGCGGGTCACGGGCTGTCTGTTGTTCCGAACATGATGTTCACTATCATACGCCGGGTTCGGTTGTGGCGCAGCAGCAAATGCTCCGGGAGGTCATCATGCTCGATATCGTCGCGGCGATTTTTGCCACCGCGTATTGCGCGGCTCAGGCGGGTCTGTTGATTGGCCCTGCGTTCCTTCGCGGAGCAACCAAGATTGCCCTTTTTGCTGCGACGGCGGCGTGGCTCGCAGCCGTCGTCGCAGTCTATGGACTGGGAGTCCTCTCGCCCGGGGCTCTTGGCCCGTTTCCGGTCAACCTCGTGCCATTCACCCTTTTTCTTGCGATCCTGTTTGGAGCCTGGGTGCTGATCCCGCAGGCGCGCGACGCATTGCTGTCGGTTCCAATGCCAGCCCTGGTGGCGGTGCATGCCGGCCGTGTCGCCGGCGTGTTCTTCTTGCTTCTCTATTTCGACGGGCGGCTATCGGCGCCGTTCGCGCCGGTCGCCGCTATTGGCGACATCATTACGGGCGCCATAGCGCTCTTGCTCGTGCCGTTGCTGGTACTTGGGGTCAAAATGCCGAAGCTATGGCTCGGCGCCTGGAACGCGTTCGGACTGCTCGATCTGCTTACCGCTCTCACTCTTGCGATGCTGTCAGTCCCCGGCACACCATTCCGCGTGTTCACGGAAGGGCCGGGCACGCTCGTCATGGGGACGTTGCCCTGGATCTTCGTGCCCGCGATGCTGGTTCCTGTCGATCTCCTGGTCCACGTTGTGATCATGACCAAGCTCAGGTCTGCCCCTCGTGTGCTCGGGGCGATGGCGATGGCTAGTTGAGCGTACGAGTGCACTCGTAATAGAAGCCCATCATCTCCCGGACCCGGGTCGCAGCGGCCGGCGGCAAGCTGGCAGCTCGCGAGCTGGTATCGGGAGGCGTGAGAGCGGGCTTCTGATGTGCCGGCGATCACGATTCTACGCTAATGCCGTCAGCTTGTCTGGTCATGCGAGCAAGCAGCCGCTCGATCATCCCCGGCGTGACCAAAGCTCAAGCCGATCGAGGATGCTTAGGAGCTCGGTGCCCTTGAGCGAGAGCGAGTAGGTCACGCGCCGTGGGAATGCAACGGTTGGGGAGCGCAGCACCAAGCCTCGATTTTCAAGCCCATCCAGACGCTCGGAAAGCACCTTCGGAGATACGCCCGGTAGAAGCTCGGCCAGCTCTCCGTGCCGTTTCGGACCGTCCTTCAGGTGCCAGAGCACAAGCGCGTTCCACCGGTGGCCCAGGAAGGCCAGCCAATCCTCGACCGGGCAATCTGCCGGGCGACGCGGTTGCGGATTGTCGAGTTCTAATCGTAGCGCAGCAGATGACAATGCAGCTTCCTTCCCGTTTGGTTAGCACTGAAGGGGTGTGTTTCTTTCCTTCTCCCAACAACGAGGAGATGAGACATGACCGCGACTGAGCCAGCCCAGATGAATGAGGCATTCGCTCAAGCCTTCAACAGCCGTAACATAGACAATCTGCTCGCGCTTTACGAGGTGGATGCCGTCCTGCGCGTGGATGGAAGCGAGCGAAGTCTGATAGGGCTCGACGCGATCGCTGGTGAGTTGCAGGGCCTGCTGCAAGCATCCGGCACAATGACGTCGCGCAATAACTTTTGCGTTCAGCACAGTGACGTCGCTCTGCTGCGCGCAGATTGGGAACTGCGCGCCCAGGACGGCTCCATCGTGGCGTCCGGCAGCTCGGCCGAACTGGTCCGCCGCCAGTCAGATGGCACCTGGCGCTACGTCATCGACCACGCAGTGGGCGCCGCCCTGCCACGCGTCAGCTAAGTGAAGGGCTATCATGGTCAGAACTACGGTGACAGCAACTAAATCGCAGATGATGCCAGCGAAGGCGTGACGCGCGAGTAGAGTGCGCGGTCACCGAATGCTGATGGCGTGCCATGGCCCGCATGCTGGGCCGGCGCCGGCGCGCAACCGACCGTCGCGCCGGCAGCCGCGAGAACGGCGGCCGATGCACCTAATTGCAGGTGACCTGCATCACAACTGTTAGCTAGCTCACACGTGAAGGCTGCAAAACGATGTAGGCTCTTCACGTTTCGCCGTGAGCCATCATGCTCCGGCTGCGCAAGCGAATATCGATAGTACGGACAGCGCGTCCGGCCGGTTGTCACTGGCCGCGACGATCGGATCATCATGCCGAAAGGGCAGATCTGGGCCGGCCAATGAGCAACAAACCGAGGCCGAGGACGCAGCGATCGGTGAAGAGGAAACTGGCAACAGGCACACAAACGGGGGAGCGCGCAATGGGTCAAATCGGCAGGTCTACCGATCCTTCAACCGCTGATAACCGCGACGACGTTGCAGGCAGCGAGGTCGCTTCGTTCCGCTACAACAATCCCGGCGCACAATATCCCAGCGCGCGCGCCGCGCGCTTCGGCCAGACCGGCTATGGCATCATCGGTGGCGGCCACAAGATCGCGCGCTTTCCCTCGCCGGTGAACGGCGCTGCCTCGAACTTCGACCTGTTGTCGCGCAGCTATGTCGGCATGCGGATCGGCGAGGCCGGAACGAAGTGGACCGGCCGACACGGTTTCGGCGTGCCCGGCTATGACGCGAACGCCATCCTGACGAAGGAGATGGTCGACGATGCCGTGCAGGCCATTGCCCTGCTGAAAGCCATCGCAGGCCGCGAGTCGGGCAAAGGCAATAACCTGACCGAGGAGCAGTGGCGTCAGGCCCATCAAATGTACAAGGCCGGCAGCGCCGACGCCTTCTTCGACGGTCTGCCGGCCATAGCCGTTGCCCAGCCGCCCGCGAGCGGTGTGCCCTCGGGTGCGGGCCTGGTGCAGCGCGCCCGCGCGCATATCGGCGAGCAATACGTCAACACCCAGGTGCCGAAGGACGATCCGCATTGGCATGGCCCGTGGGACTGCGCCGAGTTCGTCTCATGGCTGGTCTATCAGGAAGCCGGCACGCTTTACGGCTGCGTCGACCACACGGCACAGCCGGCCAAGGCCGATGCCTATACCGGTGCCTGGAAGGCTGACCTCGAGCGGCTAGGCAAGCGCGTTTCGGTGGAGGAGGCGGCGGCGACCGTCGGCGGCATCGTGCTCCGCTATCCGCCGGGTCCCGGCAAGATGGGCCACATCGCGGTATGCGACGGCAACGGCGGCACCATCGAGGCCAAGGGACGGCGTTACGGCGTGGTGGCCGACACGGTGCATGGCCGCGGCTGGCACACCGGCATCCTGATTCCTGGCATCTCCTATGACAATGCCGCGCCGATCAAGGTCAGCCCGCCGGCCGTCATCTACGAGGTCGGTGCGCCGAACATGGATATGGCCGTGGTTGCGCGCATCCAGGCGGCGCTGGCCGCCAAGGGCTTCGATCCCGGTCTGATCGACGGCGAGTTCGGATTGAACACGCAAGCTGCCGTGCTGCGTTTCCAGGAAGCCGAGGGCATGGTCGTCGATGGCGCGGTCGGGCCGGAGACGGCGGCAGCGCTCGGCGTCTCGCTCGGGGTCGAAACCGTCAAGCCCGGCGTTACGGTCGCGGAGACGGGTCCCGCCGCTGGCGCTGCCGCGCTCGACCTGCAGCAACTGCTCCCGCTCATTCTCATGTTGCTATCGAAGGAGAAACCGATGGCCGCCGATCCAGCCAAGCCGGGCCAAGGCCTCGAACTGCTGCTGCCGCTGATTCTGCAGTCGGCGCTTACCGGCAAGCAACTCGACATCACGCAGCTTCTTACCGTGCTTGCGACCGGCAAGCCCGTTGCGATGCCGGCGGTCACGCCGATCGCGAATGCGCCGGTGCTCGCGCAACCGGTCAACACTGTCCCGGCGCCGGTCGTCTCGCAGCCGGTAACGCCGCAACAGCCTGGCGCCGCGGCGGCGCCGGTCGATCTCATCACCGTGTTGATGCCGCTGCTCTACGAGCGGCTGACCGGCAAGCCGCTTCCGGGCACCGAAAAGCCGGACAAGCCCGCCGAGCCACTCGCGCCGGCCATGACGCGGCCGAGCGTACAGCTTTCTGCCGGCGTGCTCGGTATCGTTACCCTGCTGCAGTCGGCCGGCATTCTCAATTTGCCCTTCAATTTGGGAGCGATCGCCGGCCAGGCGCCAAGCACAACCGCGCCGGTTTCAGGCTCGACGATGGCGACCTTGATTCCGATCATCACCGGCGTAATCGGCGCCACCGGCGGCTTCGGCGCGCTGGGTGGGATTGCATCGAAGCTGTTGGGCGGACTGCTCGGCGCGTTCGGGAAGAAGTGAGCGGATATGATACCTGGTCCTGTGCGCAGATTGCTGTCTAGTGTTGCTCGGGAGCTGAGCTCGCCGCTGGTGTCATGACACCCGTGGCGCGTTGAACCTTTCGGTCCGCGCCAAGACACATCCTCGCCTACAACAATGTTTGCCGCAGCGCGCGTCTTTTCATGGAAGATCCTGCAGTTTTTCTCAGCCGTATTGCCAAGTTCGTCCTGATACCGGTTGGCCTGCTGCTATTGCTCGGAGCGGGCTTCAGTGTCTGGTCAACAAAAACATGGATTGAACGCGCTCTTGAAACGCCCGGGTCGGTGATCGAGATGGTGCGCCTGCGCGACAGCGAGGATAAGGGCTACCTGTTTGCGCCAGTCGTGCGCTTCCAGACGAGGGACGGTCGCACCATTGAATTTCAGTCCGGGCTGCGCAGCAATCCGCCGGCTTACCGCACCGGTCAAACCGTCTCGGTTCTCTACGATCCCGATGTACCCGAATCGGCTGCGATCCGGGGCGTGTTTTCCCTTTGGCTGATGCCGATCATCCTGGCTTTCATCGGGTCGATCTTCCTGATCGTCGCAACGGCCATGATCGTGCTGATCAAGAGGGTGTCGCGGGCTTTCGGCGCACCATTGCACGTCATTGATGTAGCCAGCCCGCCAAGACACGACGCTGGGCTCAAGAGGTCATGACCTCGTTTCCATCCTGGTATCGGCGCGCTTGCGGACCGAGGTTTGGCCTGGCGTATTTGCTCGTGCTGGCCACACTGCTGCCTGTCGCCAGGGCATCGCTGGCCGCACCTTCCGACAACCGCGCAAATCTATGGAACACCTGCCGCAATAACGACGGCGAGGCGGGACTCACCGCCTGCATGGCGATCATCAACACCCGCGGCATACCGGCGCGCGAACGTGCGACCGCCTACTATAACCGTTGCTACAATTACATCATTCGGCACGACTATCGGAACGCACTGGCGAATTGCGACAGGTCGCTTGAAGACAATCCGGGCTATTTCGACGCCTGGCTCAATCGGACGGTGATCCGCAGCGGACTCGGTCAGTTCGACCTCGCGGTAAAAGACGCGACGAAGGCGCTCGCGGTAGCACGTACCGATGCCGACCGTGCCGGCACCCTGCGCAATCGCGCCGCGGCGCTGGTGCGAAGCGGTCGCATTACCGAGAGCCGTGCCGACCTGGACCAGGCGGCCAAGCTACAGCCCGGCGAGACCTACAACTTCATCATGCAGGCTGACTTCTTGCTGCAGATCGGCCGTGCGGAAGAGGCGCTCGCCCAGGTCGGGAAGGCTCGCGCGCGCAAGAGCGCGCCCGGCTATTCGCAGACGAAGACCGCTGCGGATATTGGCCTGTTGCACGGCAAGAGCCTGGTGGCGCTGAAACGCAACTCGGAAGCCCTGACAGTATTGGACGCGCTATTGAAGGTCGATCCGAACAATGCTGAAGCGTTCGCCCTCAAGAGCGTGGCGGCGTCTCGGACGAACAATCTTGCGGCCGCTCGCGATGCGCTGGCCGCCGTACGCCGCCTGCCGCTCTCCAGTGTCGATGCTGCCGATGTGTTCCGCGAGGCGGAGCAGCTTCTGCGCGAACTGGATGGCGCCATGGCTCCGCGCCCTGAAGATCCGGCGCAGCCGGCACGGGAGCGGACCAATCGGATCGCGCTGGTAATCGGCAATGGCGCCTATCAGAATGTAATGCCGCTCACGAACGCCGGCCGCGACGCGGAAGCGTTGGCGGCGGAATTCAATGCGCTCGGCTTCCGCAAGGTGACGCTGCTGCGCGACGTGACACGTGAGCAAATGTTCGCCGCCCTGCGCATGTTCGCGAAGGAAGCCGAGACGTCCGATTGGGCCGTAATCTATTTTGCCGGCCACGGGCTCGAGATGGGCGGCGTCAACTGGCTCGCGCCTGTTGATGCGCAGTTCAAGACCGATCGCGACGTGCGCCTCGAAGCGGTGTCGATCGACGAACTGAGCGCGGCAATCGAAGGCGCCCGAGGACTGCGTCTCATCGTGCTGGATGCGTGCCGCAACAATCCGTTTGCGCCGCAGATGCGCTTTACCAACAGCACGCGTTCGCTCGGAACGGGGCTGGCACGGGTGGAGCCCGAGGGCGGGACCATGGTCGCCTATGCGGCGAAAGCTGGCCAGGTGGCGCATGACGGTGACGACGGTAATAGCCCGTTCATGAAAGCGCTGCTCAAGCGGCTGAAGCAGCCGGGGTTGGAGATTTCCATGCTCTTCCGCTTCGTGCGCGATGACGTAATGGCCGCAACCGGTCGGCAGCAGGAGCCATTTGTGTATGGCTCGCTTCCGAGCGAACCATTTTATTTCCGTACAGCCGCGACTGCTTCGCGGTGAGGCGAGACGCCACGCCGAACGGCGGCAAAAGGCAGGGCTGCGTTACCCGTGGAATTTGGCGATACGGACTGCCGCGCGTCGGCAGTCACTCTCAAAAAGCGGCCGGTTACCAGTGAGGTGAGTCGGCTTCGAAGCTGCGAAAGCAGTGGAAGGCTGTCCGTCTTCGCTGTCGCAGGCTCAAGCTTCGCCCGACACGCTTCGGCCTCGCGGTTCTGAGCGGCTGCGCCACGCATAGCCCACAAGGGCGAAGCGTGGTGCGCCATGCAGACTAAATTAGCGACATATATGTAATTGAAATTGCTTTAGATTTTTAGCGACCCGGTCGAGTGCATTTCGGCATGCGCGCCACGACTTCGCGCGCCTTGGCCGCTCGGGGGTGGTAATATCAAAGATACGAGACCGGAGATTTCCCGCCGTGGGATCGCGGACAACCGCCCTCGAAGGGATGCACTCCAGAATCAAGCTGATGATCGCGATTGCGGTCGGCCGTTGCGAGAAATGGAGGAGGTCATGGAAGCGTGGCGCGACGACAAGGCCCGGGCGACCCTGATCCGCGATGCAGCGGGAAGCGTGCAACTGGGCAAGACCCCCCGGATGTTTGCCGAGCTGCTGTTCGGCCACACCAATAGCGAGGATCTCGCCGGCTACGACGCCACCTCGCTGGCCTTCCTGGCCGAGCAGGCCTGGCAACATGTGCAGCGGCGCACGGCGGGTCGCGCCGATATCCGCGTCGTCAATCCGATGATGCCGGATCGCCGCGAGATCTCCGTGCTCGAAGTTCTCAACGACAACATGCCCTTCCTGTTCGATTCCACGCTGGCGGAGCTCGCCGAGCAGGGCATCGAGGTCGCCCTGGTTGCTCACCCGATCATCGCCGTGGAGCGCGACGAGCAAGGCCAGCTCATGCGCTTCCATGGCGACGCACTGCCGGATGGAGCAAGAGGCGCGCGCGAAAGCCTGATACATCTCCACATCACCCGCCTGGACGCCGAGGCCGACCGCCAGAGGCTGATCGACGGCCTGACCAGGACGTTGAACGACGTCCGCGCCTGCGTCACCGACTGGAAACCCATGCGCGCCCGCATCGAGGAGGCGATCAGGACCTTCTCTTCCAATCCGCCGCCGCTGCCGATCGATGAGGTCGCCGAAGCCAGCCAGTTCCTGCAATGGCTGTGCGCGGACAATTTCACCTTTCTGGGCCTGCGCGAATATCGCATCGCGCCAGAAGCTGATGCGTCCGACGACGTCTCGACCGGCGAAGGCTTCGGCATCTTGCGAGATCCCGATGTGAAGGTCCTGCGCCGCGGTACCGAAATGGTGGTGATGACGGCGGAAATTCGCGAGTTCATGCGCGAGCCGACACTGCTCATCGTGATCAAGGCCAATGTCTCCAGCCGCGTTCATCGCCGCATCCGGATGGACTATGTGGGCATCAAGCTCTACACGCCCGATGGCCGCCTCGAAGGCGAATTGCGGCTCGTCGGCCTGTTCACCTCGGGCGCCTACACGCGGTCGGCACGGCAGATCCCTTATGTCCGCCATAAGGTGGAGCGAGTCCTGCAGCGCGCGGGTTTCGACCCGAACAGCCATTCGGGCAAGGCGCTCATGCATATTCTCGAAGAATATCCGCGTGACGAACTATTCCAGGTCGACGTCGACACGCTCTACAATTTCGTCATGGAGATCCTGATCCTCTATGAGCGTCCCCGCGTCCGGGCGCTGTCCCGAGTGGACAAGTTCGATCGCTTCGTCTCCATCCTCGCCTTCATTCCGCGCGAGAAGTACGACACCGACGTGCGCACGCGCGTCGCCAACTTCCTATCGCACGCCTATGAGGGACGGCTGGCGGCCTCCTACGTGTCTTTCCCCGAAGGATCACTTGCGCGCGTCCATTACATCATCGGGCGCTATGAAGGCAAAACGCCCGTCGTCGAGCGCGCGACACTCGAAGCCGGGATCAGCGCGATTGCTGCGACCTGGGCCGACAAGCTCAAGGTCGCGCTTAACGCGTCTACCGATGGCATGCGCGCACGCATGCTCGCCAACCGCTATGCCCGGGCCTTCGCCGGCGGCTACACAGAGGTTTTCAGCGCGGAACGAGCGATCGCCGACATCGCCACCATCGAAAAGCTCACGACAGCGCGCCCGGTGGCGATTTCGGTTCACCGCGACGAGGGCCATGACGATCCCAGGCGCTTCGGCCTCAAGGTCTTCTCCGACGCCGTACCGCTGTCACTGTCCTACCGCGTGCCGGTGATCGAGAATCACGGCCTGCGCGTAGTCAACGAACGGACTTATCAGATCGTGCCCGTCGCCCGGCCGGCGCCGGTATGGCTGCACGATATGACGATCGAGACCAGCGACGGCCAGCCGATCGAGATCAGCCCGGAATTCAGCCATCGCCTGGAAGCCTCGATGATGGCGGTGGTGCGCGACCGCGCCGAGTCCGACGGCTATAACGCGCTAATCCTGCGCACGGCTCTGGGTTGGAGGGAAGTCTCGGCCATCCGCGCGTTGTCCCGCTACCTGCACCAGATCCGCGCGCCGTTCACCCAGGACTACATGTGGGAAACCCTGCGCAAGAACGCCGCGATCACCGCCAACCTCGTCGCGCTGTTCCAGGCCCGCCTCGATCCACGCCTCGCCGCCACCGACGCCGAACGTTCGGCGCGCGAGCGCGCCCTGCTTGCCGAGATCGAGGAGCAGCTCAAATCTGTCGCCTCACTCGATGAAGACCGCATCCTGCGCCGGTTCACCAATCTGGTGCAGGCAACCATCCGCACCAACCTGTGGCAGGTCGGCGAGGACGGACATCCGCGTCCGGTGATCTCCTTCAAGTTCGACGCGCGCAGGATCGAGGACCTGCCGGCTCCGCGACCGCTCTACGAGATTTTCGTCTATTCGCCCCGTGTCGAAGGCATTCATCTGCGCTTCGGCAAGGTGGCGCGCGGTGGCTTGCGCTGGTCCGACCGGCCGCAGGATTTCCGCACGGAGATCCTCGGTCTGGTCAAGGCCCAGCAGGTCAAGAACGCCGTAATCGTTCCCGTCGGCGCCAAAGGCGGTTTCGTACCCAAGCGACTGCCGCCGCCGTCCAATCGCGAGGCCTGGCTGGCCGAGGGCACCGAAGCCTATCGCATCTTCGTTCGCACGCTGCTCGAGCTCACCGACAACTTCGACGGCGACATCATCGTGCCACCGGACTCCACCCTGCGCCACGACGGCGACGACCCCTACCTCGTCGTCGCCGCCGACAAGGGCACGGCTACCTTCTCCGACATCGCCAATGCGATCTCGGCTGAGAAGAACCATTGGCTCGGCGATGCCTTCGCCTCCGGCGGCAGCCAGGGCTATGACCACAAGAAGATGGGGATCACGGCGCGAGGAGCCTGGGAGGCGGTCAAGCGTCACTTCCGCGAGCTCGGCACTGACATTCAAACCACGCCCTTCACCGCGGTCGGCGTGGGCGACATGTCCGGCGATGTCTTCGGCAACGGCATGCTGCTGTCGCCGGCGACAAAGCTGGTGGCGGCTTTCGATCACCGCGACATTTTCATCGATCCTGCGCCCGACCCGGCGAGCAGCTTCGCCGAGCGCAAGCGCCTGTTCGACCTGCCGCGCTCGAGTTGGCAGGACTACAACAAGTCGCTGATCTCGCCAGGCGGCGGCGTGTTCTCGCGCTCGCTCAAGGCGATCCCGCTCACACCGGAACTGCGGATCCTTCTCGATCTCGACAGGCCGCAAGCGACGCCTTTCGAGGTGATGACCGCGATCCTGAGAGCGCGCGCGGACCTTCTGTGGTTTGGCGGCATCGGCACCTATATCCGCGCGTCGGGCGAAAGCGACGATCATGTCGGCGATCGCGCCAACGATCCAATCCGCATCGCGGGCGCGGATGTCCGTGCCCGGGTGATCGGCGAAGGCGCCAATCTCGGGGTCACCCAGCGCGGCCGCATTGAAGCGGCGCAGAAGGGCGTGAAGCTCAACACCGACGCGATCGACAATTCGGCCGGCGTGAACACGTCCGACGTCGAGGTCAACATCAAGATCGCGTTGGCTCGCCCCGAGCGCGAGGGACGCCTCACCCCTGCCGACCGCAATAGCCTGCTCGCCGCGATGACCGAGGAGGTCGGCACGCTGGTACTGCGCAACAACTATCTGCAGACGCTGACGCTCTCCCTCGCCGAACGTAGGGGCCTGGCCGAGATCGGCTTCCTCACCCGCTTGATGCAATCGCTTGAGCAGCGCGGCCTGCTTAACCGCGCTGTTGAATTCTTGCCCGATGATGCCGCGATCGCCGAACGCACGAGGCGCGGTGCGCTTCTGACGCGGCCTGAACTTGCCGTGTTGCTCGCTTACGCCAAGCTGACGCTCTACGATGACCTGCTCGTCACCGGCGTACCCGACGATCCTTATCTTGCCCGCGAGCTGTCCCAGTATTTTCCGCGCGAGGTTCAAGACAAATTCCCGACAGCGGTGCAGTTGCATCGGCTGCGGCGGGAGATCATCGCGACCAATCTCGCCAATGCCGTGATCAACCGCGGCGGCCCGGCCTCTGTCGTGCGCCTGATCGACGAGACCGATGCCGATATCCCGACGATTGTCATGGCCTATGTCGCGGTGGATGAATGCTACGGGCTCAAGCGGCTGAATGCCGCGATAGACGCGCTCGACACCCGCATCGACGGGCAATTGCAACTTACCCTCTACGCGGCGATTCAGGATCTCCTGCTCTCCCGCATGGTCTGGTATGTGCGCAATGTCGATTTCAAGGCGGGCCTCGATGCCGTGATCGCACGCTTCGGCCCCGGAATCCGGCAGATTGCCGCCGGGCTCGACAAGAGCCTGCCGGAGGACTTGCGAAGCGGGCGCACCAGGCGGCGGCAGGACCTGATCGATGCCGGCGTGCCGGCCGACCTTGCCGCCGAGCTCGCTAATCTCGATGCCCTGGTTTCGGCACCGGATATCGTAACCGTTGCGGAGCGCACCAACCGGGCCATCGGTGACGCCGCCACGACCTTTTTCGCTGCCGAGGCCGATTTCAGCCTCAATCGCATCATCGCTGCCGCGCGTAGCGTGCCCGCGAACGATAATTACGAACGTCTCGCCATCGATCGCGCCGTTGACCAGATCGCGGCCGCGGAAAGAACACTGGTCGCCAACATGCTGGCAACCAGCGAGTCCGGCCAGCAGGCCGTTGCCAACTGGCTCGCTGCTCATCCTGAAGCGACACGCATCCGCCGCTTGGTCGAGGAGATCGCGGCCAGCGGCCTGACGCTTGCCAAGCTGATGGTGACAGCCAATTTGCTGGGGGACCTGGTCAAGGGCTGATGGGCACGCACGACAGAAAGGGACTCAATGATCCACGCTACTTGCCATACCGCCGATAATATCCTGTGTATCGAGTTCGATGCCACACCATGGTTCAGCGAGGCCGATGCTCCACGCATTATCGATTTGGCCCGACGAGGGTGGGCCAGCACGGCGATCGCGGAATCTATGGAGTACCGACGAGGATACGAACGCGTGCATGACCTAGTCGAGTACGCGGCAAAGCGGCTGCAGCTAGAATCCCTGGAGGACCCAACCTGGGAAACATTCGAGTGTATTGTCGACGGCTCGGAGGCTGTGGCCTGGCTAGAAAAGAACCGGCCTGACGTCGTGGCGGGAATCTCGCGGGTAACCGGCGATCGTTGGCATTGAATGGTGCCCCTGGCCGGAATCGAACCAGCACTCCTTGCGGAACTCGATTTTGAGTCGAGCGCGTCTACCAGTTCCGCCACAGGGGCCTTCGGACGCGAGGCCGGGAGGCCGGTGCGGCGAAGCCGGCGGAATATAGCGGGCGGCGCTTCCGGGTCAACCCGCGCGGAAGTGATTGTGGCCTGTCTCGACACCTTTGCAGTGGCGGGATAGGAGGCTGATGCCTATTTTTGAGCATGGACCCATGCTCCGGAGAACATCCGTGACGTCAGATGCCCTCCATCCGTCGCACGCGCGCCGTCCCGCCGATCCGATCGTCGTTGCGGCGCTGGCGATCGCGGTCGTCGCCGCGGCGACGCTGGCAGGCGCTTGGTTCTTCCAGCTTGTGCTGGATATCCGCCCCTGTCCGCTCTGCCTCGAACAGCGCTACGCCTATTATCTGGCGGTCCCGCTCGGCCTCCTGGTCGCCTTTGCCGCTTCGCGCGGGGCGCCGCGGCAGGTAGCGCTGGCCGGGTTTGCGGTGCTTCTGCTCGCTGCGCTCGCCAATGCCTGGCTCGGCGGCTATCACGCCGGCGTCGAATGGCAATTCTGGCAGGGCCCGACCGATTGCTCCGGCCCGCTGGCCGATCTCGGCAGCGCCGGCACGCTGCTGCAGCGTCTCGACACGGTGAAGGTGATCCGCTGCGACGAGGTGCAGTGGCGCTTCCTCGGGCTCTCGCTTGCCGGCTACAACGTGCTGATCTCGCTGGCGATGGCGGCGATCGCCATGTGGGGCATCGTGTCGGCCAAGCGGGCAGCCTCGTAGGGTGGGCAAAGGCGCGATAGCGCCGTGCTCACTAATCCAATGTCCGGTGCAAGTGATGGTGGGCACGCTTGCGCTTTGCCCACCCTACGAGACTTCCCCGCGCAGGGACGACGAGTGATAGCCCGCAAAAATCGACTTCGTCTAATCGTCCACGTCCTCCTGTGGGCGGCCGAACAGATGCACGATGCCGGGCGTCGTGATCGAGACGAACACAAAGCGCGACAGATGATGGGCGCCGACGAAGATCGGATCGATATGCAGCGTGAGCGCCAGCGCCAGCATGGCATCCATCGCGCCTGGTGCAAACGCGACGACGACGTCGGCGAAGCGCACATCGGTGGCCAGCATGATCACCGTGACGAAAATGGCGGAGATGAGAATCGCGACCGCAAACGAGCCGAGCCCGGCATTGATGTGGCTGAGCAGCGTCGACTTGCTGATGCGCGCAAAGCGCGTGCCGATCACGGCGCCGATGCCGACCAGCGCCACGCCGCGCATCCAGGGCGGCAGGCCGCCGTCGATGAGGCCGGTGCCGTGCAGCGCGGCGGAAGCGATCATCGCGCCGAACATCCAGCTCGCCGGAAATTTGGCGAGCCGCAAGAGCAGTGCGACGGCGATGGCCGCGGCCGCCAGCACGGCGAGCTCGAGCGGCGAAGCAATGAGGCTCGCCACTTCCGTCGGCGTACTCGACGCAATGCCGGTCAAAGCCAGCAGCAGCGGCAGGGCGGCGGTCAGGATGATAACGCGCATGGTCTGCACCACCGCGATTGCCGCGACATCGGCGCCCTTCTCAGCGGCGAGCATGGTGATCTGCGACAGCGCGCCGGGACTTCCTGCCAGCAGCGCCGAGGTCTGGTCCCAGCCGTGCATGCGCTGCAGATAGAAGCTCGAGCCGAAGGTCGAGCAGAACGTCGCCAGCGCCAACAGGCCGATGGTCAGGGGATAGGCACTCATGTGCTGGATCAGTTGCCGCGACACCAGCGAGCCCAGCGTGATGCCGAGCAGCACCAAAACGCTCTGCGTCAGGATCGCCGGCATGGTGACCGGCCGCCCCGCCAGCGCGGCGATGCCCACCGCGGCCATCGCGCCGGAAATCAACCCGCCCGGCAGGTTGAGCCACAGAAACAAGAGGCCGCCGGCGGCACCGATGACGAGCGTCTCGAGCGTGCCGAGAATCTTGGCGCGGTCGGACATAGCGGAGGATATCGAGGCGGGGATCAGGCTCACGCCGCCTTATGGCAAATCCGCTTGCACCGGACAAATGCGTCACGCGATTGCAGCAATGCATGGGTAGCGTCTGCACAATGCCTGCACAAACGTCCCGTAGCCTTGGCTGAACGCGGGCTGAATGCGACGGCGGATCGCGCCTGTTCGCCGCCAGAAAATTTTTACTACAGCGGTGGGCCGATGCGTTGTCGCAAGCTGTGGTTGCGCTAGGATGGTCGCCGCAGATGACTACTGCCCTAAGGAGACCAGGGATGACTATTCAAGCAAAAATACTGGGCGCGTGTGCGCTGTCGGCGTTGGCTGCGTTTGCGATGACGTCGCAGGCGAATGCCCTGACGGCGCAGGAATGCAGCGCCAAATACCAGGCCGCGAAGGCCGCCGGCACGCTCGGCGGCCAGAAGTGGAACGACTTCCGGAAAGCCCAGTGCGGAGCCGACGCCGCGCCCGCTGCCGCCGCTGCGGCTCCGGCCGCCGCGCCGAAGGAAGAGAAGACGGCTGCCAAGAAGGAAGCCGCACCTGCGGCTGCGCCGGCGGCGCCATCCGGCCCCGCGACTTTTCCGAGCGCAGTCGACGCAAAATATTCGAAGGAGACGGCGACGAAGCAGCGCTTCCACACCTGCCTCGATCAATACAACGCCAACAAGGCCAGCAACGCCAATGGCGGGATGAAGTGGATCCAGAAGGGCGGCGGCTATTACAGCGAATGCAACAAGAAGCTGAAGGGCTCGGCCTAGGCAGCAATCGATACAGGCGCGGCCGGAGGTTTCGGCCGCGCCTATGTTTCGCGGAGCAATGTTTCGGCTGACTTCGCCACCAGTTGCGCGCGCTTGCGCTGGCCGCGTTCGAGAAACAGCAAGCTCTGCCCGAACACGAAGCAGTAGAACAGGAAGGCCTGCGCGTCGGCCTCCTCGGCCGCCAGTCCCGTCGCGCGATAGAGATGCCCGACATTCTTCAGCCGCGCGGCGTCGACGCTCGCCACCGCATTGGCCGCCAGTTCGTCGGAGCGGGCCCATTGCCGGATCGCCAGTTCGACCGCCATGGCCTCGGTGTTCATGCGCTCGGAATAGAGCGCGATCAGCGCCTTCAGCCGCTCGCGCGCGGTCGCGCCGTCGAGGCTGGTCTGTTTCTCGATTGCGGCGACGCGGCCCGCGCTCCAGTGCTGCAGCATGGCGTCCAGCAGCGCCGCTCGGTCGCGGAAGCGGCGGTAAAAGCCGCCCTTGGTGACGCCGAGATTCTTGGCCAGCACCTCGACCCGTACACCCTCGACGCCGGTCCGGGCGATTTCCTCAAAGCCGGCCGCGATCCAGCTCTCGTGGCGAACCTCGCCGGCGCGTGCCTCTCCGGTTCGCGGCTCTCCTTTGGCGTCGCTCATTGGTGCGGTCTCGCCGAGTGTCGATACGGTACCGTATTGCTAACCTGGAGAGGGCCTGATACGCTACCGTATCAAGAGACAAAAGAGCCGGAGCAAGTGATGGAACTGACAATACGGCATCTCGAACCGGCAATGGCGTGACCCATGCCGCGCTTCGAGCCGAAGAACACGGATTATCGTGCGGTCGCGACCGCCATGTTCGAGCAGCAGCGCGCCATGAAGACGCTCGGTATTTCGATCGCGCGGCTGGAGCCGGGCGAGGTCGATCTCGCGATGGAATATTCCGCCGACCTCACCCAGCAGCACGGCTTCATCCACGCCGGGATCATCACGGCGGCGCTCGACAATGCCTGCGGCGTCGCCGCCTTCACGCTGATGCCGCCGGGTGCGGGGATTCTCACCGTGGAATTCAAGACCAACTTGCTGGCGCCGGCGCGCGGCGAGCGGTTCGCGTTTCGCGCCAACGTCGTCAAGCCCGGCCGCACGCTGACGGTATGCGAGGCCCGCGCCTATGCGGCGCATGACGGCAAGGAGACGTTGATCGCGACCATGACCGGCACACTGATGGCGCTGACCGGCCGCGAGGGCGCATCGCCAGAGAGGGGGCATGTCGCAGCCTGATCGGCTGATGTGTATTGCAGTGCAGCTTTGTGCTGCGGCCATGGCGATCTGCAGAAAATCCTTCTATGGTCGCGCCGTGCAACTGAGTCTTTCAACTTGATCATCTCCACCGCGCAAGGCGTGCTGGGACTAGCGTCGGGGATGCTGGTTGGGTTCTCGCTTGGCCTGGTCGGCGGCGGCGGCTCGATCCTGGCGGTGCCGCTGATGGTCTATGTGGTCGGCGTGGCGGAGCCTCATGTCGCGATCGGCACCAGTGCGATTGCGGTGGCCGCCAACGCCGCGCTCAACCTGTCCAACCATGCACGCGGCGGCACCGTGATCTGGTCCTGCGCGCTGATCTTCGCCGCGGCCGGCATGGCCGGCGCCTTCGGTGGCTCGATCCTCGGCAAGATGATGGACGGTCAGCGGCTATTGGCGCTATTCGCGCTGGTGATGATCGTCATCGCGCTGCTGATGCTGAAGACGCGCTCGCGGATCGGCCTGCCTGACGTCAAGGTCTCGATGGCGAACATGCCGGCTATCGTCGGCCTCGGCCTCGCCACCGGAACGGTGTCGGGATTCTTCGGCATCGGCGGCGGATTCCTGATCGTGCCGGCCCTGATGCTGGCGACCGGTATGCCGATCATGAACGCGGTCTCCTCCTCGCTGGTCGCGGTTACCGCGTTCGGCCTGACCACGGCCGCCAGCTATGCCTGGTCCGGGCTGGTCTCATGGGCATTGGCGGGGTTGTTCGTAGCGGGCGGCCTCGCCGGCGGATTGGCCGGCACGCGTTCGGCGCGGCACCTCGCCGAGCGCCGCGGCGCGCTCAACATCGTGTTCGCCGTGGTCATTATTGCCGTGGCGCTCTATATGCTGGCGCGTAACATATCCCTACCTCAGCCGTAGACAGGAAATGCAGCCCTTGGCGAGACCCAGATGAAGCGATTGAATAATCCGGCCGGGACGATCCCAGGCCCGACGCGGCGCGAAGCGCTTGGCTTGCTCGGCGCGGGCGTGGCCCTGTTCGGCGCGGGCATGTCGCGTCCGGCGTTCGCGCAAGGCGACGACATCCTGACCGAAGCCCTGGTGCTCCGCGACCCCGACGCTCCCGCGACCGGCAATCTCGATGGCGACATCAACATCGTCGAATGGTTCGACTACAACTGCCCCTACTGCCGCAAGATCGCGCCTGAGATCCAACAGGTCGTGCAGGACGACGGCAAGGTCCGCCTGGTGCTGAAGGACTGGCCGATTCTGGGCGACGTCTCGAAATATGCGGCGCGGGTGGCGCTCGCCGCCAAGTATCAGGACAAGTACCTGCCGGCGCACGAGGCGTTGATCGGCGTCAGTTCGAAATTGACCGAACCGCGCATCCGCGAACTGGTGGCAGGCGCCGGCATCGATATGGACCGCCTCAACCGCGACCTCACCTCGAATGCGAAGGCGATCGACACCATTCTCGCCCGCAACCACGATCAGGCGGTGGCCTTCGGATTCAAGGGGACGCCGTCCTTCATCGTCGGCAAGTTCCGGGTGCCGGGCATCCTGACCATGGCGGAATTCGAGATGGTGATTGCCGACGCGCGCAAGGCGAAGAAGAGCAATTAGCTCGCGCGCATCAAAACGCCGTCGTTCGGGACGACGGCGTTTGAATGTTGCGATTGATCTCGCCCGGAAATTATCAAGCAATTATCGCGACGAGATCCTGACCCAATCCTCGTGGGCGCGCGTTTTCAGCGCCTTCCAGTCCTCCGCCACGACATCCCAGTTGACGAGGGTGCGGTTGGCCTGCGCGACCTGGCCGCTGGCGACGCTCGACGTCCGCATGGAATCGTAGACATAGACGCCGAAAACCAGCAGCAGCGCGCCCAAAATCATTCCGACAAACGTCCGCATGCGATACCTCCGTGACCGCTCACTAACGCGGAGGACGAGGGATGGTTCCCCGATCTACGATCGCACCTTCGGCGGCGCCGGGCGGGGAGCCGCCGCGGAAGGTGCCGTCCCTCAGGCCTGGCCGTTCAGCCATTGCAAGATCTCCGCATTCATCTCGCGCGGATAGGTGTGGCTGAGATCGTCGAGTTCGCGATAGATGACGTTGGCGCCTGCGGCCGACAGCGCTTGGGCTGTCTGCCGCGCCACCTGCACAGGAAACATCCAGTCGAGCCGCCCGTGCACGATGTGAACGGGCAGGCCACGCAGCCTGTCGGCATCGGCCATTTCTGCCATCAGCGGATGAAACGTTGCCGAGACCGGTGCGAGGTGGGTGAAGGGCGAGGCGCTCTCGAATCCCGTGACGTAACAGAACGTGCCGCCGTCGCTCATCCCGGTCAGCAGCATCCGACTGGGATCGACGTTCCAGCGCGAGCGCACGGCGTCCAGGATGCGCAGCAAATTCGGCGTGTCGGTGTCGTCGCCCATCAGTGCCCAGGTCGAGCCGGTCGCGGTCGGGGCGACCAGGATCGCGCCGCGGCTACGGGCATCGCGCAGCCAGCTCCACAGAAAACCGCGGCCATTGCCGCTGCCGCCATGCAGCGCCATCACCAGCGGAAGCGCGCGGTCGGGGGTGTAATATTCCGGCACGTAAAGCGAGAAGCCACCGCGGCTGCCCAACTCGTTATGGTCGTGAAAGACGCCGGCGCTTGGATTGGCTGGCGCCGCCAGCCGCGCCGCCAGATCGCCGTCGTCGCGCAGCGACGGATCGACGAAGAACTCGCTCACCGGCGGCAATTTTGTCGCCAGCGCGTATAGCGCTTCCTGCGCACGCGGAGCGTAGCGAAGTGCGCGAAACACGCTGACGAGATCGCCATTGCCATTTTGCACGACGCGCAGGGCAGCGAACGCGGCGAGTGCCGCATCGCTCGCCGTTTCGAGGGAGGTCTTGATATCTGCGAACTCCGCCGGCCATTCTGCGAGCTTCGAGCGAACCGCGCGCAGGGCCTCGTCAGGCTGCCCTGCGGCCTCCATCACGCGGTCGAAATCGGGCGGGTTCAGGTAGCGCGCGACAAAGCCGAGGGCTTCCAGCGATTGCAACAGCGGCGGCAGCACGGCCACGATGTCGTCCACCACGGCCTCACGCATCACGCCATCCCCTATTTCAATGCAGCCTCTAGTGAAGTCTTGACCTGGTGAAGTCTGATCTAGTGGAGTCTTGGCGCCTTCAATAGCTTGGCGCGGTCGGTCGAGGCCAGCACCACGTCGAAGGTGAGACCCTCGTGGTAGACCGTGAGCGGTACGTCGACGCCGGCGCTGCCGAGCGACCAGAGCTTGCGATAGAAGCCGGTCTGGCTGGTGATCTTGTCGCCATTGACAGCGAGAATGACGTCGCCGGTCTTCAGTTCGGCGAGCGCCGCGGGTCCCTTGCCGGCGATGCCGACCACCACGACGCGGTTGTCGATTTCGGTGGTGAACATGCCGAGCCAGGGTCGCGCCGGCTTGTTGACGCGGCCGAATTTCCTGATGTCGTCGAGTACCGGCTTCAACAGGTCGATCGGCACGATCATGTTGACGTGCTCGGCCTTGCCGTCGCGCTCGCGTTCGAGCTGCAGCGAGCCAATGCCGATCAGTTCGCCGCGGCTCGAGATCAGCCCGGTGCCGCCCCAATTGGGATGCGCGGGATGGGTGAAGATCGCTTCATCCAGCAGATATTCCCAGTAGCCTGCGAATTCCTGTTTTGCCGCGATCTGGCTGGCGACCGAGCGCGTGCGCCCGCCGGCGCCGCCGACCACGACGCGGTCGCCGATTGCAGCAGTGGCGGAAGAACCGAACGGCAGCGGATCGAGGTCGAGGTCGCCGAGCGCTTGCACCAGGCCGAAGCCGGACTCGAAATCGAAGCCGAGCGCGTGGCCTTCCACCACGCGGCCGTCGCTGCGGTGCAGCCAGACGGCCTCCGCCTCGGTGATGAGGTAGCCGATCGTCAGCACCAGCCCGTCATCGATCACGACGCCATTGCCGGCGCGTTCGGTGCCGAGCGTCTCGGCGCTGAACGCATCGGGTGGAATGATCGAATGCAGACCGACCACCGACGACAGGGCTTTGTCGAGGTCGAAGGCGTAATCGCCCGGGCGCGGCTGGTTTGCGGGCGGCACTCTCCATTCGGTCAAAGAAGGCATGGATGGTCTCCTGGCGAACCGGCGCGCGTTTCGGGCGAAGGCGCGGGAAATTCATCACAATCTATGCTGCAAACGGCCGTCTTGAAAGTGTCCCCCCAAATGGGCCGGCATGCGACTCATAACGGGCAGATTCAGAATTGTTCCAAGGCCAGTTGAGGATCATTCCACATTTGCCCGCGCGCGGGCCGGCATGATCCGGAAATCGCGGTTCTCCTTCAGCCAGCCGGCGCGTTCGTCGCGCAGCAACGTGCGGCGGACCTTGCCGGAATCGTCGCGCAGGCCGACATGGACGGCCTCGAAACTTTCCGGGTGCTTGTAGCGGCTGAGCCGGTCGGCCAGGAACGCAGCCATGCCGTCGGCGATAGCCTTCGCGTCTGTGCCCCGGTCGAGTTCGAGAATAGCGTGCACACGCTGCCCGAATTCGGGATCGGGCAGGCCGACCACGACGCAGGAGCGCACATCGGGATGCGCCGATACCGCAGCCTCGACTTCGGCCGGATAGATGTTGGCGCCGCCGCGCAGGATCATGTCGGCAAGCCGGTCGCCGAGATAGAGATAACCTTCCGCGTCGAGCCGACCGATATCGCCAAGCGATTCCCAGCCGTCAGGCCGGCGCTTCGGCTCGGCGCCGAGATAGTGATAGGTGCAGCCCGGGCCGTCATTGGGCAGGAAATAAATCTCGCCGGTCTCGCCTGGCGCTACATCGTTGCCGTCCTCGCCGATGATCCGCAAGCGACAGGTGTCGCCGATCTTGCCAACCGAGCCCTTGTGCGCCAGCCATTCGGTGCCGGAGATGATCGTGGCGCCCTGTCGCTCGGTGCCGCCATAGAGTTCGTAGATGCGCTCTGGCCCGAGCCACTCGATCCATTTCTCCTTCAGCCATGGCGGCATCGGAGCAGCCATGTGAAACACGATCTGCAGGCTGGACAGGTCGTAGGCGTTACGCACCTCGTCGGGAAGCGCCCAGATCCGATGCATCATGGTCGGCACGAAATTCACCCATTGCACGCGGTTCTTCTCGATCAGGCGCAGTGTCTCCTCGGCATCGAACTTGACGAGGCCAGTGACGCGGCCGCCGTTGAACAGCGCGGTGTGTGACACGATGAACGGCGCATTGTGATAGAGGGGACCGGGATTGAGCAGCGAAGCATTCTGCGCAATGCCGAGCGGAGAGGGAAATGTCGTCTCCACCACCGCCGGCATGTGATCGAGGATCACCTTGGGCCGTCCGGTCGAGCCGCCGCTGGTCATGGCCTTCCAGTAGCGCGCCACCGGATTGTCGACGGGCTCGTCCGAGAAGCCTTCAGGCACGAAGTCGGCCGGCAGCGAATTAGGCGCGTTCCAGTCGGGCTGGCCGCCGACCACCAGCGATGGCTTGAGGATATCGAGCACGGCTGCGGCCTCGCCGCGCGGCAATCGCCAGGTCAGCGACGTCGGCGTCGCGCCGCATTTCCACACCGCAAAGGTGGTCTCGAAAAACACGTTGCTGTTGGGCAGCCCGATTGCGACGAAATCGCCGGGGTTGACGCCTTTGGCGGCGAAGGCGCGGGCTCGGCGGTTGGCGTTGCGCTCGAGCTGTGCCCAGGTGAGCGTGTCGTTACCGTGGCTGATCGCGACCGTGTCCGCCGGCTTGCGTTCGGCATACCAGCGCGGCACGTCGGCAATGGGTATGAGCATGGGGCGTTTCCGTTGGAGCGTTGATGCCGCTCTTAGTTTCTGATGAGGCGAGCGCCTCAAAAACTATCGTGACAGAATTGGATGGCGGCGTGAAGGGAGACCGGAGCATGCAAGGCAGACCGCGAAAAGAAAAGGCCCCGCCTCGGCGGGGCCTTCCAACGCAGGCGTCGGGCGTCTACGCGATGGGCTCACCAGTCGGAAATGCCATAACCGACTTCCGTGGTATAGCCGTAGGGTCCGTAGTCGACAGGCACCGGCGCGCCAAACGCAGGGGTCGGCACATAGGCCCGACGACTGACCACGACGGTGCGTGGCCGCACAATCGGCGGTGCCGTGACAACCGGCGCCGGTGCGACGTAAACGCTGCCGGGAGCCACTGCCACGGGATAGGGGTCGACGTACGAATCGACATAGATTGCCTGCGCGGATGCGCTGGTGACGCCGAAGGCCAACGAGCCGGCGACTGCCACGCCGGCCATCGAGCAAATGCGCGATCTCATTGTCATGTTCCGCAATCTCCTTTGCTGCTTGTTACGGCTTCCAACGAACCCACACCACGCACGGTCGTTCCTGGCGCTCACGAAGTTGTTGGCCGCAAGCTCCGTAATGACACCTTCCGCCTACGGACCGACCAGGATATCGGTATCCAGCGGGCTGTCGCGAGAAGCAAACCACTCGGCGCGCAGCGCCACGCGGCGGCGACCACGATCGTCGACCGGCAGTTTCAACGCCTCGATCAGGTCCTCAACCTCGCGGCACGCGGGGCCGCGAGAGATATCCACGTCGATGCCGGGCACTGTCTCGCATAGCTCGTCCAGCGCGGTGAGCCCGCGGGGAAACAGGTCGCGATAAATCGGGCGGTCGTGAAAGCCGGAGACCACCCGGAAACCTGCATTGAGAGCCAGCTCCTGCAGGCAGTCGCAAACAACCTGGGCGGTAGATGATTGTTGCGGCGAAATCCGGTTGCGCAGGACTACCCAATCGATGAGGTCGCCATCGACCGGACGACGATGGCAACGCGTCTCGCGTACCAACTCGCCGTAATGGCTGGTCCCGGTGACCGTCAGCGTGACCGGGTCGAGCGACGCCAGCACGTCGAGGTCGAAGAAGCTGTCGTTGAGCGGCGTTACCAGGGTATCGGTGATCGAATGGGCGAGCCGCATCAGGTAGCTGTCATGCGGGGGCGTATCGATCACGACGAAGTCATGGCGATCCTGCGCTGCGGCAATGGCTCGCTGAAAATCGGAGCATTCGGCGGCCTCGTTTTGCGCCACCATGGCCCCTTCGACGGGGGCGATGCAGAAATGCGTCGGCAACTCCAGATCGACCTGGCTCCGCCGCGCCCAGCCGCGCCGGCTCTCGACGTAGTGGGTGAGGGTCCGCTGCCGGCCATCGAGGTCAACAGTCGCGACGCGCTGGCCGGCCTTCAGCAGCGCAACGGCGAGGTGCATCGCGATTGTGGTTTTGCCCGAGCCG
This sequence comes from Bradyrhizobium sp. AZCC 1719, assembly GCF_036924525.1. Lineage (NCBI taxonomy): Bacteria > Pseudomonadati > Pseudomonadota > Alphaproteobacteria > Hyphomicrobiales > Nitrobacteraceae > Bradyrhizobium > Bradyrhizobium sp. AZCC 1719. Next base: position 907,214 of record NZ_JAZHRU010000001.1, on the reverse strand, counting down.
CCCTTCTCATTACCAACCACGACGACATGGGGCGGGGGACGCAATAGATGTACGGGCGCGGTAAGCACGGTTGCGCCTAACCATCGGTTGCTTCAAGCCTGCTCGGGAGGGACATGATCCGCAAGGCGGCGGGCAGCCCCTGCAGGCCAACGGATTGGATAACTGCGCGAGCAGCCGGTTTGTTCCTAGAACGGCCAGGCGCTAGATGCCCGGTGATTTTTGCAAGCCCCCTTGCAGCGCAATTCTGACCCACCTAGGTCGCATGGTGTAGGTTCCGATCGACGTTCAGGTGGCGATCGCGTGCTGTTCGGCAAACGATCGGTACCGAGCAAGATCGATGGCACTGACTTGATCTTGAAAGACGACATTATGGGCGTGCTGGTGGGAGGCCGGCGCCAGTCGTAAGGCCGCTTGAAAGCCGCCCGATGTGATGTGCAACCGAGGAACAGTATCTTAGGAGCATGACCATGGCTGCCAAGGAAGTCAAATTTTCGGTCGATGCCCGCGAGAAGATGCTGCGCGGCGTCGACATTCTCGCCAATACGGTGAAAGTCACGCTTGGTCCGAAAGGACGAAACGTCGTTATCGAGAAGTCGTTCGGTGCGCCACGCATCACCAAGGATGGCGTGACCGTCGCGAAAGAGATCGAGCTTGACGACAAGTTCGAGAACATGGGCGCGCAGATGGTGCGCGAGGTGGCGTCGAGAACTTCGGATCGCGTTGGCGACGGCACCACGACTGCCACCGTGCTTGCGCAGGCGATCGTGAAAGAGGGGGCGAAGGCCGTCGCCGCAGGCGTGAATCCGATGGACCTCAAGCGCGGTATCGACCGCGCGATCGATACGCTGATCGGTGATATCGAGAAGAACTCGAAAAAGATCACGTCGAATGACGAGATCGCGCAGGTTGCAACCATTTCGGCCAACGGCGATGCTGAGATCGGCCGCTTCCTCGCCGATGCCATGAAGAAGGTCGGTAACGACGGTGTCATTACCGTGGAAGAGGCCAAGTCGCTGCAGACCGAACTCGAAGTAGTGGAGGGAATGCAGTTCGAGCGCGGCTATATCTCGCCCTACTTCGTTACCAACGCCGAGAAGATGCGGGTCGAGCTCGAAGACTCCTACATTTTGATTTACGAAAAAAAGCTGTCGGGATTGCAGCCGCTGCTGCCGCTGCTTGAATCGATCGTGCAGTCAGGCAAGCCGCTGCTCATCATTGCCGAGGACGTGGAGGGCGAAGCGCTTGCCACCCTCGTCGTGAACAGGCTGCGGGGCGGACTGAAAGTCGCGGCAGTGAAGGCGCCCGGCTTCGGCGATCGCCGCAAGGCGATGCTTCAGGATATCGCCATCCTTACCGGCGGCACCATGATCTCAGAGGATCTCGGCATCAAGCTGGAGAGCGTAACGATCAACCTGCTGGGCTCCGCCAAGAAGGTGAGGATCGAGAAGGAGAATACGACGATCGTCAACGGCGGTGGCAAGAAAGCCGATATCGAGGCTCGCATTGCCCAGATCAAGGCCGAGATAGAGGAGACCACCTCCGACTACGATCGTGAGAAACTTCAGGAGCGGCTCGCCAAGCTGGCGGGCGGTGTCGCGGTGATCCGTGTCGGTGGAGCCACCGAGGTCGAGGTGAGGGAGCGCAAGGATCGCGTCGACGACGCGCTGCATGCCACCCGGGCGGCAGTCGAGGAAGGCATTTTGCCCGGCGGCGGTGTTCCCCTGCTTCGCGCCGTCAAGGCGCTCGACAAGCTGAAGCCAACCAACGAGGACGAGCGCTATGGCGTCGAGATCGTGAAGAAAGCGCTTTCATGGCCGACCCGCCAGATCGCCATCAACGCGGGCGAGGATGGCTCGCTCGTGGTCGGACAGATCCTGGACAGGGATACGTACGCCTTCGGATTTGATGCCCAGACCGGCGAGTTCGGCAACCTGATCTCAAAGGGCATTATTGATCCGACCAAGGTGGTGCGCACTGCGCTTGAGGACGCCGCTTCGGTGGCAGGCTTGCTCGTCACCACTGAGGCAATGGTCGCTGAGCTCCCGAAGAAGAAGGCGCCACCGACAGTTCCAGGCGCGGGTGCGAGCATGGCCGATATGGATTATCAGATCTAACTCGCGAGTGATTGGCGCGTCTTCGACCGCGCCAATCACAGTTCATCGGCGATGGGTATCTCGCTCCACGAATTCTGAACCGCTCCGCCTATGGGTCGAGCTCGGTGTGCCTCCGATCAGGCAACCATCAATGCTGGCGTTGACTTCCGGCGGTAGGCCATAAAACCAACAGCAGCGAAGCCCAATATCATCATCGCCCAGGTCGCGGGTTCGGGCACGGCTGCGATGCTCACGTCGTCCAGGCCAATGTAGGAAGGCCCGTTGAGTTCGTTGAAGCTGATCGTGTTGGAGGTCCCGTCTGCGATAAAGCTGAACGCAAACCGAACCCATGTAGAGGGCTCGCTCGTTGCCGGGGCCGTCACGCTCTCCGATAACAGGAGCGTATTGGACGTTCCGTCGGTGATACTGACGTTGAGCCCTGCAGAACCATTGTTGGCACTGTAGTTTCCAACCCAGAAGCTAAGTTGATACTGCTGAAATGGCAGAAGATTGATGGTCTGACTTATGCTTATGGTGTTTACGGTGCCATCGGCCAGGCTAAGGCCGAAATTTCCAGTGCGTGGCGTCAGCGCGATCTGCTGAGGGTTGTTGCTCCATCCGCTCGCATACCACGTCGCAGGAGCGTCGCTGATTGTCCAGCCAGCAAGCTCGCTGCCACCGGGCTGAACTTGTTGAGCGAGAGAATTTCCTCCAGTGAACGTCCCCAGCTCGAAGCTGCCGTTCGCGACGAGGTTTGCCGCTGCAGGACCGGTCCAGACGATCGCACAGGCGGCGACAAGGATGGCCATCGAACGGCCCGATCCAAACAGAGAATTTTTCCTGATCGAAGAAGGCTTGTTCACGTTAGATCTCCTTATCCAGATCCTATTCCGTCCGGTTAGCCCAACGGACGCGCAGGCGGTCGACGCGCTTGAACTGCATCGAAGGAAGCCCATCAGCCCGGCGTCAAAAAAATGTGAAAAACGGTAGGCCGGCGTCTGGTGGAGCGATTTTCCAGGTCGGATGAGCGATCCGAGTGGCCCGCCCGCAGAGCGACCGGCATCATCTGAGATGGGTCAAAACGGGAAGTCGCCGTCAGCTCGGCTCACTTCCAACGGTGGACATTCTCAGGGTGAATGTCCGAGAATTCCATGTGAGGCGCACTGTAAGAAGCTCGGCCTTTCGGCCGTGTGGAACTGTCCTGCGGGCGAAAACAGCGGCGGCGGGGTTTACGGATCGAGCTCGGTATCCCAATAAAGATAATCCAGCCAGCTATCGTGCAGATAGTTCGGCGGAAATAATCGCCCGTTGCGATGCAACTGATGCACCGTCGGCGCGAACGGGTGTTGCCGCGGAAACATCTTCGCCTGCTGCGGGGTCAGATTGCCCTTGCGCAAGTTACATGGCGAACAGGCCGCGACGACGTTCTCCCAGGTGGTCTGGCCGCCTTTGCTGCGCGGGATGATGTGATCGAAGGTCAGGTCGTCATGCGCATTGCAGTACTGGCAGACGAAGCGGTCGCGCAGGAAGACGTTGAATCGGGTGAAGGCGGGATGCGTGGTCGGCTTGACGAAGGACTTTAGCGACACCACGCTCGGAAGCTGGATCTCGAAGCTCGGGCTGTGCACCGCGCGGTCATAGTGCTCGACGATGTTGACGCGATCGAGAAACACCGCCTTGATCGCGTCCTGCCACGACCAGAGAGACAGCGGGTAGTAACTCAGCGGCCGGAAATCCGCGTTCAGCACCAGTACCGGCCAACCGCCCTGCGAGACATGTGCGTTCAAGTAACGCTCCTGACCCCCATGTTAGCTGCGAAGCAGCGTGCGCCCTGCATACTACAGGCAGCGTGACGGGATTGTGAAGAGCGTTCCGGGGCTTATCCAGCAGCGGGAACGCGTGATTCTCTGCCGTGCCCCTGGAAAAAGCCTTGGTTCCTGACCTCGCCAATGTCGGACATTCGCGGTCAACCCATCGTGATAGGCGGCCCGGGGCGGGGCGATTCGACGGTAGGCACGCATTTTCGAAGACTTCATAGGAGGAATGGCGCTGGCGGCTTGGCGGCGCTGGTCAAGATGCTCTGCAGTCCGAGCGGCGCCGCCGCACCGAAGGCGGCGCTGCCTGCACCATGCCCAGGGCTGTGACAAGCACCCGAATTCTGCTTGTGGCGTGACTATTCGGTGTGCGGCGGAGCTTCGACCGCCCAGCTCGGATCGGCACCGAACGGGTGATCCATGAAGAACACCCAGGTGCCGTCGGGCATCCGGCGGTGAACTTCCATACCATGGTGATGCACCTCGGTGCGCTTGCCGTTTTCGTCGGTGCCCTTGATCAGCCACTGAGACCGCGTCATCGCGAAGTCGCCGGAAACTGTCGTGTGGTGGGTCACAACATCCATGTGCGGCTTCAATCCGACATAGGCCGCCATCGTCTTGCGGATGCCGTCGGCGCCGCGCGCGACGCTGCTGCCGCCATGGACCTCGTCGACCTGAACGATCGATGCTTCGGGGTGATACATCGCTGCCGCGGCGTCAACGTCCTGCGCATTGAACGCGCGTGCCAGCCAGAGATTGCAAAGTTCGGGGGACGGAGCACCCATTTCTTGGACTCCCACGTGTTGACGGTTGTCGATGCGAGGAGGCCGTGGCCTCACGCTCCGGTGCAAGGCCGGATCGGTGTCACCTTAAGTTCCTCATCTCGCTTTTCGCTGCGGTAGGTAACGTTTGGCGCGACGGAAAGCACGTTGGGAATACGCCAGCGTCACTTGCGAAACTGCAAGCGGCGCTTACGTCTGCGTCATGGAGGACTGGAACGAGCCCCAACTCGTGTTGGCGGTGCATCGGGCAAGCAGCCTCACAGGCGCCGCCAAAGCGCTTGATATCGATCACTCGACCGCGTTTCGGCGCCTGAATGCCCTGGAAACGCGGCTCGGCGTGCGTCTGTTCGAGCGGCTTCCCGGCGGAGCCTATCAAGCGACGCCGGCTGGCGAGCGTATGGCGGCAGCGGCCGAGCGGATGGAAGATGAAGCGCTCGCCATCGACCGCGACATTGCGGGGCGGGACCACCGTCCCTCCGGCCGCCTGCGCGTAACATCCTCGGAGACGCTGGCGTATCGAAAGCTGACCGGCCATCTCGCGTCGTTCCGGCAAACCCATCCCGGCATCGTCGTCGAGCTCGTGGTCGACAACCGCGTCCTCAATCTCTCGCGCCGTGAGGCGGATATCGCGCTTCGTCCGATGCGGCCGAAGGAGGGTGATCTCTGGGGCCGCAAGCTCGCCGATGTCGCATGGACAGTTTACGGCGCAACCGGCTATCTCAAGGAAAGAGGCGGGGCCGTTTCATCCTCCGAAGATCTCGGCCGCTACGCCCTGATCGGATGGGAGGAAACGGCTGTTGGCATCATGGCTGCCGACTGGCTCAATCGAACGGTGCCAGGTGACGCCTTCGTCTACCGGACCAACAGCCTCGTCAATCAGTTCATCGCCGCGAAGGCCGGCATCGGTCTCGCGCTGCTTCCTTGCTATCTCGGCGATGAGGATCGCGATCTCGCCCGCGCGCTGCCCGATCCGGTGCCGGATCTGGTTGGTGAACTGTGGATCGTGACACATGCTGATCTGAAGAAGACGGCGCGCGTGCGTGCCTTCTTCGATATAGTTGGAGATGGGCTGGCGCGTGAGCACAGCCTGTTTGACGGGCAAGGCCGTTCCCGCGCCGCCGATCGCCAGTAGCGAGGCACGTTGCGGTTAGCGCCCGTCTATAGCCTGATGACTCTTGGTTAGATCGATTTGGCCGCAGACTTGCTTCACCTCTCCCGCTTGCGGGGGAGGTCGGCGCGGAGCGCCGGGTGGGGGCTCTCTCCACATGGGGAGTGTCAATTGTGGAGGCACCCCCACCCCAGCCCTCCCCCGCAAGCGGGAGAGGGGGTGCAATCCCGTCGCGGCTGCAATCCGACCTAATCTCATCATGGTCTAGATCTTCTCCAGCTTCTGCAGGCAGCGCGTCACCCCGACCTCCGGCGGCATCGGCGTGTCCGGAAAGCTGGTCTTCCAGTCGGTGACGCCGACCTCGCCGATATAGATATCGCCCCTGGAATCCAGCGCGATGCCGTGGGGCGCGAGAAATTTGCCGGCCTCCAGCCCCGGGCCGTTCTCGCCGCCGAGCCGGCCGATGCGCTTGCCTTTTGAATCCACGATCGAGAGCCGTGGACCGAGATTCGGCACCTTGCGATTGACAGCCATGCCGGGGCCGAGCTCGCCGACGATGAAATTCGGCTGCTTGCCGCCGCAGCAGCACAGCGCGCAGGGCCGGTGTAGATAATTCCACTGCGTCTCGTATTTGCCGTTACCGTCGAACACTTGCACGCGATGGTTCTCGCGGTCCGCTACATAGACCCAGCCGGCGGCGTCGGTGGCGATGTTGTGTACGATATTGAACTGGCCGGGATCGGTGCCGGGCTCGCCCCAGGTCTTCAAGAGCTTACCGTCAGGCGAATATTTGTGAACGCAGGCATTGCCGTAGCCGTCGGAGACGTAGATCTCGCCCTTCGGCGACAGCGCTGTATGGGTGCAGCGGTGAAACGGCTCGCCGCTCATGAACGGCGCGGGCTTGTTTGGAATGCCGATGGTCAGCAGCACCTTGCCGTCTGTGGTGCACTTGCGCACGGTGTGGTCGCCGTCGTCGGTGCAATACAGATTGTCGTCGGCATCGATGTGCAAACCGTGGGCGCGGTTGAACAGCCCTTCGCCCCAGCTCTTGATGAAATTCCCCTCGCGGTCCAGCACCACCATCGGATGGGCGCCGCGGTTGAAGACGTAGATGCGGTCCTTGCTGTCAACGGCGACAGAGGCGACGTCGGTCAGGCTCCAGCCGTCGGGCAGTTTCGCCCAGTTTTCGACGACGCGGTATCGATGCTCGCCCGAGCCGAGAATGGTAGGCATGCGTTTCTCCCGATCTGATATTGGTTGGCCGGGAGTGTTGCAGAGACCTGCCCGAAGCACGAGGGGGATTTGCGCATGGCACGTTTCTTCCAGACTAGCTCCCTATATCCTCCGCCGCGATGATGCGCTGGCGAAGCGCCAGGCGTACCGTTCGCGATGCCGCGATGATGCGCTGGCGAAGCGCCAGGCGTACCAACTCGATGTCGGAGGCGACGCCGAGCTTGGCGCGGATCTGATAGCGCGTGTTGGCCGCGGTCTTGACGCTGATATGCAGCGTGTTTGCGATCTCATCCACGGATTTCTCCGCCAGCAGCATGCGCAGGATTTCGAATTCCCGTGGGCTCAGTGCGTCGACTGCCGAAGGCTCGTCGGCGAGCCGGTTGATGGCGAGTTCGTGGTCGATGTCGGGGCTGAGCGCGATGCGTCCGGCCATGACTTCGGCAATCGCGCGCAGCAGCGCGTCGGGCGGATTGCTTTTGGTGACAAAGCCACGTGCGCCCGCCTTGATTGCCTGGACCGCATAGGCGGCGCTCTGGTGCATCGTGAAGACCAGGATGCGCGCCGACTTGTCCCATTGCCGGATGCGCCTGATAGCCTCGACCCCGCCAATTCCCGGCATCGACAGGTCCATGATGACGAGGTCGGGCTTGGCTGCCTTGTAGACGCGATAGGCGTCGGCCCCATTGTCGGCTTCAGCGACGACTTGCAGGCGATCCTGCTTCTGCAACAGCGAGCGATAGCCCTCGCGCACGATGGCATGGTCGTCCACCAGCATCACGCGCGTACGGCCACCGGCGTCCGCCATGTCTAGGACTCCACCCGCATCGTGGGAATGCGCGCGACAAGTCGGGCGCCGCCTGCCTCTGGCCGCTCGAATTGCAAGGTCCCTCCGAGCGAAACCACGCGCTCTTGCATGCCGAGCAGTCCCATGCCGGCTTTCGGCGTCAGGCTGGCGCTGGCCGCTTCGCCGTCGTCCTCGACGGTCAGGACGATCTCGGCGTCTCCGGCCTCGAGACGCAATTGCACGCACCTCGCCTGTGCGTGCTTGGCTGCATTGGTGATCGCCTCCTGCGCGATGCGATAAAGACTGGCGCTGACACCGGGCGGGAAATCGTCGGCCTTGCCACTGACGGCAATCTCGAATCGGGTGCGGCCCTTCTCGAAACCGTTCCAGCTCGCAACCAGGCTTTCGAGGCTGAGGGTGAGGCCGAGTTCCTCGACGTCGGGCGGCCGCAGGCGCACCAGCGCGCCGCGCAGGGTCTCCATCATATGCGCGGTCGTGCGGGAGATGCCCCGGCATTCCTCGTACAGTGGCGGGCATTGGCGCTCGGCGGTGTGAGCGGCGGCGGCAGCCCGCGCCGCGATGGCGGAAAGCGACTGGCCGAATTCGTCGTGCAGCTCGCGCGCTAGATGGCGCCGCTCCTCGTCCTGCACTTCGATCAGTTTTCGCGTCAAGGCGTTGCGTTCGGCAAGCGTTGCCTGCAGCCGCTGTGCAAGGGTGTTGAAGACGCCGGAAATTGCCGACAATTCCGCAAGGTCGAAACGCGGCAGGCGCGCGGAAAGATCGTTCGCCGCCAGTTGCCGCAGTCCCGTGGCAATGGCCTGGGTCGGCCGCAGTGCCCGCGCCAGCGCGGCATAGACCGCAACACAAAGTCCGGCCAGCGCGAACGCCATGATGGAGAGCAGCCGGCTCACCTCGCGCCAGCTCTGGCCGATCTGCGTGGCGGGGTCGAAGGTCGCGACCGCCATGCCCCGAGCGCTGCCGGCCACGAGGACCGGCATCGAGACCGGTTCACCCGGACGAAAGACGGCGCGATAGAGGGAGGCGAAGCTTTCGGGCGCGGCCATTTCGTCGGCAGGCGCTCCGCTGCAGACGCCCTGGCGAAACGCGCCGGTATTGTCGCGGTAGGCAATGCAAAGGCCCGGCTCCATCAACGCCGCGATTCCCTGCAAATCCGGCGTTGGGTTGATGGACACCGAGAGCCATTGCGCCTGCGATTGCTGCAACGAGAGATCGCGGGCGACGATCTCGGCGATACGGCCCGCTTTGGCCTTCGCGGCACGGTCGCTGTCAAACAAGGCGTAGGCCGCAACGGCGATGAAGCAAACTGCCGCGAGCGCCGCGACGCGTAACGTCAGCCGCAGTTTCAGATCGATCGCGGGCGGCGGGCCCGCCACGGAGTTGGACGCTGCCTGCAAGCTTCCTCCCCAAGCTACCTCCCCGACGACTTCGAATATTGCGGCAAATTTAGTTGGGAAGAAAGCGGGCCAAGATAAGATCGGGTATTTCACCCGGCTGATCCAGGGAAAGCTGCCGTTTCGGCAGGGCTATGGATTGGGCGGTATCGCGGCGAGTAAAGCAGCAGTTCCGAGGTGATCCATGCGCCACATCGCCCTCGTCCTCGCTCCGGCCATCGTGCTCGCGGCGGCGGGGGCTGCCGAGACGGCCGCGCCGCCTCCGATCAAGATCGCGGTGTTTCCGTTCGAACTGGAGGATTTCAGCGCCGGAGCTGCCTACGTCCCTCCTGACGACGTCGACCGCGAGCAGTTGCGGCTTTCGACGGAGGAAACGCGTCGGCTGATCGCAGCATCCGGGCGCTACCAACTGGTCGACGTCAGCGCCGTGAACGACCAGGCAGCGAAGGCAGGCAAGTTGCGGGATTGCGACGGCTGCGAAGCCAGGATCGCCGCCGGCCTCGGCGCAGATCAGTCGATGATCGGGATCGTCACGCGTATCACCCGAACGGAATACGCGGTCACCTACAAGCTTCGCGATGCCCGGTCCGGGGCGCTGGTGGATGTCAAGCAGACCGACCTGCGCATGGGCGCGAACGTGGCCTGGAGCCGCGGGGCGCGGTGGCTGATCGAGCGCCGTCTGCTGGAGCAGTGAATTAGTGGCGCAGCCGAAAGGAATCATTTGCAATGGAAAAACTGATGAAATTGCGGATCATGAGCCTCGCTTTGGCCGCCGCCGCTATTGTCTCCGTCTGTCCTGTCCGGCACGGCAAAGCGCAGGCTGGCCTTCCCGTGCTCGCCGTCGCCGAAATCTACTATGTCGACACCTCGGGTGAGGTGATCGATCAAAGCGCCGACCACCGCCGGCGGCTGCGTGAATTCGAAGCCGCGTTGCGCAGCGATCTGGTAGCGAGTGGAAAGATAGCGAATGCAGCGCTTGAATGTCCGCCAAACGCCTGCTCGGTGGGCGACATCCATGACGGTCAACTGCTGGGCAAGGCGAAGGAGGCCGGCGCCACCCATCTATTGATTGGCCGCTTTCACAAGATGAGCACGCTGATACAGCAGGCGAAATTCGACGTCATCGACGTGAAAGCGCGGAAAGTCGTGTTCGCTCGCTATATCAGCTTCCGCGGCGACAACGACGCGGCCTGGCGGCGAGCGGAATCCTTCCTTGCCCGGCAAATCCTCGATCACGGCGAATGGTGAGCGTCAGCGCGGCAACAGCCCTTCCTCGATCGCCTTGATCTGCAGGGCTAAGTGCTTTGAGCCGATGCGGCATTGCGCGAGGCCGCCGGCGATCAGCCAGAGGCCGGGTTGGCCGGTGCGCGTATACATGTTGCGCAGTTCCTGCTCCTCGCCGAAGCCCCAGATGGTACCGACGCGTTTTTCGATCCTCTCGCCGAAAAGTTTTCGCACCAGCTCTTCCTGGCGCTTGTAGCCCGTCGCCAGCACGACGAGATCGGCGGCGATGGTCTCGCCGTCCTTCATCTTGGCGCCTGCGGCCGTGAACGTGTCGAGATCGGCAAATTGCTTCAGCGCGATATCGCCTCTGACAATAAGATCCGAGCAGCCGACGTTGAAATAATAGCCGCCGCCGCGGGTGAGATATTTGAACTGCCAGCCGGTATTGTCCTCGCCGAAATCGAGCTTGAAGCCGACGCGTTCCAGCCCTTCGAGCAATTCTGTGTCGAGCGCCTTGGATTTTTCCGCGGTCAATGCGTGGCTCTTGCGTGCCAGCTTCAGTGGCATCGAGGTCACGATCAGGTCGTTATCCTCCAGCGTGCCTTCATTGTAAGGCGCGTAGACCAGTTGTGCCGACGGTTCGATGCTGACGACCAGCGTGGAGGAGCGCTGGAACAGCGCGACGTGAGCGCCGCTGGAATGCAGGTCCTGCGCGATGTCGTGACCGCTGTTACCGGTGCCGATCACGATGGCGCGCTTGCCCTTCCAATTCTCACCGTCGTCATACTGGCTGGAATGCATCACCTTGCCGGCAAAGTCCTTTAATCCCGGAATGTCAGGCACACTCGGAATGCCGCTGACGCCGGTCGCCAGCACGACATGGCGTGGATGCATGCTGCGCTTGCTGCCGTCGGCGCAGCGCAGCGTCACCGTCCAGCGGCCTTCCGTCTCGTTATAGCTGCCGCCCTCGAACTCGGTCCCGGTCCAAAAATTCAGCTCCATGGCCTCGACATAGGCTTCGAACCAGTTGGCGAGCTTGTCCTTGGGGATATAGGTCGGCCAGCTCGGCGGGAAGGGCATGTAGGGCAGGTGATTGACCTGCACCTGGTTGTGCAGCGTCAGCGCGTGATAACGCTTGCGCCAATTGTCGCCGATGCGCATTTCGCGATCGACGATCAACGTATCGACATTCAATTGCTTCAGCCGCGCGGCGATGGACAGCCCGGATTGCCCGCCTCCGATGACCAGCACGGTGGGATCACGATCCGAATATCCGGCTGAGGCCTTGCGCAGGTCGAGCCAGTTCGGCCCGCGAAAATCCCGCGAATAGGCGTTGCCGCGCGGGCGGTTGACGCCGAGCTGCTCCTCAAAGCCTTTCAGCTCGCCAAGCTCGGTCAGCAGCGTCCAGGCCTTCAGCCGATTGCCATCGTCCGCATCGGGGATCAGGCGGATGATGCCGTTGCCGCGCCCGACCCTGGTTTCGAACCTGAAGATCGCCTCAATGGCGTTGGTGCCCGCCCGCATCACCTTGCGCGGCGCAGCGCGATCGGGGGCGATGGCAAAGCCTGCGGGAGCCATGCGGTGAGCCAGCGGCGGAAGGGCTTCCAGAATGGCGTCGGCGCCATTCAGCGTCTGGATATTCCAGCTCAGCGCCAGCACATCGCGCCAGTAGCTGTCGGGATGGAACAGCGTCTTCAACAACCCTTCGTCGGGTTTTCCGAGCGCTTCTTCAAACTGCGCAAGCCAAGTGTCGGCGGCAACCGAACTGTCGTCCGTCCTGTCGAGCATGGGCGTTTCCCATCACCGGCCGTCTTCGCGGCGTTTTCCTGTGCGCGAGCCTATACCTATTCCGGACGGCGCGGAAAGGGCGCGAGGAGATGCCGCCTATTCCGAGAGCGACAGGATCAGCCCGTGATCCGGCGGGACGCGGCCGTTGAGGGTGTCGAGATAGGCGCGTTGAACGGCCGCAGGCCCGCGGTGCTCGCTCACCTTCATCCAACGTTCCAGGTTCGGGACGAAGCCGGACCATGCGGCGCCGAACCGCATGTCGACGCCGCCCGGTCCCCACTCCTTGGCGCGCTTGCGGATATGGTCCGGCGCGAAGAAGAATTGCGGCTTGGCGCCGGGTAGTGCCTGCGCCGGTTCATCAGGCGATGACTTGCGATGCGTGAGCCCAACGATTCCGCTGTATTTCATTTGCTCGCCGAAGTGCTGGTGCAGCGTCGCACGTAATGGAGTATTGCCGGCCATGTCGACATAGGCGACCGCAGAGTTCGTCGACAGCAAGCTTATGTCCTCATAGGTCACGACCTCATCGTAACAGCCGAGCGATTTGACGAAGGACGTGTTGCCCGGCGAGGTCAAGCCGATCGTCTTGATGCCGTTACCTCTCGCATGCAGGAGGTGCGCGAGCCCGTAGGCGGTCTTGCTGGAAGCCGACGACAGCATCACGCTTTTTGCGCCATAAAATTCGTTCTCGGCGAGAAAGTCATCAACCAGGAACGACAGCATGAACAAGGGGCGCAGCAGCGCCTGATAGTCGCCCTGCCTGCCTGCGAACGAGGGATCGCCGCTGACCCGCGCATAGGCATTATAGACCGGCGCCACGCCCTGCCGGTGCGCGGCGGCATCGCGCAAGGCTCGCTTACTGACGTCGGCGGCTTCGATCACGAGATGCGTCGACATCGGGAAATAGCCGAACAGGACTTCTCCTACGGCAATCCCGGCATGCTTCGACGCGATCACCTCGCCAAACCCCCATACCGGAACGTTGCCGAAACCTTCCGGGGCCGGAAACAACTGCCAGTATTTTAGATGATCGCCGAGCACGGCATAGGTGATGTTGTTGGCGGTGAAGGCGAAGCGCGTCACCTTTACCAGCAGCGTCTCGTCAGGCAGCGCGGCCGCGTCGGGCAGTTGCGTCTCGATGGTCTTGCATTGCTGCAGATCGTTGCGGGCGACGACGAAGTCGGTGGCTTGCATGGTTTCCATCCCTGCTTCTCACGTGCAGCGATCTTTGCGCCGACCGATGACCGTTTTGCAACAACCATGATGTTTAAAACGCTGTTCGGATCGCGGCGGTGCGAGTCCTTTGCCGTCATTCCGGGGCGCGTCGCAGACGCGAACCCGGAATCTCGAGGTTCCGGGTTCGACGCTTCGCGTCGCCCCGGAACGACGAACTCAGACAGTTTCTCATCCAATCGCCCGCAGCCTGCCCTCGGCATATAGATCGCGCAGCTTGCGCTTGAAAATCTTGCCGGTGGCCTCGCGCGGCATGGCGTCCATGAACTGGATGTCCTTGGGCACCTTGAAGTTGGCGAGACGTCCGCGCAAAAAATCCTGCACGGCGGCCGGGGACAGCGCCGCATCCGCTTCCGGCTCGATGCACGCAAAAAGCCGCTCGCCGAATTCGTCGTCGGGAACGCCGAACACCGCGCAGTCGCGCACGCCGTCCATGCCGATCAGCGCGTTCTCAATCTCCGCCGGATAGATGTTGACGCCGCCGGAGATCACCATGTCGCGCTTGCGGTCGCACAGGAACAAATAGCCGTCCGCGTCGAGGTAGCCGACGTCGCCGACGCTGACGAGGCCGTCGCGGCCGGCCTCGGCGCGGGCCTCGGCCTTGCCGTGATAGTCGAAATCCGGCACGGACATTTGCCGCATATAGATTTCGCCGGGTTCGCCAACGCCGCACGGTGAACCGTCGGGGCGGAAGATTTTCACGACGCCGCCTTCGATAGCGCGGCCAACAGTGCCGGGTTTTGCGAGCGCCTCTTCGGCGGAGTGCCACACCGGGATGCCGGTTTCGGTCGAGCCGAAATATTCGTTGATGACCGGGCCCCACCAACAGATCATGGCGCGCTTGACCTGCGGCGGGCAGGGCGCAGCCCCATGCACGATGAAGCGCAGCGACGACAGATCGTAGCGACGCTTGATTTCATCCGGCAGCCGCAGCAGGCGCACGAACATCGTCGGCACCATGTGCATGTGGGTAACTCGATGACGCTCGATCAGTTGCAGCATGTCTTCGGGGTCGAAGCGCGGTTCGAGCACGATTGCGCAGCCGCTGCGGAATGCCAGCATGCCGTAAGAGTTCGGCGCCGAATGGTACATCGGGCCGTTCATCAGGATCACCTGGTCCTCGTTCGGCTTGACGCCATAGGCGATGCCGCCGACGCGGGCGGAGGCCGCAGCCTGTTCCGGCGTCATCGGCTTGCGGCGCACGCCCTTCGGCAGGCCTGTGGTGCCCGAGGTATAGAACATCGGCGCGCTGCCGATCGGCGCGTCCTGCGAGGGCGCATGCGTGTCGCGCCAGCGGTCCCAATCCGTCATGCCGTCTGGGATTTGCGTCAGCGCGGGCGCGACGTTGAAGGCGGCTGCGATTTCCGGCGGCGTAGCCACCACCAGGAGCCGCACGTCGGCGGGCAGGCCGTCTCTGATCTGCGGCAGCAAGTCGGCGTGGCAGACCAGGATTTTCGCGCCGCTGTCGGCGAGGATGTAGGCGACTTCCTCGGCCTTCAGGTGCCAGTTGATCGGCACCACGGGGCTGCCCAGCGCTGCGGCGGCGCCGGAGACTTCGAAGAATGCAAAATCGTTGCGCAGCATCATGCCGACCGGCGTGCCGCCACTGACGCCGAGCGCCTTGAAGCCCGTCGCCGCCCGCGCGATGCGGGCGTGGATGTCGGGATAGCTGATCTGGCGGTCGCCGCTGATGATCGATGTCATATTCCCTCCCGGGCTAACCGGACGCGCCGCTTAGCGGTCGTCCAGAATTTCACCGAAGCCGACCCAGCTCTTGCCGTCGAAGCGGCGCAGCCGTAATTGCTGGAACGGCAGGTAGTCATCGGCAGCGGTCGTTACCGTGATGCCCGGCAATAGCAGTGGAAGCGGCACATCACGCAACGAGGCGGCCTGCTTCATGATGTTCTCGCGGCTGAAGTCATCCTTGCAGGCCATCAGAACTTTCACCATCAGGTTCGCATAGTGATAGCCGGCGGCGTAGTTCGAATTGGAGAGGTCCGCATTCGGCAAATATTGCTTCATGAACGCGAAATACTCTTTCACGCCGGGGTCATTTGCCCATTGAACGTCCATCGTGTCCTTCTGGTTGCTGGACGAGATCAGGCCGACGGCGTTCTCCAGCCCGGCCGGCTCCAGGAACGAGATCGATGACGCCGAGGTCGGCACGAAAAACAGATCCGGCTTCCAATTGATCTCGGCCACGCCCTTGATCATCTGCGAGGTGAACTTGCCGAGCACGACACCAAACATCACGTTGGCGCCCGAGGCCTTCAGTGTCGCAAGCTGCGAGCTGATGGTTGGCGCGCTGGTCTCGTAGGTTGCCTCCGACACGATCATGGTCGCGGCCTTGTCGCCGAGTGCCCGCTTGAAGCCGGCGACGTAGTCGCGGCCGAAATCGTCGTTCTGCGACAGGATGGCGATCTTGGCGTCGGGCTTGGTCTGCAGGACATGCTTGGCGTAGACGACGCCTTCGGACTGATAGGTCGCCATTCCCGGCATGGTCCACGGAAAATTCTTCGGGTCGGCCCATTTGGTTGCGCCGCTCAGCACGAACAGCTGCGGCACCTTCTTGCTATTGAGGTAGCGATGCACGGCGTTGTTGGTGGCGGTTCCCAGCGAGCCGAAGGTCAGCAGCACCTCTTCCTGCTCGACGAGCTTTCGGGTCTGCTCGACCGTCTTGGGCGGCGAGTACGCGTCATCAAGGCTGAAGAACTTGATCTTGCGGCCGTTGACGCCGCCATCGGCGTTGATCTTCTCAAAATAGGCTTCCTGCGCCCGGCCGATGATGCCGAAGCCGGATGCCGGGCCGCTATAGGGCAGCGTCTGGCCGATGCGGATTTCACCCTTGTCTCCTTCGGCGAGAGCCGTGCTTCCCAGCAACACGAGTGCGATAGTCAACACAGGCCGCGACAGTCTCATGGTTCCCATCCCTCTGTTTGTTTGATTGGCTTGTCGTTGAATCCGGCGTGTCTTACGCACGCGCTCGTTTTAGAAAATCCTCGCTGGCGTCGGCAAATTCGCACCTGAGCCGCTCCACCAACTCTGCGACCGGCGGCGTGTCGGCGATCTGGCCGATGCCTTGGCCGGAGCCCCAGATGTCGCGCCACGCCTTGGCCTTGGTGTTGCCGCCGGAGCCGAAATTCATCTTCGACTTGTCGCTTTGCGGCAGATTGGCGGGATCGAGGCCCGCGGCCACGATCGACGGGCCGAGATAGTTGCCGTGCACGCCGGTGAACAGGTTGGAATAGACGATATCGTGCGCGGCGTGGCCGATCAGCGCGGCCTTGTAGGCCGGATCGGCATTGGCCTCCCGCGTCGCGATGAAGCGCGTTCCCATGTAGGCCATGTCGGCGCCGAGCGCGAGCGCGGACGCAATGCCCCAGCCATCCGAGATGGCGCCCGACAGCAGCACGGTGCCCTTGAACCACTGCTTCACCTCGCGCAGCAGTGCGAACGGCGACAGCGTGCCGGCATGGCCGCCGGCGCCGGCGCAGACCAGGATCAGGCCGTCGACGCCATGTTCGGCCGCTTTCCGCGCATGCTTGACGTTGATCACGTCGTGGAACACGACGCCGCCATAGGAATGCGCGGCCTCGACGATTTCGATCGGCGGGCGCAGCGAGGTGATGATGACCGGAACCTGGTGCTTCACGCAGGTCTCCATGTCCTTCATCAGCCGGTCGTTGGACGAATGGCAGATCTGGTTGACCGCGTAGGGCGCGACCTTCTTTTCCGGATGCAGCGCCTTGTACTCGCCGAGCTCGTTCTCGATTCGGCTCAGCCACTCGTCGAGTTTTTCGACCGGTCGCGCGTTCAGCGCCGGGAACGAGCCGACGATCCCGGCCTTGCACTGGGCGATCACGAGCTCGGGCCCGGACACGATGAACAGCGGCGACCCGACCACCGGCAGTTCGAGCGAATTGGCAAGCGAAGCAGGCAACGGCATTCGGGTCTCTCCCTTGCAACGCCAAGCCGGGACTTAAAATCCGGACTGCGTCGATGATGTTGATTGAGAGCGCCGTACCGCGGGCGGAGCCGCCGCCGGGCGCTGTTGTTGCCGCCACTATAAGGCTGGACGGCAGCCGCCATCCGTTCAATATTGAACAGACGTTCATCCAGTTATGAACAGGACCGATCTGAACCGCGGGGAGCACCGATGGACTGGGACCTGTGCAAGACCTTCGTCGCGGTGGCCGAGACCCGCAGCTTCGCGGCGGCCGCGCGCCGCTTGCGCTCCAGTCATCCGACGGTTGGGCGCAAGATTGCCGAACTGGAAGGTCAGCTCGGCATTCCCCTGTTCGCCCGGTCCAACGAAGGGCTTTCGCTGACGTCGCACGGGCAGAAATTTCGCGAGCATGTCGATGCGATGGCCGCGGCGGCGTTGCGCGCCGAAGCCGCGGTATCGGCGACCGGTGCGCAGGCGCGCGGCGTGGTCAAGCTGTCGATCGGCGCCACGCTCGCCTCGCACTGGCTGATGCCGCGGCTCGGGCCGTTCCTGCGCCAGCACGACCATATCCAGCTCGAGATCATCACGCATCCCTATCCGGCGAGCGTCCGCCGCCGCGAGGCCGATGTCGTGCTGCGCCCCGTCGATAGCGGCGAGGAGAATTTGATCGGCCGCAAGATCGGCCGGCTCGGCACCGGCTTTTACGCCTCACGCGATTATGCCGCGCGGCGGCGCCTGCCCGAGCGGCGCGACGAATGGAAGGGCCACAGCGTCATCGGCTTCGCCGACCGGTTGTCGAACGAGCGGCTGGCGCGCTGGAGCGATGCGATCACGCGGCAGGGCTCGATGGTGATGCGCTGCTCCTCGCAAGGCGACATGCTCGCCGCCGCACGCGCCGGTCTCGGAATTTCGACGCTGTCCTGTTTCGTCGCCGCCGCCTATCCGGAACTCGTCCGCGTCGCCCCGCAAAAACTCGTCAGCGTGGCCGATCTCTGGCTGCTGGCCCATCCCGATCTTGTCGATCTCCCCGCCGTGCGCGCCGTGATCGATTTCGTCACGGCTTCCGCGCGGGAGGATCGGGTGAGGTTGCGGGGATGAGTTTGTCAGGAAGCACGCCCTCGCGTTTCTTCAGCAGGCGATAATAGCTCCACCACAGATGCGCCGCCGCGCCGCGCAGGGGACGCCAGGGTTCCGCCAGCGGCGCCATCTGCTTGGCAGTCGGCCGCTCCTTCAGGCCGAGCCCGATCTTGACCGCCTCCTGCACCGCGAGATCGCCGGCCGGCCAGGCGTCGCCATGGCCGAGGCAGAACAGCAAATAGATGTCGGCCGTCCAGGGGCCGATGCCGGGCAGCGCGGTCAGCGTGTGGTGGGCGGCATCCGCATCCTCTTCCGCCAGCACCTCGAGATTGAGCCGCTCGGAGGCCAGTTCGCGCGCGATGTTCTTCAGCGTCTTGATCTTGGCGGCCGAAAGCCCGAGCCGGCCGAGGCGGTCGGCGCGGGTCTTGCGGATCACCTCGTGATCGAACGGATCGAACGCGGCCGTCAGCCGCGCCCAGATCGCGCCGGCACTCGCGGTAGACAATTGCTGGCCGCAGACGATTGCAGCTAACCCCGCGAACCCCGGCGCGCGCTGCCGCAGCGCCGGCATACCCGTGAGCTCAAAAATCGGTTTGAGCCTCGGGTCTTGCTTGACCAACGCATGGACGGCGTCTTCGAGATCGGACTGGCTGTTGAGGTGGATGGTCATTGAAACTTTCGGCTGGCTTTCTCGTCATGCGCGGGCTTGACCCGAGCATCCATCTTATATCGTAAAAGACACTTGATGGATGGATTGCCGGGTCAAGCCCGGCAATGACAAGGGCTTGGAGAATCATGCCACCCGTTTTCCGATTTGCTCCGAGCCCGAACGGCTACCTCCATCTCGGCCACGCCTATTCGGCGCTCGTGAATTTTGACCTCGCGCGCGAGCGCGGTGGGCGGTTTCTGCTGCGGATCGAGGATATCGATGCGACGCGTTGCCGGCCGGAATTCGAGGCGGCGATCTATGAAGACCTCGCCTGGCTCGGGATTTCCTGGGAAACGCCGGTGCGGCGGCAATCGGAGCATTTTGCGCGCTATCGCGAAGCGGTCGAAAAACTGGCAGGCTTAGGCCTGATCTATCCGAGCTTCGAGAGCCGCGCGGAAATCGCCCGTCTGGTCGCGCAGCGCGAGGCCGGCGCGCCCTGGCCGCAGGATCCCGACGGGGCGCCGCTCTATCCGGGCGTCGCGAAATCGCTGCCGCCGGACCGGCGCCAAGAGTTGATCTCGCAAGGCGTGCCTTACGCGCTGCGGCTCGACATGCAGCAAGCGCTCGCGCGCACGAAGGAACTGGCCTGGCAGGAAGAGGGTGCAGGGCCCGGCGGCGAGACCGGCGTCGTCGCCGCGCGCCCTGAAGCGTGGGGCGACGTCATCCTGGCGCGCAAGGAGACGCCGACCAGCTATCATCTCTCGGTCGTGATCGACGATGCCCTGCAGGGCGTGACCGAGGTGGTACGGGGCAGGGACCTGTTCTGGTCGACGAGCGTCCACCTGGTGTTGCAACAGTTGCTCACTATCCCGCAACCGTTGTATCGGCATCACCGCCTCATTGAGGATGCGTCGGGACTCAAGCTGTCGAAATCGACGCAGGCTACGGCCTTGCGCGAATTGCGTAGGCAAGGTGCCACGCCTGCGGATATTCGCAGCCTCGTCGGTTTGCCCGACGATTCCTGTAGTACTACTGCGGGTTGTTGAAAACGTCTCCGTGACACCGGCCGCCATCGCGTGTCATGCTGGTCGCGGCAGAGGAAGGGGGATCATGGCGGCAAAGCGGCGCTCACCAGGCACCACGGGAACAATCAAGAAGCGGCGAGCGAAAAAGCGCGTACCCGGCGCCGCGGTCAAAAAACGCGGCACGCGCAAGTCCGCCATCGCTGCGCCCGGCATGGTCGAGGCCGCGCTGGCGGCCTTTGCGCACGAGGTCCGCACGCCGCTAACCGGCATTCTCGCGATCAGCAATCTGCTCGCGACCTCGGACCTCGACGAACGCGAACGGCGCTGGGTCGATACCATCAAGGCGGGCGCGGAACATCTGGCGAGCCTCGCGACCCTGTTCGTCGACGCCGCGCGCAGCGGCGGCCCCGGGCTCGAGGTGCGGCAGGACTACTTCGACCTGCATACGCTCGCTCGCAATGCCGGCGATTCGCTGACCGGGCGCGCCGCGGCCAAGGGCCTGCAGTCGTCCGTCGATATTTCCGAAAAGCTTCCAGGGTTTGCGATCGGCGATCCCGTCCGCCTGCGCGCCGCGCTGGAGAACCTGATCGACAATGCGGTAAAATTCACTGAACAGGGCAGCGTTGGGCTGCAGGTCACGCCTGTGCGGGGTCCGAAGGGCAAGGTCGCCGTTTCATTCGCGATCTCCGACAGCGGGATCGGCCTTGCGCTGAACGAAATCAAGCGCCTGTTTCGGCCGTTCTCGCAGGCCAATGTCTCCATCGCATCGCGCTTCGGCGGCGCCGGTCTTGGATTGTCGTCGGTCAAGCAACTGGCGCGTGCCATGGGCGGCGACATCATCGTGACGCAACGCCGCGGCGGCGGCACCACCTTTACCCTTAACGTCGTAATGTCGCCCGCAAAGGACGCCGTGACGGCGGCGTCCGGTGCCGATGGCGAGGTATCGATCAGTTCGCCTCGGCCGTTGCGCCTGCTCAGCGTCGAAGACAACCCGTTCGGCCGCGTCGTGCTGAACACGATCCTGACCGAACTCGGTCATCAGACCGACTTCATCGGCCAGGGCGAGGCGGCGCCCGAGCGGCTCGCGCAAGGCGCATTCGATGCGGTATTGATGGACATGGTCCTGCCGGGAATCGACGGCGTCGAGGCGATCAGGCGCATTCGCGCGCTGGAGCCGCCGCTCGGGAGCATTCCGATCATCGGCATATCTGGCCGCAGCGAAGACGAGGCGGCGTCGCGCGCCGCCGGGGCCGAGATATTTCTGGTCAAGCCTGTGAGCCCGCGCGCCCTGGCGACTGCGCTGCATGCAGCGACATCCCCTTCGGCAGTTGCGACTTCATGATGGCAGCGTTCAGTTCGCCGCCGAAGACGAAAATCGCCGAAATGAAATACAGAAACACCAGCGCGATGATGACCGAGGCAAGCCCCGCATACATCGTCACATAGTTGCTGGCGAAGCGCGCCAGATACTGGCCGAACACGACGCCCGAGATCAACGATCCCACCATCGTAAAGACGATGCCCGGAAGGATCTGCAGAAAACTCCGCCGGCCGCAGGGCAGCCAAGCATGCAGCACAAACAGCGCCACTGTCATCGCCGTGATCGTGATGCCGTAGCGGGCGAAGGTGAGAAGGCTTTCGTTGGACTCGACGAAGAACGGAATGTGGCGGCGCGCCGTCTCCAGGATCAGCGGACCGAGCACGATCAGGAACGCCATCAAGAGCGACGTGACGGCGGCGACCAGCGTATAGCCGATCGATTCCAGCCGCAGCCAGTACCACGCCCGCGGCTCAACCACCGAATAGGCGCGATTCAGCGCGACCCGCAGCGCTTCGACGCCGTTGGAGGCGAAATATACCGCCAGCACCGCGCCGACGGTCAGGATGTCGCCGCGCGTGGTCGTCAGTACGTCGTGGATTTCGCCTGACAGCGCGTCGGCGACCTGTTGTGGCCAGGTTTGCAGCAACAGTCCCACGGCTCCATCGGCAAGTTCCTTGGAGCCGAAAAAGCCAGCCAGCGACGTCAGCACGATCAGGAACGGAAATAGCGCCATCAACGTCGACAGCGCGATGTGGCTCGCGATTGCCCAGCCGTCATCGGCGAGGAACGTATAAAACGCCTCCATGACGACGAGGTAGACGTAGCGAATGAGCTTCACATCTCACCTCGATCGGGGTATCGCGGGCTGGTCCTAAGGCCGGGGCTAGCATCTGATATTATTGGATTAAAAGCCAGATCGTCGAGCGGGAGTGCGCGAGTTGTGAACGTGTGGAAGTCAGCGCCTCACGGTGTTATGTAGCGCCGATGACATCCTTTTTGAGTTCGATCGTCCTCCCCATCGCGGTTGCGGCCGTGGCTATCGTACTGTTGCTCGGCCTCGTCAACATGATGCGGGGTGGGTCGCCGAACCGCTCGCAGAACCTGATGCGGCTTCGGGTGCTGCTGCAGTTCATCGCGATCGTCATCACCATGGTCGTGGTGTGGGCGTTGGGTAGATAAGGGCAGGAAAGGGGAAGCGGCTATGGTCGTGCTCAACCGCATCTATACGAAGACCGGCGATGACGGCACCACGGCGCTCGGCAGCGGCGAGCGCCGCCCGAAATACGATCTGCGCATTAGCGCCTACGGCACCGTAGATGAAACCAACGCCGCCATCGGCGTGGTGAGGCTGCACCTCGGCGATGCTCGCGAACTCGATGCGATGCTCGGCC
Organism: Bradyrhizobium sp. AZCC 1719; assembly: GCF_036924525.1. Classification (NCBI taxonomy): domain Bacteria; kingdom Pseudomonadati; phylum Pseudomonadota; class Alphaproteobacteria; order Hyphomicrobiales; family Nitrobacteraceae; genus Bradyrhizobium; species Bradyrhizobium sp. AZCC 1719. The sequence continues at coordinate 884,334 of NZ_JAZHRU010000001.1, read as the reverse complement.
GGATCCAGAACGATTTGTTCGATCTCGGCGCCGACCTTGCGGTGCCCCAGCGCGACGGCAAGGCCGAGCGGCTCCGGATGCTGTCAAGCCAGGTCGAGCGGCTCGAGCGCGACATCGATGCGCTGAACGATCATCTCGCGCCCCTGACCTCGTTCGTGCTGCCCGGCGGCACCCCCGCTGCCGCATACCTGCACCTCGCCCGTACCACATGCCGCAGGGCGGAACGGATCATGGTGGAACTCGCCGCGCGGCCGGAGGAGCCGGTGAGCACGGCCGCCATTCAGTATATGAACCGCCTGTCCGATTTCCTGTTCGTGGCCAGCCGCGCCATGAACGATAATGGGGCCGGAGACGTGTTGTGGGTGCCGGGTCAGAACCGTTAAGGTAAGCCTTGAAGGTAGGGCCTTCGGGGGCCGATTTTTGGCTTTCGCGCGTTGACCGCCGATAGCGGGACCTTTAGGTTCCGCGCCCAAGCTAATAACAAGCTGATCAAACCCCAGAATTCAAGCGAAAGAGGATCGATGAAGGTTCTTGTGCCGGTAAAGCGGGTGGTCGATTTCAACGTCAAGGTCCGCGTCAAGAGCGACGGAACCGGCGTGGAACTCGCTAACGTGAAGATGTCGATGAATCCATTCGACGAAATCGCCGTCGAGGAAGCGTTGCGGCTGAAGGAAGCCGGCAAGGCGACCGAGGTGGTGGTGGTGTCGATTGGCCCGGCGCAGGCCTCGGAGACGATCCGGACCGGTCTCGCCATGGGCGCCGACCGCGGCATCCTCGTCAAGGCCGAAGGTAATGTCGAGCCGCTGGCGGTCGCGAAGCTTCTCAAAGCCGTAGCGGATGCCGAGAAGCCCGGCCTCATCATTCTCGGCAAGCAGGCGATCGATGACGACTCGAACCAGACCGGCCAGATGCTGGCCGCGCTGCTCGGCTGGTCGCAGGCGACGTTTGCCTCCAAGCTCGAAGTTGAAGGCTCCGACTTCAAGGTTACGCGCGAGGTCGACGGCGGCCTGCAGACCGTGAAGCTGAAGGGACCGGCGATCGTCACCACCGACCTGCGGCTGAACGAGCCGCGCTATGCGTCGCTGCCCAACATCATGAAGGCGAAGAAGAAGCCGATCGACGACAAGAGCGCCGCCGATTACGGCGTCGATCTCACGCCGCATCTCGAAGTGCTCAAGACAGCGGAACCGCCCGGTCGCAAGGGCGGCGTCAAGGTCAAGGACGTCGCTGAGCTCGTTTCCAAACTCAAGACCGAAGCCGGGGTTCTCTGATGACGACGCTATTGATTGCCGAACACGACAACGCGTCGATCAAGGATGCGACCACCAAGGCGCTGACGGCAGCCGCTGCGCTCGGCGCCGACGTGCACGTGCTGGTCGCCGGCGAGAACGCCAAGGGTGCGGCCGATGCCGCAGCCAAGCTTGCCGGCATCAAGAAGGTGCTGCTGGCGGACAATGCCGTCTATGCCCATGATCTAGCCGAGCCGCTGGCCGCGCTGATCGTGTCGCTGGCCCCTGGCTATGACGCCTTCGTCGCGCCTGCGACCTCGCGCTTCAAGAACGTGATGCCGCGCGTCGCAGCTCTGCTCGACGTGATGCAGGTGTCCGAGATCATCAAGGTGGTTTCGCCCGATACCTTCGAGCGGCCGATCTATGCCGGCAACGCGATCCAGACGGTGAAGTCCAAGGACGCCAAGAAGGTCATCACGGTGCGGACTTCGACCTTTGCCGCGGCGGGTGAGGGCGGCAGTGCTCCGGTGGAGGACGTCGCCGCTGCGGCTGATCCGGGCCTCTCCAGCTTCATCGGCGAAGAGGTGGCAAAGAGCGACCGTCCGGAACTGACCTCGGCAAAAATCATCGTTTCCGGCGGCCGCGCCATGCAGAGCCGCGAGAACTTTGCCAAATATATCGAGCCGCTCGCCGACAAGCTCAGCGCCGGCGTCGGCGCCTCTCGCGCCGCGGTCGATGCCGGCTATGCGCCCAACGACTGGCAGGTTGGCCAGACCGGCAAGGTGGTCGCTCCGGAACTATATGTCGCAATCGGCATCTCCGGCGCGATCCAGCATCTCGCCGGCATGAAGGATTCCAAGGTGATCGTTGCGATCAACAAGGATGAAGACGCGCCGATCTTCCAGGTCGCCGATTACGGCTTGGTCGCGGACCTCTATCAGGCGGTTCCTGAACTGACCGACGCGCTCGGCAAGCTCGGCAAGTAACGGAACACCGGCCGGACGCGCAAACGTCCGGCCGGTGTTTACCTTAAGCGGATGCGGGCGAAGGGGATTAAGCTTCGCGTGAAGAATACGTGCCAATGGTGGGACTGAAACCTCGCGTCTGATGATATCGTAGCTGAGGTTTAGAGATGAACAGGCGCGATATGCGCGCCGTTCCGGTGGATGACAAAATGGCGGTGACAATCAAGAAGGTCGGCGTGATCGGCTCGGGCCAGATGGGCCACGGGATTGCGCATGTGGCGGCGCTCGCCGGCTTGGACGTGGTGCTCAACGACGTCTCCGACGAACGGCTGAAATCGGCGATGGCGACCATCAACGGTCATTTGTCGCGCCAGGTTGCCAAGCAGGTCATCACCGAGGACGCGCGCAAGAAGGCGCTGGACCGGATTACCTCCACCGAGACGCTCGACGGGCTTTCGGATTGCGATCTTGTGATCGAGACCGCGGTCGAAAAGGAAGAGGTCAAACGCAAGATCTTTCACGAACTCTGCGCGGTATTGAAGCCGGAAGCGATCGTCGCCACCAACTCCTCGTCGATCTCGATCACCCGGCTCGCCGCCTCGACCGACCGTCCCGAGCGCTTCATCGGCATTCATTTCATGAATCCGGTGCCGCAGATGGAGCTGGTCGAGCTGATCCGCGGCATCGCCACCGACGATTTGACATTCGACACCGCCAGGGAATTCGTCACGAAACTCGGCAAGCAGATCGCGGTGTCGGAGGATTTCCCGGCCTTCATCGTTAACCGCATCCTGCTGCCGATGATCAACGAGGCGATCTACACGCTCTATGAAGGCGTCGGCAACGTCGAGGCGATCGACGCCGCCATGAAGCTCGGCGCGCACCATCCGATGGGGCCGCTGGAACTGGCGGATTTCATCGGGCTCGATACCTGTCTGTCGATCATGCAGGTGCTGCATGAGGGGCTGGCGGATTCGAAATACCGGCCGTGCCCGCTGCTGGTGAAATATGTCGAGGCCGGCTGGCTGGGGCGCAAGACGCAGCGCGGCTTCTACGACTACCGCGGCGACAAACCGGTCCCGACGCGCTGAAGATCGCAGTGCCGTAGGGTGGGCTAAGCAATAGCGTGCCCACCACGTCTCCGAATATGCTCGAAATGGTGGGCACGCTTCGCTTTGCCCACCCTACATCCCCTCAATCTCCAGATTTCATTAACCGGTGCCGGGGTACGGTGCCCTCAGGTTTGAGGAGTGCTGCGTATGGATATGATGGCTATGGTTTCGAGCATGCTTGCGATGCAGGCGGCGGGCACGCAGCAGCAGATCCAGACCTCGATCATCAAGCAGAATGCAGACGCCGAGAAGGCCGCGGTTCAGACGCTGCTCGGCGCGCCCTCGACCGCCAATCTCGCCCCCGGCGTCGGCGGCAACCTCAATATTGCGGCCTGATAACATCCCCGAAAGAACCATTAGACCCTCATGGTGAGGAGCGCGTCATCGCGCGTCTCGAACCATGTGGCCCCGCTGGTGTCATTCATCCTTCGAGACGGCGCTGACGCGGCTCCTCAAGCATGAGTTCTGGCAGGAGAGGTCGGGGGCCAGCGCCGGCGTATCTCAGTCCCCTAAGGCCCCGCCTTCATCGGCTGCATCGCGCCCTTGATCAGCTTGATGGCGTCCTCGCTGGCCCATTCGGCGGGGCCGGCAAGGGTGGCGATCTCGCAGCCCTGGCCATCGACCAGCACTGAAGTAGGCATGCCCAGCGCCTTGCCTATGTTCTTAAGATCCTGAAAAACCTTGGCTTTCTGATCGGCGAAATAGCCGAGCCGGGTCAGATTGGCCTCTTTGAGGAAGTTCTTCGGCTTCTCGGGGTCGCGGGTGTCGATGTTGATGGCGACCACCTCGAAATCCTTGCCGCCGAGCTTGGCCTGCAGGTTCTCCAGCGCCGGCATTTCCTTGCGACAAGGCACGCACCAGGTGGCCCACAGGTTCACCAGCACGGTCTTGCCGCGCCATTCCGACAGCTTCCTCGGCTTGCCCTCGGCATCCTCGAAGGCGAGGTCGGGCAGCCGCAATGGGGTCGTCGCCATGGTCAGCGCGGCCACCTCGCCATGCGCCAATGGCGATATCCTGCGGGCCAGTTCGACGGCTGCCGCACAGGACGGATCGCCGCCCGTTCCGCGCTTGAAGCTGCCGAGCCCGTAGAATGCGCCCAATCCGACCACGCCCGCAGCCGCCACCGCGCCGATGGCGATCGGGATCCGGCGCCTCGGGGCGGGGCGGGGCGGGGACATTTCGGGCATATCGTTTGTCATCCTGTGTCAGATACGGCTATGCAGGGCTCAAGGTTACGGTCGAATTACGGTCGAAACCCGCGCGGCGTTTCGCGGCTACGACGATATAGATGGCAGGGCTTGGGAAGTCATGAGCAACAAGATGTGGGGCGGCCGGTTCAGCGAGCGCCCCGATGCGATCATGGAGGAAATCAACGTCTCGATCGACGTCGATCGTCACCTCTATGCCCAGGACATCGCGGCGTCCAAGGCCCACGCTGCAATGCTGGCCGCGCAAGGCATTATCACCGCGAGTGATGCGAAAAATATCGGCAAGGGTCTAGACACGATTTTGTCAGAGATCGGCAAGGGCTCGTTCGACTTCAAGCGCGCGCTCGAAGACATCCATATGAATGTCGAGAGTCGGCTTTCCGAATTGATAGGGCCCGCCGCTGGGCGGCTGCACACCGCGCGCTCACGCAATGACCAGGTGGCGACCGATTTCCGGCTCTATGTCCGCGACACGATCGACGAGACCGATGCGGCGCTAGCCGCCTTCCAGCACGCTTTGGCTGCCCGCGCGCTGGAGCATGCCGCAACCGTGATGCCGGGCTTCACCCATCTGCAGACCGCCCAGCCCGTCACCTTCGGGCATCATCTGCTCGCCTATGTCGAGATGGTGGCGCGCGACCGCGGCCGTTTTGCCGACGCGCGCAAGCGGCTGAACGAATCGCCGCTCGGCGCCGCGGCGCTCGCCGGAACCTCGTTTCCGATCGATCGCCCTGCCACCGCCAGGGCGCTCGGTTTCGACCGCCCCATGGCCAATTCGCTGGACGCGGTATCGGACCGCGACTTCGTGCTCGAAACCCTGTCGGCGGCGTCGATCGCGGCCGTGCACATGTCGCGCTTTGCCGAGGAAATCGTGATCTGGACCTCGCCGCTGGTGGGGCTGGTGCGGCTCTCCGACAAGTTCACCACCGGCTCCTCGATCATGCCGCAAAAGCGCAATCCGGACGCGGCCGAACTGGTGCGCGCCAAGACCGGCCGAGTGATCGGCGCGCTCAATGGGCTTTTGATCGTGATGAAAGGGCTGCCGCTCGCCTATCAAAAGGACATGCAGGAGGACAAGCAGGGCGCGATGGAGGCGTTTTCCGCGCTCTCGCTCGCGATTCGCGCGATGACCGGCATGGTCCTCGATCTCGTCCCCGACGAGAACAGGATGAAGGCCGCGGCCGGCGAGGGCTATGCCACCGCCACTGACCTCGCCGACTGGCTGGTGCGGACGCTGAAAATGCCGTTCCGCGACGCCCATCATGTTACCGGGCGAATCGTGGCGCTCGCGTCGAAGCAAGGCGTGGCGCTGCACGAATTGCCGCTGAAGGCGATGCAGGAAGTCGAGCCCAAGATCACAGCCGATGCCCTGCGCGTGCTGTCGGTGGAGGCCTCGGTCAAAAGCCGGACCAGCTATGGTGGCACCGCGCCGAAGAACGTGCTTTCGCAGGCCAAAGCCTGGCTGAAGCGGCTGGAAAAAGAGCGAAAATCGGGCTGAGTGAAAAATTTCGCTGCAATTTCTTGGGTTTCCTTGGGTTTTTCTTGGGTTTCCGTGGCCGATCGGCACTCGCCAGACTGCGGCAACCTTTGTATGGTGCGGCGCGCATTGGGGATTTCGTCGTGATCAGTAACTACCGCCCGTCATCATCGGGATGGGCCATCATCCTGTTGAGCGTGACCGCGCTCGCACTCGGGGGCTGCGGACGCAAGGGCGGGCTCGATTTGCCGCCAAGCGCGCCGCCGCAGGCTCAGGCCACGTCGGATACCGAGGCCGAGCGCGCGGCGCAGCCCGGCGTCTTCAATTCGACCTATGGATCCGAGGCGGGCCCCAGCGCCCCCAAGGGCGGCAAGAAGAAATTCGTTCTCGATCCGCTACTGGACTGAGACTGAGCACGCCATGAATCACTTCGACTATCGCAACGGCGTGCTGCACGCCGAGGCCGTGAATCTGTCCGACCTCGCGGATGCCGTCGGCACGCCGTTCTATTGCTATTCGACGGCGACGCTGGAGCGTCACTACCGCGTCTTCACCGAGGCCTTTGCCGGCGAGAAGACGCTGGTCTGCTACGCCATGAAGGCGAACTCCAACCAGGCGGTGCTGCGTACCCTGGCAAAGCTCGGGGCGGGCGCCGACGTCGTTTCGGGCGGCGAATTGAAGCGCGCGCTGGCGGCCGGGATTCCACCGAACAAGATTCTGTTCTCCGGCGTCGGCAAGACCGAGATAGAACTGCGCGCGGCGCTCGCGGCCGATATCCTCTGCATCAACGTCGAGTCCGAACCCGAACTGGAACTGCTGTCGAAGCTCGCGGTCGAGACCGGCAAGACCGCGCGGATTTCGTTGCGGGTCAATCCGGACGTCGACGCCGGCACGCATGCCAAGATCGCCACCGGCAAGTCCGAGAACAAGTTCGGCATTCCCATTGCGCGCGCACGCGAGGTCTATGCCCGTGCGGCCAGCTTACCGGGGATCGAGGTGACCGGCACCGATATGCACATCGGCAGCCAGATCACGGATCTCTCCAAGATGGAAACCGCGTTCCGGATTCTTTCCGAATTCGTACAGACACTGCGCGCCGACGGCCACAGGATCGAGCATATCGATTTCGGCGGCGGGCTCGGCATCCCCTATCACGCCGACCGCGAAGCGCCGCCATTGCCGTCGGCCTATGCCGCGATGGTCAAGCGGGTGACGCACAATCTCGGCTGTACGCTGATGTTCGAGCCGGGGCGGATGATCGTCGGCAATGCCGGCATCCTCGTCTCCCGCGTCATCTATGTGAAGCCGGGCGAAGCCAAGAACTTCGTCATCATCGACGCCGCGATGAACGATCTGATCCGCCCGACGCTTTACGAAGCCCACCACGACATCCTCCCGGTTCGCGAGGCGGGGAAGGATGCGCGGACGATCACGGCCGACGTGGTCGGACCGGTCTGCGAGACCGGCGACTATCTCGCGCTCGATCGCAATTTGCCCGAGCCCAAAGCCGGCGATCTCCTTGCCATCATGACCGCCGGCGCCTATGGCGCGGTGCAGTCCGGCTTCTACAATACGCGGCCTTTGGTGCCGGAAGTCCTGGTCAAGGACGACCAGTACGCCGTGGTCCGCCCCCGCATCGAGGTCGAGGAATTGATCGCGATGGATAAGCCTGCGCCGTGGCTGTGATGTTTCGTGTCCCGGACGCGGTGCAGCGTGAAACGCTGCTCCGCAGAGCCGGGATCCATACCTGACCAACCACGATGGAGCCCGGATCAGCAGCGCACCACGCCGCAAGCGCGACGCGCTGCGCAGCGCCCGGGGAACGCGGGCCTTCACTTCGCGCCGCCGACCACCACGCCCGCTGCCTTCTCGATCGGCTTGATCGCCGCGGTGAAATCCGACTCTGCGCCCTCGTCGCGGATGATGACTTCCCACAAGCGTCCGACCGCTTCGGCGACTTCCATCGACAGCCCGAGCGACTTCATCTCTTCCAGCGCAAGCCGCACGTCCTTCACCATCAGTCCCGTGGCGAAGCCGAAATCGAAACTGCGCGGCAGCACCGAGCGCGGAAACTTGTCGCGGCTCGCCGTGTTGAGCCCGGAGCCTGCGTTGATGACGTCGATCATCACGGCCGGATCGAGCCCTGCCTTGACGCCCATCACCACCGCCTCCGACGTCGCCACCATCGCGGTCGCCGACAGGAAGTTGTTCGCCAGTTTCATCGTTTGCGCCGAGCCGGGCTTTTCGCCGATGAAAAACACTTTTCCGATCACGTCGAGCGCGGGTTTTGTCAGCTCGTAATCGGCGCGCGGGCCGGAGACCATCACGGCCAGCGTTCCCTTCTCGGCGCCGCCGACGCCGCCGCTGACGGGGCTGTCGATCTGCACGATGCTCTTGGCTTCCAGCAGGCCGTGAATTTTCGCCGCCATCTGAGAGCCGACGGTGGAGAGATCGACGAAGCGTTTGACGCGCCTCCCTTCGATCACGCCGCCCGCGCCGGTCGCCACGTCAAGCGAAGCCTGCAGCGACGGCAGGCTCGCCAGCACGGTCTCGCAGCGGTCGGCGATATCCTTCGGCGACGATGCCGCCTGCGCGCCGAGCGCGACGAGCTTGTCGATGGCTTCCTGCCGCGTATCGAACACGGTGAGTTGATGCCTGGCCTCGATCAGGCGGCGCGCCATCGGGAAGCCCATTTTCCCGAGGCCGATGAATCCGATTTCCATGGTGCTACGCCTCAGCCCTTGTCCAATTCCGCGAACACCTCGCGCGCGATGCGAAAGCTGTCGACGCCGGCGGGGATGCCGGCATAGATCGAAACCTGCATGAAGATCTCGCGGATCTCGTCGCGACTGACGCCGTTGGTCAGCGCGCCCTTGATGTGCGCCTTCAGTTCATGCGGGCGGTTCAGGATCGAGATCATGGCCAGATTGAGCATGCTGCGGGTCTTGCGCGGCAGTTCCTCGCGGCCCCACACCGCGCCCCAGCAATATTCGGTGACGAGTTCCTGGAACGGCTTGTTAAAACTGTCGGCGCTCTTCAGCGCGTTGTCGACATAGGCCTCGCCGAGCACCGCTTTGCGAATTGCCAGCCCCTTGTCGTGTGTCTTCTGGTCCATGTCGCTTCCTCGTATTTTTACGGTTCGGCGCGAACGTTACGGGGAGGGACGCCCGCAGTCACGCCTTCGTGTAATGCTATGCGTATTTCCGGGTGTGGGTTACCCCGGGAACGGGTGCCTCATTGCCGCCGTTGTGCTAGGCTGACTTGGCGGCAACTTGGAGAGATTGTTGAGCGGCGCTTCCCCCGATCCCACAAAGCCAGCGCGCGAGCCGGATGCTGTCGCGCGGCTCCAACTGACGCAGGCTCTGCAACGGGCCCAATACGCAATTGCGTGGGAACGTACCTGGCCGGGGCTCGTCCGGTTTCTGAGCGTCATTGGGCTGTTCCTGGTGGCGTCCTGGGCCGGATTGTGGCTGGCGCTGCCGTTCCTTGCACGCGCGATCTGCCTTGGCCTGTTCGCCCTCGCGGCGCTCGCCGCATTGTTCCCGCTCGCGCGGTTTCGCTGGCCGAGCCGCGAAGAGGCGTTGAGCCGGCTTGACCGCGGCACCGGCATTCGCCATCGCCCGGCGACCGCGCTGACCGATACACTCTCGACCCGGGATCCGATCGCGCAGGCGCTGTGGCGGGAGCAGCGCGAACGCACGCTGGCCTCGATCAAGCGGATCCGCGCCGGGCTGCCTTCGCCGCGGCTGGCGATCCACGACCCCTGGGCACTGCGTGCACTGGTCATGGTGATGCTGGCGGCCGCCTATGTCGCCGCCGGCGACGAGCGCCGGCTACGAATTGCCGCGGCGTTCGACTGGAACGGCGTGCTGGCGCCGGCCAACGTCCGGGTCGATGCCTGGGTGACCCCGCCGCTCTATACCGGCAAGCCGCCGGTCATTCTGTCTGCCGCCAACAGGGATGCGGCTTCTCCCGATAGCGGGGCACCATCATTGTCGGTGCCTGCAGGCAGCACGCTGCTGGTGCGCTCCAGCGGCGGCAGTATCGACGTCGTGGTCGGCGGCGGCGTGACCGAGGTCGCGCCCAGCGAGCAGGCGCCGAAGGGCACCAACGAACGGCATTTCAAGATCACGGGTGACGGCACCGCGCATGTCCGCGCGCCCTCCGGCCAGCCGCTGTGGCGCTTCGCGGCGACGCCCGACCGTGCCCCGACCATCTCGCTGGCGAAAGATCCGGAGCGCCAGGCCCGCGGCTCGCTGCAGACGTCCTACAAGCTCGAGGATGATTACGGCGTCACCGAAGCGCGCGCGCAATTCGCCGTCCGTGTTCCCGATTCCGGCAAGGAAGGGAATAAGGAAGGCAACAAGGAAGACAAGAGCAAGGAGGCCGAGAAGGCCGAGCCACGGCCGCTGTTCGAGCCGCCGCAGTTTGCGCTGGTGCTGCCGAATGCGCGCACCCGCAATGGCGTCGGCCAGACGGTGAAGGATCTCAGCGAGGATCCCTATGCCGGCGCCGATGTAACGCTGACGCTCACGGCCAAGGACGAGGCCGGCAATGAGGGCAAGAGCGAGCCGTTCAACATGCGGCTGCCGGAACGACTGTTCACCAAGCCCCTCGCCCGCGCCCTGATCGAACAGCGCCGCATTCTGGCGCTCGATGCCAATCAGAATTCGCAAGTCCATACCGCCCTCGATGCGCTGATGATCGCGCCGGAATTGTTCACGCCCGAAGCCGGTCACTATCTCGGTCTCTTCAGTGTTAAGCACCAACTGGAGGAGGCGCGCACCGATGCCGCGATGCGCGACGTCGTCGCCAGCATGTGGGCGCTTGCCGTCACCATCGAGGACGGCAACATCACCGATGTCGAGAAGGCGCTGCGTGCGGCGCAGGACGCGCTCAAGCAGGCGCTGGAGCGTGGCGCCACCGACGAGGAGATCAAGAAGCTGACGGATAATCTGCGCGCTGCGCTGGATAATTTCCTGCGCCAGCTCGCCGAGCAGTTCCGCAACAACCCGCAGCAACAGGCGCGCCCGCTCGATCCCAACACGAAAATGCTGAGCCAGCAGGATCTCAAGAACATGCTCGACCGGCTGGAGCGGATGTCGCGTTCCGGCGACAAGGATGCCGCCAAGCAGCTATTGGAACAGCTACAGCAGATGCTGGAAAACCTGCAGATGGCGCAGCCCGGCCAGGGCGGCGACAACGAAATGGAGCAGGCGCTGAACGAGCTCGGCGACATGATCCGCAAGCAGCAGCAATTGCGCGACAAGACCTACAAGCAGGGCCAGGATTCTCGGCGCGACCGCATGCGCGGCAAGCAAGGCGACAAGCAGGGCGATCAGAGCATGGGCGACCTGCAGCAGGACCAGCAGAGCCTGCGCGACCGCCTGAAGAAGTTGCAGGAAGAGCTCGCCAAGCGCGGCATGGGCCCGGGCCAGCGCGGCCAGCAGGGCCAGCGTGGCGACCAGCAGGGCCAACAGGGTCAGGGCCAGCAGGGTCAAGGCGGCGAGCAGGGCGACGGCGAGGACGGGCTCGATCAGGCCGATTCGGCCATGGGCGATGCCACCGGCCGGCTCGGCGAGGGCAATGCCGAAGGCGCGGTGGACTCGCAGGGCCGCGCGCTGGACGCACTGCGCAAGGGCGCCCAGAGCCTGGCGGAAGCCATGCAGCAGGGTGACGGCGACCAGCCGGGCGACGGCCCCGGCAACCCCAGGGGCCGCCAGCAGGGCGCCGCCAACTCGACCGATCCGCTCGGACGGCCGATGCGCCATAACGAATTCACCGACGACTATTCGGTGAAGATCCCCGGCGAGATCGACGTGCAGCGGGTCCGCCGGATATTGGAAGAACTGCGCCGCCGTCTCGGCGATCCGGCCCGTCCGCAGATCGAACTGGATTACATCGAGCGGCTGTTGAAGGATTATTAGCGCCGTCCGCTATTGCGGGGAATTGTAGGGTGGGCAAAGCGCAGCGTGCCCACCATTCAAGACAACAGTCGCGGTTAGATGGTGGGCACGCTTCGCTTTGCCCACCCTACGGATTCTCGCTTGTGAGAGGCACTGCTCCCGCTAGGCCTTCCCCGCCGCCAGCGCGTCCGCCACCGCGGTGCGGATGTCGTGCACCGAAAACGGTTTCGTCACCACGTCGTGCACGATCGCATTGAGGCCGGAGGCGCGTTCGCGCTGGTCGGCGAAGCCCGTCATCAGCAGGATCTTCAGGTTGGGAAAATCGCGCGCCGCCGTCAGCGCCAGCGCGATGCCGTCCATGACCGGCATCTGGATATCGGTCAAGAGCAGGTCGAACAGGCCTTGCTCGCGCGTCAGGATATCGAGCGCGTCGGCGCCGTCCTCGGCGGTGACGGTCTCGTGGCCATCCATGGCGATGGCGCGCGCCACCAGCGAGCGCATGGAGTCTTCGTCATCGGCAATCAGCACGCGTGGCATGAAGTCTTGATCTCTCGCCTTGCGGAAGCGCGGCCGGGTTCAGGCGTGGCCGGCCAGATCCCGCTTGTTGAAAAAGCGTACGTCAATATTACGGCCTTCGGGCGGCGGCGAAGCCAGCCGTGATTTGAAATAGGCGCGCTCGCCGGGCTTGAGCACCGGCTGCTCCAGCACCGCGTTCCAGGCGTAGATCTCGGCGCCCTGCGCGTCGCGGACGGAGAAGCGCAGCCGCGGCAATTCGACCGGCTTTTGGGTCTCGCCGACGATCACGCCCTCGATGACCAGAACCGGCTTGCCGTCCACGGTCTCGTTGGTGATCTTGATGTCCTTGAACGCCAGCCCGCGCAGGTTCACTTCCAGCCCGACCATCTTGTAGAACGTCGCGGTTTGCGGTAGCAGCCGCACGATTTCGGTGCGCCAGATCATCAGCGCCAGTATCAGCGCGCCCATTGCGGCGCAGGCGGTCGGCAGGCCGACGGACGGGATGAACGGAATACGGGGCAGGGAGGGTAGCCGGAAAAGACGGGCCAGCCGCTCGCGGTGCGTGGTGATCGGGATATCCCCATGGTCTTCTGCATCTCGCCGGGCAACCGTTGGCCAGTCGCTGTCGCCGCCTTGGCGCGACCCTTCGCCCTCGGCCGGCCAGCCTGCCGAAATCGAGGGACTGTCGATCACCGGGGTGTCCTGTTCCTCTTCCTCGCGCGCCATCGCCTCCCATTCGGCCGCGGCATCGTTTGCGGCCGGCTGGCTCGATTGCGTCGGAGCTGGCGGAGCACTTGGCAGCGGAGCACTTGGCATGGCCGCCGGCATGGCGGCCAGCTCGATCGCGTCCTCGGGCCGCGCCAGCCAGGTTTCCTTGCAGCGGGAGCAGCGGACGGTGCGCCCGCCGGTGCCCAGGGTGGCCGGATTGATGGCGTAAGATGTTGTACAATGGGGACAAACGATATGCATGGAGCCCAGCTCACCAGTGTCTTCGCCCGGATGCTACATACCGACCGTTAACGAATCGGAAACCATAACGGCCGCAAAACCGTTTTGTCCGGTTGGTGCCCAAACCAGCGGGCCACGAGCCCAAAGTTCAGGTTCGGGTTCAGGTTCAAGTCCGGGGTTTCCGGCCACGGTCCACGCCGAGCGGAGCTCGGCCACGATCCATGCCGAGCAGAGCTCGGCCATGGTCCATGTCGAGCGGAGCTGAGCTTGGTTCGGTTCGAAAATGTCGGTTTGCGGTACGGGCTCGGCCCGGAGATTTTGCGCGACCTTTCCTTCGTGATTCCCGCCCATTCCTTCCAGTTTCTCACCGGTCCCTCGGGCGCGGGCAAGACCTCGCTGCTGCGGCTGCTGTTTCTGTCGCTGCGGCCGACCCGCGGCCTCGTCAACCTGTTCGGCCAGGACGTCTCGCTGCTCGGGAAGGATCAGATTGCGGGTCTGCGCACGCGCATCGGTATCGTGCTGCAGGATTTTCGTCTGCTCGACCACATGACGACCTACGAGAACGTGGCGCTGCCGTTCCGCGTGATGGGCCGTGACGAATCCAGCTATCGCCGCGAGGTGATCGACCTCCTGAAGTGGGTCGGCCTCGGCGAGCGCATGGACGCGCTGCCGCCGATCCTGTCGGGCGGTGAGAAGCAGCGCGCGGCGATCGCGCGCGCGGTGATCTCGCGGCCGCAATTGCTGTTGGCGGACGAGCCGACCGGCAGCGTCGATCCGACGCTCGGCCGGCGCTTGCTACGGTTGTTTATCGAATTGAACAGGCTGGGCACCGCGGTGATCATCGCGACCCACGACATCACGCTGATGGACCAGTACGAGGCGCGGCGGATGGTGCTGCACCAGGGACGGCTGCACATCTATGAGTAGGGCCGGTGACGAGCATGGACCGCTGGTGGACCTCGGCAACGAACGTCCGCAGGTGCCGGCGCGGGCGCGCAACATGTCGCCGATCGTGCCGCGGGCGTCGATCTCCGGCCGCGCGCTGGTCGCCGTCGTCGCCATCATGACGTTCCTCGCTTCCATCACCACCGGCACCGTGCTGCTCGTCAGCGCGTCCGCCGCGGAATGGCAATCCGAAGTCGCCAGCGAAATCACCGTTCAGGTGCGCCCGCAGGCAGGGCGCGATCTCGAGCGCGACGCGGCTGCGGTGGTGGAGGCGATGCGGACGCAGCCCGGCATCGTCCAGGTCAAGCCGTTCAGCAAGGATGAGTCGGCCAGATTGCTGGAGCCGTGGCTCGGCAGCGGGCTGTCGATCGAGCAATTGCCGGTGCCGCGCGTCGTCGTCGCGCGCGTCCAGCCCGGCACCACGCTCGACCTCGCGGCATTGCGCTCCAGGGTGACGCAAGTGGCGCCGTCGGCGAGCGTCGATGATCACCGCGCCTGGATCGAGCGCATGCGCTCGATGACCGGAGCGACCGTATTTGCCGGCATCGGCATTCTCGCGCTGGTGATCGTGGCGACGATCATTTCGGTGTCGTTCGCGACCCGCGGCGCGATGGCGGCGAATCGCCCGATCGTCGAGGTGCTGCACTTCGTCGGCGCCGGCGACCGCTATATCGCCAACCATTTCCTGCGGCATTTTCTCAGGCTCGGGCTGGAGGGCGGGGTGATCGGCGGCGGCGCCGCGATGCTGGGTTTCGGCTTCTCCGAATCGATCGCCGGCTGGTTCTCGGGCACCCCCGTCGGCGATCAGTTCGCAGCGCTGCTCGGAACATTTTCGCTGCCGCCGTCTGGCTATCTGGCGCTGGCGGTACAGGCCGTGGCGATTGCCGCCATTACCGCCTGGGCGTCGCGGCGGACGCTGTTTGCGACGCTGGACGATATCGATTGATTTGGGCCATTGGTATTTTCAAGTGAAGCAAGTCACGGACTTGACCCGCGGACCGGGACTCCACTTCGCGTGAAAACGTTCTAGAATTGGCTAAAGCGTTTTCAAGCGAAGTGGACACCCGGTTCGCGTCAAGAAAACGCGCAATTAGGAATCTGGAGCCACGTTTCGATTCCATCGAAACGTGGCTCCAAGGGAAGAGGGATCGCCGGGCCATATGGTTTTGCAGCACGACGATAGCACGCCGAGGGAGGGTGCCGCGCGGCCGCGCGGATGGCTGCGCGCGGCCATCGTCGGCTCCATGGCGATCCTGTTCGTCGCTGCGGCGGTAGGCTTCATTGCCTTTCTCTCGCAATTGCGCGGCGCCGAAATCAAGCCGGCGCGCAACGCCGACGGCATCGTGGTCTTCACCGGCGGCTCGTCGCGGGTGGCGGATGCGATGGAATTGCTGGCCGGCGGCTACGGCAAGCGGCTTTTGATTTCGGGTGTGCATCCGACCAACGCCGCGCGCGACATTTCGCGCTCGCTGCCCGACAACCAGTCGCTACTCGGCTGTTGCGTCGATCTCGACCGCTCCGCCGCCAACACGCGCGGCAATGCCGCGGAGACGCGGCGCTGGGCGCGGGAGCGCGGCTTCAAGTCGCTGATCGTGGTGACGTCGAACTACCACATGCCGCGGGCCATTCTGGAATTGTCGCATGCGATGCCTGATGTCACGCTGATTCCGTTCGCGGTGATCGGCGAAAAATGGCGCGACGAGCCCTGGTGGACCAGCGGCGCGACGCTGCGTCTGTTGCTGTCGGAATATGCGAAATATGTCGCCGCGGAGGTGCGCGTGCGCCTCGCCAGTGCGGGCATCGATCTCGTGCCCGAACCTTCCGATCAGCCCACGCCGGCGCCGTCCCGGCCGGCGACGGCGCAAGTCAACTAGGCGCGTGCATGAATCTGGGGAGGGTGCGACCGGCTCCGTGTCGACTTTACCCCCAAGGCGAACATCAGTCAGACGGTCGGCATGCTCGCATTGGGCCAAAGGTGACATCGCCCGTTCGGCCTGATAGCTGCCATGTCTCAAACGGGCCATGAAGCGGACAAGACGGTCAACCGCAATAGCATTGGAACCAAACCCGCGCAGTCGCGGGCCATTTGCACCTGAAGCTGTGCCCCCTCTTTCGAAATATTAATTTCTCCGCCAGCATCTCGTAATGGCGGAGTTGGCAATCATGCGGCGAACCATCAAAGCGTGAGGTTTTGTTGTGGGCCGTGCGTTGGAATACAATCTGACAACGCTGAGAATTTCCCGAGCATATGTCAGCCTATTGTCCCGCCCTGAGGGTGACGCGACGGCGATTTCTCTGGCGTGGATCGGAGACTATGAGATTCGTATGCACGCGGCCCCGCCGACTAGTGCCGCGAAGCAGCCGCTTTTTATCGTCGATGTCTTTGACCATGACGCGCAACTTTTTATCGACAGCCGCGCATGTCACACTGTTGCGGAAGGCGCCATCGCGTTCGACGAATTCTTGCAAATGGCGGAGCCGGTGGCAGGCGGGCCGCACTACAAGCCGCCCGTCTGATTCTGGCTGTCGCGGCCATTGAATTTCGAGTACACACCCCAGCTCAACGGTCGCTGTCCTCTGCGGGAAGCGGCGGTGGATGCTGGGTGTGCAGCATCGCCGCGAGCCGGTGCAGTTGCGAATCGCGAAGGCCTTCCGCTTCGATCGCCTTCACGGTGGCCAGAACGTAATCGCGGTTGACGCCGGACTGGCCGTGCCCCTGCAGCACGTGACGTAATTGTTCTGCCAGCGACAGCCGGCCGGCATATTGCACGTGGCCGCGATCGACCACGTAGACGAGTGCGCTGACGCGTTGACGCGCATCGTTCTCCAGCCACACCGACCGCATCACCTCGCGGTAGACCGATGTGACCTGCTCGCGCTCGCGCAAATAGGCGATGGTGGCGGCGCGTTGCTTCTCCGCGACGCGGAATGCGATGCCGCGGCAGGCGCCGCCGCGGTCAAGTCCGAGAACGAGGCCGGGCTTTTCCGGCGTGCCGCGATGGACGAAGGAGTAGACGCAGAGCGCGCGGTGCTCGCCGATCAGCCGCGCCGGAACCCGCTCGATGAATTCGAAGCCCGGGCGCCACATCAGGGAGCCGTAGCCGAACACCCAGAGGTCGCCTTGCGAGAATTCCGTATCGTTGAACTCAATTGCGGACATGCCGGGTGCACCGCTACCAGAACGGCGCGACAAAGCGAAGTGGATTCAATGCCTTTTGTTGCGACGAGCGGATACTTACATTCGCCAAAATCGCTAGCCAAAGGACGCCGCATGCCTGACATGACCCCTGCGCCGCGCCGGCGCCCGCTGTGGCGCCTCTTCATCGCGCCTGCACTGCTCCTTGTTGTTGCCGCGGCATGGAGCGCGTTCTGGTTCTATGCCGCTTCCGAAGTCGGCGTGCGCGCCGATGCGTGGGCGCTGCAGGAAGCAAAGGCCGGCCGGGTCTATGCCTGCGGCAAGCGTTCGGTGGCCGGCTTCCCGTTCCGCTTCGAAGTCCGCTGCGACGACGCCAGCGTTTCGCTGGTCTCGCAGACCGCCGGCGCGCAGGCGCCGTTCACCGCGCGGCTCGGCGAGATCATGGTGATCGCGCAGATCTACCAGCCGAGACTCTTGATCGCCGAATTCAAGGCGCCGGCCACGCTCGCCGATCGCGGCCAGCCGCCGTCGATGAAGGTGAACTGGACCTTGGGCCGCAGCAGCGTGAGCGGATTGCCCGATGTGCCGCAGCGCGCTTCCATCGTGTTCGACAATCCCTCGATCGACCGCGTCAACGGACCGGTCGAGACGCCGCTGGCGCGCGCCCGCCATGTCGAGCTGCACGGCCGCCTTGCCGAAGGTTCGACGAGGGATCACCCCGTGATCGAAGCCGTGCTGCAGATATCGGGCGGCAACGTGCAGGAGGTGCACCCGGTGCTGGCGCAGCCGTTCGACGCCGACATCCAGACCAAGCTCACCGGTTTGAAGGATTTTACGCCGAAGCCGTGGCCCGAACGTTTCCGGGAATTGCAGGCGGCGGGCGGCCATGTCGAGATCGTCCGCTCGCGGATTCAGCAGGGCGATCTGATCTCGCTGGCCGCTGGGACGCTGCGCCTCAACGCCCAGGGGCGGATCGACGGCGAGTTGCAGATGACGGTGACGGGACTCGAGCGCGTGATTCCGGCGCTCGGAATCGAGAAGATGCTGGAGGAGGGCGTGCCGCAGGCAACGCTCGATCGCGTCGCACCCGGCGTCAAGAGCCAGGACCTCAACAATCTGTTCGGTGCGCTGGACAAGGCGATCCCGGGGCTCGGCAAGGTCGTCAAGCAGAACGCCAATGCCGGCGTCACCGCCAGCATCAACGCGCTTGGCAAGGAGGCAGAGCTGGAAGGGCGGAAAGCGCGCGCCTTCCCGCTGCGCTTTGTCGATGGCGCGGTGTTTCTGGGCCCGCTGAAAGTCGGCCAAGTGCCGCCGCTGTTTTGACAGATATTCAATGTCGTCGCCCGGCTTGACCGGGCGATCCAGTATTCCAGAGACGGCTGCGATTTGAACAATAAGCCGCGGCGTACTGGATACCCCGCATGCGCGGGGTATGACGGCGTGGTGTGGAGCGGCACCTCGATTCCATCGCGACGCCCGAATTGAACGACGCCGCGTCCTCCTCACTCCGCCTTCTTCTCCAGCGGCGGATGCGGGCGGCCGAAATCTGGGGCTGCCGAATCCTGGCCGATCTCGACGATGCCGCGGCGGATGGCGCGGGTGCGGGTGAAATGCTCGAACAGCGCCTCGCCGTCGCCACGGCGGATGGCGCGGGTGAGTTTTGAAAGGTCCTCGTTGAAGGTGCCGAGCATTTCCAGCACGGCCTCCTTGTTGTTCAAAAACACGTCGCGCCACATCGTCGGGTCCGACGCCGCGATGCGGGTGAAGTCGCGAAAGCCGCCGGCCGAGAACTTGATCACTTCCGACGACGTTACCTGCGCCAGCTCGTCCGCGGTGCCGACAATGGTGTAGGCGATCAGATGCGGCAAATGGCTGGTGATCGCCAGCACCAGGTCGTGATGATCCGGCGTCATGGTCTCGACCTTGGCGCCCATGCCGGCCCAGAACGCGCGCAGCGTTTCGACCGCCATGGGGTCGGTGCCCTCGGGCGGGGTGAGAATGCACCAGCGGTTGATGAACAGTTCGGCGAAGCCTGAGTCGGGCCCGGAGTGCTCGGTGCCGGCGACCGGATGCGCCGGGACGAAATGAACATGGCCCGGCAGATGCGGCGCCATTTCGCGGACGATGGCGCCCTTGACCGAGCCGGCGTCGGAAACGATCGCGCCCGCTTTCAGGAACGGCGCGATCTCCTGCGCTACTTGCCCGCAGGCGCCGACGGGGATGCAGAGGATCACGAGGTCGGCGTCGTTGACGGCCTCCGCGTTGGTCTCCAGCACGCGATCGACGATGCCGAGCTCGGTAACCCGCGCACGGGTTTTCTCCGAACGCGCGGTGGTGACGATTTCGCTCGCAAGCCCCTGGGCCCGCACCGCGCGCGCGATCGAGCCGCCGATCAGGCCGAAGCCGATCAGCGCGACGCGTCGGAAGATCGGTACCGTACTCACTTGGCCGCCATGAAGTCGCGCAAGGCGTCGACGACGAGGCGGTTGGCCTCCTCGGTGCCAATGGTCATGCGTAGCGCGTGCGGCAGGCCGTAATTGTTCAGCGCCCGCAGCACCAGGCCGCGTTTGGTGAGGAACGTGTCGGCGTCGGCCGAGGTCTTGCCCTTCTCGGTCGGGAAGTGGATCAGCACGAAGTTGGCGACGCTCGGCGTCACCTTCAGTCCGAGTTTGCCGATCTCCTCCGTCAGCCAGTTGCGCCACTCTTCGGTGAACGCCTTCGACTTCTGGACATGCGCGGTGTCCTCGATCGCGGCGACCGCCGCCAGCATCGCCGGCGTCGAGACGTTGAAGGGACCTCGAATCCGGTTGACGGCATCGATGATGTGCGCCGGGCCGAACATCCAGCCGATCCGCAGCGCTGCCAGCCCGTGAATCTTGGAGAAGGTGTGCGTCATCACGGTGTTTTCTGTGGTGGCCACCAGCTCCAGGCCGAGCTCGTAATCGTTGCGCGACACGTAGTCGGAGTATGCAGCGTCGAGCACCAGCAGCACGTTCGACGGCAATCCAGCGCGCAGCCGCTTGACCTCGTCGAACGGCACGTAGGTGCCGGTCGGGTTGTTCGGGTTGGCGAGCCACACCAGTTTCGTGCGCGGCGTCACGCGCGCGAGAATGGCGTCGACGTCAGCGGTAAAGTTGGTCTCGGGCGCGACAACATTCTTGGCGCCGTTCGCCATCGTCGCGATCGGATAGACCAGGAAGCCGTGGGCGGTCGAGATCGCCTCATCGCCTTGGCTGAGATAGGTGTGCGCCAAAAGGTTGAGGATTTCGTCCGAACCGGCGCCGCAGATGATGCGGTTGGGATCGAGCCCGTAGGCGCGGCCGATCGCTTCGCGCAGCACCCGCGAGGTCCCTTCCGGATAGTCCTCCAGATGCGCAGCCACGTCCCTGTAGACTTCGATCGCCTTCGGCGACGGCCCGAACGGGGTCTCGTTGGCCGACAGCTTGAACACCTTGCGGCCCGGCTCCGGCACCGGGGTCTTGCCGGGCGTGTAGGGCGCAATATCGAGAATGCCGGGATTCGGCACGGGGCGGTTCATCTTCAACTCCGGAATTTCGGGCGGCGTTTCAGGGCTTCGCCGACCCGTTCGGGGGCACCGTATAGCGTGTTGCGTGGCTGCCGACGAGAGCCGACGAGCGCACCGAGGCGCCGGCCTGGATCAGGGCGGTCTTGATCTTTTCGAACCCGCTGCCGGCGTCCGACACCAAAAGCGCCGCACCGTCGAAAGCGGTATCGGGCACCGCGACGATTTCGGCGAGCGGGGCGAGGGCGCGGGCGATATCGGCGTTCCACCCCGAGACGCGGACGCTCCACATCTGCACCTCCGTCACCATGGCATCATCGGCGACGCGCGAGATCACGAACACCGGCAGCGCGGCCGGATGATCGGCGCGTTCGAGGAACGGCAGGCGGGCAATGATTTTTGGTGCGCCTTCGGCTTCCAGCGCACTCCACCACGGCGTGCGGCTCGAGACCGCCGAGACCAGCGCCAGATCGCCCTTGGATTTCGCGACGGCTTCAACCGCGGCCTGTGCGCTGAAATGGCCGACATAGGGCACGACAAAGCCGAAGTGAAACCGCGCCGAATCCCGCATCGCCGGCTCGCCGATCGAGACGTCCGCGTGTACCGAGAACGGCGCCTGGACATAAGTAAAGGTCGAGATGATGACGCGCCAGATGCTCTCGATGGTGTCTAACGGCAGGATGCCGCGATGGCGCTCGACCAGGCTGCGCATCATGCTGGCCTCTCGCGCGGGTCGGAACGCCGAGCCCACCTCCTGGGTCTGCTTCACCTGGATCAGCCGGTCGATGATGTCGCCGCGCGCCATCAAGAGGCGATGGACCTGCTCGTCGATCGCGTCGATCTCCTTGCGCAATTCCTGCAGCGAGGGCGGAGCCGGGGGAGCCTTGGACATGTTAAAACCTTCAGCGCCGGATCGGTCTGAAATCACCACCCAGCAAGGGCATTGATTAGAAAAGACGGCCGTCGAAAGCAAAGAGAAACGTCAGATCCGCCATGATCGCTGCAGGGTTAACCATGCGGCTGCCTTGACGGGGGGCCTGCTTCGGACTAGCTTTGTTCCATTCCGTGGTCATTTGAGCCGGCCGGCTTGCAGCCACGTTAAACAACTCGCTAAACAGGCCGGGGACAGATTGATCCCGGCCGAACCTTTCGTTCAGGCCGGGTTTTTTACGGCCTGATTTCTGTCGTTAAGGACCTCCGCGAGGAGGAAGGTCGGGATGACACAATTGCAGTCGGTATCCAGTCCGTCGATTCACAGCGAGGACCGCGCCCATGAGGCCGATCATCCGACCTCGCCGGTGGTCAAATTCGGCATCGAGCAGCCCTTGAAGCTCGATTGCGGCATCGATCTCGCGCCATTCCAGATCGCGTACCAGACCTATGGCGAGTTGAACGCCGACCGCTCCAACGCGATCCTGATCTGCCACGCGCTGACGCTGGACCAGCATGTCGCCAACGTGCATCCTCTGACCGGCAAGGCCGGCTGGTGGGAAATCATGGTCGGTCCAGGGCGCCCGCTCGATACCGACAGATATTTCATCATCTGTTCGAACGTGATCGGCGGTTGCATGGGATCGACCGGTCCGGCCTCGACCAACCCGGCGACCGGCAAGGCGTGGGGACTGGATTTTCCGATCATCACCATCCCCGACATGGTCCGCGCGCAGGCCATGTTGCTCGACCGGCTGGGCATCCAAACATTGTTGTGCGTCATAGGCGGCTCGATGGGCGGCATGCAGGTGCTGCAATGGACGGCAGCCTATCCGGAACGGGTGTTTTCCGCGCTGCCGGTCGCCTGCTCGACGCGCCATTCGGCGCAAAACATCGCGTTTCACGAACTCGGCCGGCAGGCCGTGATGGCTGATCCGGACTGGCACCATGGGCGCTATTTCGAGCGCAGCACGCATCCGCACCGCGGACTGGCGGTGGCGCGCATGGCGGGGCACATCACCTATCTTTCCGACGCTGCGCTGCATCGCAAGTTCGGGCGGCGGATGCAGGACCGCGAACTGCCGACGTTTTCGTTCGACGCGGATTTCCAGGTCGAAAGCTATCTGCGCTATCAGGGCTCGTCGTTCGTCGAGCGCTTCGATGCCAACAGCTACCTCTATCTGACGCGCGCGATGGATTATTTCGATATCGCCGCCGACCATGACGGCGTGCTGGCGGAAGCGTTTCGCGGCATCAAGACCCGCTTCTGCGTGGTGTCGTTCACGTCCGACTGGCTGTTTCCGACCTCGGAATCGCGCGCGCTGGTGCATGCGCTGAATGCTTCGAGCGCGCGGGTGTCGTTCGCCGAGATCGAGACCGACCGCGGCCACGATGCCTTCCTGCTCGACGTGCCCGAGTTCTTCGACATTTCTCGCGCCTTCCTGGAATCCGCGGGCAAGTCGCGCGGTCTCGATGGTACAGGTGGCTGACATGGCCCTTCAGGAACAAGCATTGCCGCTCGGCGGCGTCGCGCCCGACCGCACGGGCAAATATCGCACCGACCATCTCCTCGTCGCCGAAATGATTGCGGCCGGCTCAAAAGTGCTCGACGTCGGCTGTGGCGACGGCGAGTTGCTGCAGCTCCTGGAGAGCCGCGGCATCGATGGCCGCGGCATCGAGCTGTCGCGCGAGGGCGTCAACCGCTGCGTCGCCAAGGGGCTCGCCGTGGTGCAGGGCGACGCCGACACCGATCTCGTCAATTATCCGGACGATGCCTTCGATTACGTCATCCTGTCGCAGACGCTGCAGGCGACGCGGCAGCCGAAGCCGGTCCTGGAAAACCTGCTGCGCATCGGCCGGCGCGCGATCGTGTCGTTCCCGAATTTCGGCTTCTGGAAGATGCGGCTGCAGTTACTCGTCGGCGGCCACATGCCGCGTACCGAAAATCTCCCCGCCACCTGGTACGACACGCCGAACATCCATTTCTGCACGATCAAGGACTTCGTGCAGCTCTGCGACGAGATCAACGTCAAGATGGAGCGCGCCGTCGCGCTCGATCTCTACGGCCGCCCGGTGCCGCTGAACCTGCCCTGGTGGGTCTGGAACATGTTCGGCGAGCAGGGCGTGTTTTTGCTGAGTAGGGGCGGGAAGGGGAAGTGACGCCGTCAAACCGCCACCAGCGCGACCCGGATCGCGCACCATTGTGAGGTAAGCACGCTGCCAGGGCTCCCTCCCCCCTTGCGGGGGAGGGTTGGGGAGAGGGGTAAGCCCCGGCTCCGGCGGAAGAGATACGGTGAGCTCAACATGGCTCGCATCGCGAGAAAGTCTTCGCAGAGGCTATCTTTATCCGTCCAACGACGGAGCAAGCGGCACCCCTCTCCCTAACCCTCTCCCGCAAGGGGAGAGGGAACCCATGCGCCGGTACATCCCTCACACGTGGTTGTCACGCCGAGGCGCAACTTGCAGCGACCGTGGCGGCTAGACGTGAACCGCCACCATCGACCGCGGATCGCGCGCCGGCCATCGCCCGGCTTCGACCAGCGCGATGAACCGCTCCACCATCTCGTTGAACAGCGCCGGCTCTTCCAGATTGAGCACGTGGCCTGACTTCGGAAAGAACGAAAGTCCCGCCGCCGGCAGATGCTGCTTCAGGAACAGGCTCGGCCCGATGCAGTTGTCGTCCTCGTCGCCGCACAGGATCAGCGCCGGCGTCGGCACGCGCCGGATCGCATCCGTCATGGTGTAGATCGACGGTCGCTTGCCTTGAAAGCTGCGCATGGTGTTGGCCGAGCCCCTGGCATCATGCCGCGCCAGCGCGGCGTAGAAATCGGCGTGGCCGCGCGGGTCCTTCAGCAAAAATGGAATCCGGCTCGGCGCCTCACGCGTCACCTTGGCGACTTCAACCGATCCGATCGTTTCATACTGCTCGGCATTGGCGACGCATTGCGCGCGGAAGGCGTCGAGATGTTCGAGTGACGAGCCGGCGCCGACGGCGGCGAGTGTCATCGACAGGGCGCGCTCCGGCGCATTGAGGCCGACCTGCAGCGAGGAATAGGAGCCCATCGACAGGCCGACGAAATGCGCTTTGGCGATGCCGAGGTGATCGAGCACGGCGAGCGCGTCGGTGTAGAAATGCTCGTAGGTGTAGACCTCGGCCGAGGGCGGCACGTCGGATGGCGTATAGCCGCGTGCCGAATAGGCGATGCAGCGATGGCCGCGCGAGAAGTAGCGCATCTGCGGCTCCCAATTGGTGTGGTCGGCCGCAAATTCGTGCAGGAAGATGATTGGCGTTCCGCTTCCGGCCTCCTCGAAATGGAGGCGGACGCTATCCTTGGCGACGGCATAGGGCATTTCGGATTCCTCTCGATTTTCTTGTTTTTGCGTAACTTCCTTGCGCAGCCAATCCACAAAATTGCAATTAATTCTCGGGGCTGCAATGCGGCAGAATAGTTGCATTTTCGCCTTCGGATCGTCACGGAATCACCCCGGAATTGTTTCCTCTCCGCCACATAAAATCTTCCTCTCGTCACATCCCGCAACGCAAAACGCCGCCCGCGTTCGTTCGTAGACGAACGCAAAGTGTGGGAGTGTTAGAGGACCAAGTATGAGTCAGTTGTTTGCGTTTCGCCGGTCGCTTCGAGTAATTGCGCTGGCACTGTGTTCGGCTTCCATCATCGTATTCGTCTCTCCAGCTTCAGCACGGCCTCACCACGGCGCAGGGCGACATGCCCGGGCCCATCACGCCGGCCATCATGCGAAGCATCACTACGCATATCGCCACCATCGCCATGCTCTCAGGATGTCGCGCGGGGAGCGCAGGGTCGCGCGAGCGCATGCCGGCGGCTTTGCGGGCATCAACCCGAGCTTCATGGAAAGCAGTCCCCAGACGGTTGCACCTGGCGGTTTCGTCTCGTCCAACACAGTCAAGACAGAGCGCGCCGATCGCGCCGGCCGTCGTGCCCGGATCCGGCACGCCGCGCACGCATCGCGCTGGGAGCGCGCGGTCGCGAAAATGCACGCGCGTGGTCTTGCCGATGCCAACGCTAGCGTCACGCCGGGAACGAGCGTCGAATCCAATTCAACGGTAACGCCGACCAGCGGCGCAATGGCCTCAGGCTACACCTCGTCGAACGTCGTCGCCGAAGCACGGAAATATCTCGGCGGCAACCCGACGGGACGCGGCAGCCTGTGGTGCGCGCGGTTCATGAACATGGTTCTGCAGCATTCCGGTTATCGCGGCACCGGCTCGGACATGGCGAGCTCGTTCGCGAAATACGGCCAGCGCATTTCCGGCCCGCAGGTCGGCGCGATTGCGGTGATGTCGCGCGGCCGCCGCGGCGGTCATGTCGGCATCATCACCGGCGTCGACGCCAAGGGCAATCCGATCATGATCTCCGGCAACAGCGGCAACCGCGTCCGCGAGATGCCAGTCTCGCGCGGCCGGATCTACGCCTACGTCATGCCGACGAGCTGAGGCGGATTGCGTCGCGGCGCTTGTTCTCCTCGCCCGTTCCATGCGGGGCGAGGCTGCCTTCACGATGATGCTTGAAGGCAGGGTGAAGGCCGGGAAGACAGATACCTCGGCAGCCGGCGCTTTGCGCATAGCGCTGGGATGGTTGGGCAGTCCGCCCAGACCGCCCCAGTAAAGGCGCGGGCGCCGGTCGATTTATCTCGCTACTGTCGACGAATGGGCGCAGCATTCACAGCAGGCTGTCAGACAAGGAGGCCCGCTCATGAACGGCAACATATTCAACAGTAAGGGAACCCGCGTCGCTGTGGTGGTCGGTCCCGAAATTTTCGATCTTAGCGGCAAGAAGCTCTTTGACCTCAAGGGCAAGAACATCTACCGGCTATCCGGTGAATTGGTTGGTCATCTAAGTGACGCGAGCGGTTCGGCGAAGCGGCTCGACAAGGCGACCGATCGATTGTTCTCGTAATTGCGATGCCGGGCCGTATTAGTCTCCGGTTCAGCGGCTGGCGCGGGTTGCCTTAACCTGGACGAATGCCGCTTTGTTCGAGAAATCGATAGCTATTTGCGGGGAAAGGGCGCACGGTCGATACATGACCACGCGCTCGCGACGGGAAATGGTTCATTTCAAGCGTCCGTTCCATCTCAAGGGGGTCGGCCGGCTGTTGCCGCCTGGTGCTTATGAGGTCATCACCGACGAGGAAATGATCGAAGGTCTTTCATTTCAGAGCTTCCGCCGCGTCGCCACCATGATCATGGTCCCCGGCGCGGCGCCGCACCAAGCTTCGACGGAAATGATTTCGATCAGCTCGGTCGACCTTTCCGATGCGCAGCGCGACGACGCGATCGCATCTCGTGAGTGAAACCCCGGTCGATCTCGACAAGCACCGGGGCATGGCGGCGCAAAAGGCCACCGATATCCGCCGCGCGCTCGCCGACGTCGAGGCTAACGCAAAGCTGCAGCGGGACCGCCAGGCCGCCCTCGAGCTGCAGCTCCTGACCGTCCCGGCTGAGTCGTGGCCGGAAGCGGTCGCAAAGGCGCGGTACGTCCTGAATCTCTATGCGGCGGATTTGGCGCCGACCGACACGCATCACCGCGACCTCGTGGCCACCGTACTGGCCGACCTCACCCGCCTGGCTGGTGAAAGCTGACGTGGCGAATATTCCGGCTCGGCAGTCGAGCTTCTTGCCACGCACTCGAATTCCCTCGAACGCGCAACTGAAAGCACCGAATGCAAAATCTCTCGCCTCGTCACGTCAAGACTGAAGAATCGCTCCGCCTCGGTGTCGTTTCCGGATGGTACTCCACCAAAGTCAGCGGGACATTCGTCTCTGGCCCGCACGATTCCGAAGCCGAGTGCCTGCGCAGGATTGCGGAGATCGATCCTCAACCCGTTCGAAAGAAATGATGAGCATGAGAGCTGGCGGCTTGTCCCACCGATCCTTTTGCCGGTCTTCCTGGGGCTGCTCGCCCCGGCGTGGTGATTATCAATTGGTAGTCCGCTTCGCCTGAGGGATTTCGGCACAATAGAGGTAGAAACAAGATGAACGAACGCCATGAGATTTTGAAGAAGGCTCGGGACCGCATGATTGAGGATCGCGATGCACACGCAAAGGTGCTCGCCGCGCCGTTCGATCGCGACAAGGCGGAGCGCGCGCGGCTAAAATTCGTCGAGATACAGGGCTTGATAGACGCGATCGATCGTGCAATGGCCGGCGAACGGGCGACGTTTTAGGGACGCCGGCCCCAGTCTCGCGCGGCCGCATCTACGCCTACGTCATGCCGGCGAGCTGAGGCGCGGCTAAACGGTAGGGTGGGCAAATTCTACTGCGTCACACCCGTTCAAACCCTCATCCTGAGGAGCCCGCAGAGCGGGCGTCTCGAAGGATGTAGGCCACAGACGGGGCCTCATGGTTCGAGACGCGCTTCGCGCTCCTCACCATGAGGAACTTATGACGCAGGCGCGCGTGCGCCGTGCCCACCATCTATCGTCGAGCACGCTTCGTGATGGTGGGCACGCTAGCTTTGCCCACCCTACGGGTCTGCCCTCCGGTCGCTAATGTGTAATGCGGGGCGCGGCAGCGGCGTATGAACTACGCCACATCTCGGAAACCCGCCCCTTGTTGCGTATCCCTATGCCGCACTGGCTTCTCAGTTTCGTGAGGACGTTTCGTGGGAACTCTGGGACGTAACAGCAGGACCTTCCGACGAAGTCGTTTTCTCAGTCCGACGAAGACGCCTTGAAACAAACCAGTGGTTTGATGGCTGTCCCCAAACAACCGGAGAGACTCCCTGGGGCGAGGTTCAGGCTCACGCGAGATTTGCCTGAGGCGGTAGGTGTCGTCATGCGCGAAGATTTTGCTTCATCCAGTTTTCTTGCGGTTATCGTCGTCAGTTTGATTGTGGTTTGTACTGGCCTTCTAGCGCTTGGAATCTGAAATCCAGTTGGAGGCGACCCGTGCGTCGGCGCGACGCTGATGCGCGCCACGATTGAAGGCGACGCGAGCGCACGTCTCTCCCGCTGTTGCCTTCGGCAAACCGGCGCTTCTCTCCAGTCGCATCGACGTTGATGATGAGATCGCCGCCGCACGTCGTGGCTGTCTGCAAGACGACGTGCGCGTATTGAACGATTTCAGGGATATTCCGATCGATCGCGCAGTCTGGAGCAATTCTAGCAACCGCCCATCGAACTCCGAAGATGCCTGCGCTAGAGCGGGGCATCAAAAATCCTACCGGCCAAGCCGGCAGACTTCGGGGTATCTAAGGGTGACACCAACAGCATTTCATTCGTTTTCCGCCACTCGACTTCAACTGATGCGAATGATCTGCCTCGGGGCAGTCAGCAGTTTCACCCTCTTCCTGCCGACGGGCGCTGCGCTGGCGCAGTCGTCACTGCCGCCGGTCACCGTGGACGCGCCGCAGCAGCGCGCGCGCCCAGCCGCGGCCCAACCATCCCGCCGTGCTGCGAACACGCGCGCGACGCGCGTCACTCGCGCCGCCGCCAACCCGCAAGCGGCGGCGCCTGCGGCCGTGTCAGGCCCCGGCGCCGGCGAACGCGCCAATGGTCCCGTGCGCGGCTTTGTCGCAACCCGCACCGGCACCGCGACCAAGACCGACACGCCGATCATCGAAACCCCGCAGTCGATTTCCGTCGTCACCACAGACCAGGTCAAAAACCAGGGCGCGGAATCGGTCGGCGCGGCGCTGCGCTACACGGCGGGCGTCAGCGGCGACGTCAACGGCGGCTCCGACACGCGTTGCGGCGGCCTGCAGATCCGCAGTTTCGACATGACCATGCCGGGCCTTTATCTCGACGGCCTGCGGCTGCCCAGCAGCAACTACGTGCACTTTCTCTGCCTCGATCCCTACGGCGCCGAGCGTCTGGAAGTGCTGAGGGGGCCGTCCTCCGTGATGTATGGCGGCAGCGGCACCGGCGGCATTCTCAACTATGTCAGCAAGCTGCCCACGGCCCATCAGTTCGGCGAGATCTCCGTCTCGGGCGGCAGCTTCAATCGTTATCAAGGCGAATTTGACGTTGGCGGCCCCGCCAACAAGGAAGGCACCGTATTGTGGCGCCTGACCGGCGTCGTCCGCGACGGCGAAACCCAGGTCGATTTCACCAAGGACAACCGCGTCTTCATCGCGCCGGCGCTGACGATCAAGCCGAACGAAGACACCACCATCACGCTGCTGGCCAACTATCAAAAGGACACCACGGGGTGGGGCCTGCAATTCCTGCCGGCATCGGGCACGGCGTTTGCCAATAACGGCCGCTACATCCGGAATACGTTTTTCGGCGGCGAACCCAATTTCAACCGGTTTGATACCGAACTGGCCACAGCCGGGTATTTGCTCTCGCACGACATCAACGAGGCGCTCACGTTCCGGCAGAACCTGCGTTATGCGTGGATGCACAACGAACAGCAGAGCTTCTACGGCATGGGCTACGCCTCCGCGGCCGACGAAGCCGCGGGACTGATGTCACGCTATGGCGCAGGCGGTGCATCGACCATCAACTCCTTCGCTGTCGATAACCAGCTGCAGGGTAAGTTCGTCACCGGCATCCTGAGCCACACCACGTTGTTCGGCATCGACTACCGCAACACCTCGTTCCGGGACGCCGCTTCAGGGTACAGCACCGGCAAGATCAACGTATTTGCGCCTGTCTACACCAACACATGGACCAATGACGGCCCGTACGACGACAAGGACATCAAGCAGTCGCAGATGGGGTTCTACGCGCAGGACCAGATCAAACTCGGCCGGCTCTCGTTCTTGCTGGGCGGCCGGCAGGATTTCGCGACGACCGATCTCGACGACCGTTTCAACAAGTCTTTCGCCACGACCAATGCTTCGGCATTCACCCGTCGCGCCGCCGTGATGTACAATTTCGACAACGGTATCGCGCCGTATTTCAGCTACGCCGAATCATTCCTGCCGGTGCTCAACACCAACGCCGCGGGCGAGCTGCTGAAGCCGGAAACCGGCGTTCAGTATGAAGTCGGCGTGAAGTATCAGCCGGTCGGAATCAATGCGCTGATCACTTTGGCGGCGTTCGATCTGACGCGGTCCAATGTCGTCACCTTCGCACCTCCGTCGTACTTCGCCGAGCAGAGAGGGCAGGTGAACTCGCGCGGCATCGAGCTCGAAGGCACGGCCACGCTGATCGAAGGTTTCAACGTTCGCGGCGCCTACTCCTACATCGATGCCGTGGTCACGGAGGACCCCGTAAACGTCGGCAAGGCGCCGACCACCGTGCCGCTCAACCGGTTCGCGCTGTGGACCGATTACACGGTGCAGGGTGGCTCGCTCGCCGGCGTCCAGGTCGGTGGCGGCGTCCGTTATGTCGGCTCAACCTTCGGCGACGATGCCAACACCTTCAAGGTGCCGGCATCGACGGCGGTCGACGCGCTGCTGGCCTACACCAAAGACAACTATCGCCTGGCGCTGAACGTCACCAACATCGCCGACACCCGCTATGTCGCGGCCTGCTACGGCTACACCAGCTGCTTCTATGCCGAAGGCCGCAAGGCGATCGCCAAGCTGACCTATCGATGGTAGGTCTGCCGCGAAATGCGACGTATACATCACCGCCGGTCAAATCGACCGGCGGTGATGATGTTTGCTAATTGAGGCACCAACAGCACGGGCGAAGCCATGAAATCGATCTTCGGGCGACTGCATCGCTGGGCCGGCCTTCTCACCGCCGGCTTTCTGTTTTTTTCCGGCATCACCGGTGCGATCATCTCGTGGGATCACGAGATCGACGACCTCCTGAACGCGCATCTGTTCGACGTGACCAGCAGCGGTCCTGCGATTCCTTCCGTCGAGCTGGTCAAGCTGATCGAGCAGCGCGATCCGCGCGCGCGCGTCGTCCACATGTTCATGACCCCGGAGAAAGACCATTCGCTGTGGTTCTTCGTGCTGCCGCGGATCGATCCCGCGACCGGCAAGCGATTTGAGCTCGACTACAATCAGATCTTCCTCGATCCCAACACCGGCGCCGAACTCGGGCGGCGCCATTGGGGTGCGGTGTGGCCGGTGACGCGCGCCAACTTCGTCTCGTTCCTCTACAAGCTGCACTATACCATGCACATTCCGGAGTTCTGGGGCAGCGATCGCTGGGGGATGCGCGTGCTTGGCGTCATCGCGATCATCTGGACCATCGATTGCTTCGTCGGTTTTTATCTCACGCTGCCGTCGCGTCGCCGCGCCAGGGCTGAGCGGGCGCCTGCCGTTGCGCGCGAACTCGGCCGAGGCTTCTGGGCGCGCTGGGCGCCAGCCTGGAAGATCAAGACCTCGGGCAGTGCCTATCGAATAAATTTCGATATCCACCGCGCTTTCAGCCTGTGGACCTGGGCGCTGCTGTTCGTCATCGCCTTCACGGCGTTCTCGCTCAACCTGTATTTCGAGGTATTCTCGCCGCTGATGAAGACGGTATCGAACTACACCCCGACGCCGTATGAGCAGCGTCCCTATCGGCACCTCGACGATCCGATCGAACCCAAGGTCACGTATGCCGACATCGCCGCGCGCGCCGCGGCCGACGGCAAGAGCAGGGGGTGGACCACGCCTGTCGGTTCGATCAACTACGGCCCGGCGCACGGCGTGTATGCAGCGGCCTTCTTCCATCCCGGCGACGATCATGGCGCCGGCGGCGTCGGTCCGGCGCAGCTTTATTACGACAGCGAGGATGGACGCCCGATCGGCGAGCGACTGCCGTGGGTCGGCACCGCCGCGGATATCTTCGTGCAGGCGCAATTCCCGCTGCATTCCGGACGCATCGTCGGACTGCCCGGCCGCATCCTGATCTCGGTGATGGGGCTGGTGGTTGCGGCGCTATCGGTGACCGGCGTCGTGATCTGGTGGCGCAAGCGCCGTGCCCGTGTCCGGGTGCGCGAAACCGCTGCAGCACGCTCGAGCAGAGGCCAGCTTGCACCGGCGGAGTAGCTCTATCGCGCGTCGTCATCGACGTGCAGCAGGTGTTGCTTACCCTCCCCTGGAGGGGGAGGGTCGGTTCGCATGAGCGTAGCGAAATGCGAAACGGGGTGGGGTGATCTCTCCTCACGGGCACTGTTGGATGTGGAGAGACCGTCACCCCACCCCGCCGCTCATTGCATGAGCGTCGACCCTCCCCCTCCAGGGGAGGGTGATCAAAGCCGCGGCCGTCACAATTGTCGGTGAGCGCTTTGCTCACCCGACGACTTCTGTGACTTTGTCTGTGACTGCCTCTGACGGGCAAATCACTTCTGATTTTCAGAAATCGTGTCAAGCCCGGGAATCAAAAATATTCCGCTTCACACGAGGGGCAAATCAGTCGCATAACTCCGTCCGTCTCACCCATTGAGGGTGCGCTCGCGATCGTCACGACCGTGCGGTGAGATGCGATGGACGCGGAATGCGCAAGACGTAGGCGCAGGATCCGCCTTCGCTAAAGCTTCGGCGGACCGGTACCAAACTCGGCGAAGCCTCTTGGCGAAGACGGGAGCGTACGGCGAAGTCGTGTGGTTCGGGCGCCGCGGTGCTGGCGTTAAGTCTGCGGGAATTATC
This sequence comes from Bradyrhizobium sp. AZCC 1719, assembly GCF_036924525.1. Lineage (NCBI taxonomy): Bacteria > Pseudomonadati > Pseudomonadota > Alphaproteobacteria > Hyphomicrobiales > Nitrobacteraceae > Bradyrhizobium > Bradyrhizobium sp. AZCC 1719. Next base: position 850,920 of record NZ_JAZHRU010000001.1, on the reverse strand, counting down.
CCGTCGGCGACGGAGGCAAAAGAGCCGTTCTCCGGGAAGAGCACGAAGTAAGCCGTAAAGCCATTGCGCAGGGAAGGCCGGGATGCTCCCGCTGTACCTGTATGCTCGTGTGCGTGTTCTTTATACGCAATGGCACACGAGACCGCGGGTGCAGCAAGCACCCGGTCTTCCCTGCGCCCTCAGAACAAGAGGGCGTGAAGTTGAGAGTAAACCTCGGGCGCAATGCGTCGCGAGAATGTCGCCTCATATTCCGTTGTCGTCACCCGCGAAGGCGGGTGACCCAGTATTCCAGAGACAGCAGTGATTGAACCGATAAGCCGCGGCGTACTGGATCCCCGCCGGAGCCTGTCATCGGGCGCGCATTCGCGCGACCCGTTGGCGGGGATGACAGTCGAGTGTTGCGTCGCTATCTCCACGTCATTGCGAGCGGAGCGAAGCAATCCAGCTATCCCCGAGCCGAGATGTGGATTGCGTCGCTGCGCTCGCAATGACGCGGATAGGCCGCGGCGTACTCCCGCATGCGGAGTATGGTGGACGTACTCGCAAATGACGGCAGACGCCCTACAACAACTCCGCCTGCTCCGCCGCGATCGCATCGCCAGTGCTGATGCTGCCGCCGGTGATCACCTCGGCATAGATCCCGCAATCGCCGTGGCCGAGCTGGCGCTGCAGCGCCGGGGGAATCGCGAGATCGCGTTCGGCCGTATCGGGATCGACATTGACGGCGGCGCAGCGGACGATGCGTTTCACCACCTTCAGCCTGCTGTCGCCGATCGCAAGCGTCCGGTCGAGCAGGTCGAATTCGTGCCAGGCCGGCCAGCCCTCGACATAGAGATTGGCGCGGAAGCGAAGCGGATGGACCGGGGCGCCGACGATGTCTTCGATGGCGCGGACGCTGGCAAGGTTGATGATCGAAACGACCTTGCGGGCGACGTCCGAAAAACTGTGGCCGGGGCTTTCCAGCACCTTCGGCGGGCCCTTGATATGGCCGGCAAAGGTGGTGGCAAAGAAGTTCTCGATTGTCCGCCGGCCCTCGGCAGTCGTGAGGTCGCCCTGGGCTGCAATCTCGCCGTTCCGGCGGATCGAGAGGACGTTGCTGGCGTCGTCGAAATGGGTGTGCAGGCCTGCCAGCCACTCATCCCGCATCAGCATCAGGAAGTGCGGCTTCGGCAGCCATTTCGGCTCCGCCGGGTCGAAACCGGAGGGGCCGTTCTCGATGGCGTAGCGGCGGTCAGCCAAAAGGGTTTGCCCGGGCTTGAGCTCGGCGCGGTCGAGCTGCTCCGGGGTCAGGCCTTTGACGGGGTAACGGTAAATCCCGGCGATCCGGGCGGGGGAGGTCGTGTCCATGCGGCTTATTAAGAGATTCCCCCGACTCGCGCCACAACTCCGAATTTATGGCTGCGGCTCTTCCGTTTTGCCCGGCAGTGCCCACATTTGCGTCAAGCCTGAAAACAGGGCGACGACCCGCGGTCGGTTGAGGAATATCAACGCGGTCCGCGGATACCCAATGAAGATGCCGTAATCATGCCACGCGTGACCCGCGAAAGTGTGTGCGGTTTCGCGTCAAGGTCACGCGCCAAACATAAATGGGGCGCGATCGGACGCAAAACCGGTTTCCACTTTTGCTGATCGCGCCCCGGGTGGGAGCGGCATGCCGAGGGAAGCAAAAGATGAATATTGAAAAATACACCGAGCGGGCGCGCGGCTTCATCCAGTCTGCGCAATCGCTCGCCATGCGCGATGGGCACCAGCAGTTCTCGACGCTGCATGTGCTGAAAGTGCTGCTGGACGACAGCGAGGGGCTTGCCGGCGGTCTGATCGACCGCGCGGGCGGTAATTCCCGCGCCATCCTCAAGGCCACCGAGGACGCGCTGAAGAAGCTGCCGAAAGTCTCGGGCAGCGGCGCCGGGCAGATTTATCTTGCCCCCGATATGGCGCGCGCCTTCGACGCGGCGGAAAAAGCGGCCGAGAAGGCCGGCGACAGCTTCGTCACGGTCGAGCGGCTGCTGTTGGGGCTGACGCTCGAGAAGAGCGGCGAGGCCGGTACCATTCTGAGCAAGGGCGGCGTCACGCCGCAAAACCTCAATGCGGCAATCGAATCGCTGCGCAAGGGCCGTACAGCCGATAGCGCATCGGCCGAAAACGCCTATGACGCGCTGAAGAAATACGCCCGCGACCTCACGCAAGCCGCGCGCGACGGCAAGCTCGACCCAGTTATTGGCCGGGACGAGGAAATCCGCCGCACCATCCAGGTGCTTTCCCGCCGCACCAAGAACAATCCGGTGCTGATCGGCGAACCTGGCGTCGGCAAGACCGCGATTGTCGAAGGCCTGGCGCTGCGTATCCTCAACGGCGACGTGCCCGAAAGCCTGAAAGACAAGAAACTGCTCTCGCTCGACATGGGCGCGCTGATTGCAGGCGCCAAGTACCGCGGCGAGTTCGAGGAGCGGTTGAAGGCGGTGCTGCAGGAAGTTACCTCAGCCGAAGGCTCGATCATCCTGTTCATCGACGAGATGCATACGCTGGTCGGCGCCGGCAAGGCGGACGGCGCGATGGACGCGTCCAACCTCTTGAAGCCGGCATTGGCGCGCGGCGAGTTGCACTGCATCGGCGCGACCACGCTCGACGAATTTCGCAAGCATGTCGAGAAGGACGCCGCGCTGGCGCGGCGCTTCCAGCCGATCTTCGTCTCCGAGCCGACGGTCGAGGATACCATCTCGATCCTGCGTGGGCTGAAGGACAAATACGAGCAGCACCACGGCGTTCGCATCACCGATTCCGCGCTTGTCGCCGCGACCACGCTGTCGAACCGCTACATCACCGATCGTTTCCTGCCCGATAAGGCCATCGACCTCGTGGATGAGGCCTCGGCGCGGCTGAAGATGCAGGTCGATTCCAAGCCGGAAGAGCTCGATTTGATGGACCGGGAAATCATCCGGCTGAAGATCGAGCAGGAGGCCCTGAAGAAGGAAACCGATCTCGGCTCGAAAACCCGCCTGCAGACGCTGGAAAAGGAACTGGCCGAACTCGAGAAGCAATCGGCCGACCTGACTTCGCGCTGGAGCGCGGAGAAGAACAAGCTGTCGAACGCGCAGAAGCTGAAGAGCGAACTCGACACCTTGCGCATCGAACTCGCCAATGCCCAGCGCCGCGGCGAATTCCAGCGTGCGGGTGAGCTCGCCTATGGCCGAATTCCCGAACTCGAAAAGAAGCTCGCCGAACTCGAAGCCAAGGAAGACGTGGGCGAGATGATGGAGGAGGCGGTAACCGCCAACCACATCGCGCAGGTGGTGTCGCGCTGGACCGGCGTTCCCGTCGACAAGATGCTGGAAGGCGAAAAGGACAAGCTCCTGAAAATGGAGAACCAACTCGGCAAGCGCGTAGTCGGCCAGGCCGAAGCCGTGCGTGCGGTGGCAACCGCCGTGCGCCGATCGCGCGCCGGCCTGCAGGACCCGAACCGCCCGATGGGCTCGTTCATGTTCTTGGGCCCGACCGGCGTCGGCAAGACCGAACTGACGAAGGCGCTGGCGGAGTACCTGTTCAACGACGAGACCGCGATGGTCCGCCTCGACATGTCCGAGTTCATGGAAAAGCACTCGGTGTCACGGCTGATCGGCGCGCCTCCCGGCTATGTCGGCTATGACGAGGGCGGGGCGCTCACCGAAGCGGTGCGGCGGCGGCCCTATCAGGTCGTGCTCTTCGACGAGATCGAAAAGGCGCATCCCGACGTCTTCAACGTGCTGCTGCAGGTGCTCGACGACGGCCGGCTGACCGACGGCCAGGGTCGCACCGTCGACTTCCGCAACACGCTGATCATCATGACCTCGAACCTCGGTTCGGAGTTTTTGGTGAACCAGCCGGAAGGCGAGGACACAATAGCGGTGCGCGAACAGGTGATGGGGATGGTGCGGGCGCATTTCCGGCCCGAATTCCTCAACCGCGTCGACGAGATCATCCTGTTCCACCGCTTGCAGAAGAGCGAGATGGGCCGGATCGTCGAGATCCAGTTCGCTCGCCTGCAGAGGCTCCTGGAGGATCGCAAGATCACGCTGACGCTGGATGCAGCGGCGCGCGACTGGCTGGCCGCCAAGGGTTGGGATCCGGCCTATGGCGCGCGGCCGCTGAAGCGTGTGATCCAGCGCAACCTGCAGGACCCGTTGGCCGAGATGATCCTCGCCGGCGAGATCGCCGACGGCGACCGCGTCGTGATCTCGAGCGAAGGCAACGTGCTGACCTTCAACGGCAATGCCGCGCAAACCGCGGAGATCGCCCAGTTCGAAGCGCCGGTGCCGAAGCGCAAGCTGAATTGAGCCTCACCAACGCAAAAGCCCCGAGCACGCAATGTTCGGGGCCTTTGGCCAAGGAGCCTGTGGCTGCGTCATTCCGTTGAACTGACGGCGGGCCCCGGCTCACCGGGATCATCGTCCTCGGGCTCGAGCTCCGTCAATATATCCACGAGTTCGCGGACCCGGCCGGTCGCTAGCGGCCGGCCCGCATTCAGCATCGGCTCGTCATTGGCCATCCAGGCTTGAGCCTCCGCCAGCTCATCTACTGTGGCGCCGGTTCCGATGATCTGGGCGATCGTGACTTCGTCAGCCCCGCTGACTGCCTTGATGATGTCGTCCCGGGTAATGCGGTTCATTGCTGCTCATCCCCTTCACGTCGCGCCAACAACCGCCCGCCGCATGCTCGCGGCGGGCGGTACGAGGGCAAGGCGCCTCAGCGGCCCGTAGTAAGCCGCGGCGGGTATTGCGTCATGAGCCAGATTTCGATGGCCGCCAGCACCGCCACGGCAGCGCCGATCAACACGTGCACCGTCATCGCCGTGGTCCCCTGGAAGCCCAGTACCCAAGGCGATACCAGCGCCCACAGTCCGACGATCAGGTTCAGCCACTCCTCCCACACCGCGAACGCTGCCAGCGCCGCTATCGCAATGATCGCGATTACGAGACCCGTGAGATAGGCGTTGGTGGAAACCGTTCCGGCGTCAAAGCCGAACATCCAGGGCGAAAAGAACAATATCGCGCCGAGGACCAGGTTCGCGACGTCGCACAATTTTGCGTTGCTCCAGTTCTCCATGGCATCCTCCATTGAAGATTTTGCCAATTAGTCAACCGGGTAACGGCCGTTCGGGTTCCATCGGGGCTGCGGCTGAATGTAAATTAATGAAACCGCCGGGCGGCGCTGCGATTGCCCTTGCAGGTAATGGGCGTCGGCTACTGCCGGGAGCATCGGCCCAGAGTAACCCAGAGACAGGGTTCCCTCCGATGACGAAAGAAATAGTCCTGCACAACAGACCCGTCTTCGATCAGATCCACCCCACCATCTATGGAGCCGCCGTCGGGCTTGTGGCGTGGTTTGCGGCAGCGGCCTGGATACTGTTCGACCGCCAGAGTGACATCGGACTCCTGTTGGCCATGGTCAGCGTATTGTTGCTGGTTGCCGTCCTGCTTCCGTGGTCGCTGTCGCTGGTCTGGAAGAGGCACGCGAAGCCACATCAACCGCACTCCGACGAGACCTCATTTCATGATTGGAGAATTGGCGACTTCGCGGTCTGGGACAGCAAGATCCATGGTACGCACGCGGCAATCGACATGCTGCTGCCGCTGGCCTCCGTTGCCTTCGGACTTACGGCGATAGGAATAGTTTTCCTGATCAGCACTCGCGCGGCGCCGTAGAGTTGCCTCTCGGGGCGGCGCTTTCCCTGGCGATCGATCTAGACAGTGCGCCGGGGCATCGCTGTTGGCCCGCGGAGCAACGGATCATGCCGCTCAGGAGATCGTCCCCCTTGGTACCGCGTTCTCCGTCGCAGCAAACAGGCCGCATAATACCGCAACCTCAGCGCGCGCTGCGGCGCTGCATCAAAAGAGAGTGTTGTTTAAAAGAGACACGTATCGCGTGATCTCGCAAGGGCTGTGAGATTCTCCTTGAACAACTTCGGACCCGGTCCCCACAATCTCTAACGGGGAGTTAAGGGGGTGCGTGCGATGCGTAATACTTTGCTGCACATTAATTTGCTGTGTTCTATTGCTTTATCGATATTGCTAGCCGGTTGCCTTCCTTCCACGCGTACGCCTGAGCGGCTGTACCCTATTGTGGACGAGATGAACGTTGTGAGGGCGACGCAAGAAGAGCTGGTTAGACAGTACAACATGTATGTCTTTTCAGCCCCTGTCCAAGCGAAGCTTATTCGGAATGAAATTATCGCGCAGCGAATGTATGCGATCGACGTCCAATACACCCAGTATGAGACGGCTCTTACTCGTGAGGGGCAGGAAGTCGGGTTTGGTGCACTGACCACCGCCGGCGCGCTCGGTACAGCCTCAACCCTATTTACGCCAGTCGTCACCAAGTCCGTTCTGAGCGGACTCTCCACTGCCGTCCTTTCAACGAAGGGCTATTACGAGAGCGAGATACTCGTCGCGCAAACAATCAGGACAATTCAAAAGCAGATGCGTGCGAGCCGAAATCAAATCGCATCAAGCATATCTGCCAAGATCGTTCAGAGCGTTAGCGAGTACCCGCTCTCTGCTGCGTTGTCGGACCTTGAAGAATACTACGCCGCCGGAACGTTGACGAGCGGAGTCATCGACACGTCAACCACGGTGGGCATAAGAGAAGCTACCAGCAGGGAAATAAAGGAGGCCGTCACCCAAGCTCCTCCAGCTCAGCGAGCGGCAATTCTTGAGCAGGCGAGCACTCCCGCGCCAGTGGTCTCAACGAGAGTCGTCTTTACGCAGCCGACTGACATCACTGCGCGAATTCGTGCGTTTTCTAATGCCAATTCGAAGAATCAAGCAGCCGTGGAAGCTTGGTTGGCCAAGAACGGAGTCGACATGCCGATTGCTTTCTTCTTGCGATCGTCAAACCGCGAACTTCAGCAAAGGATGGTTCGTGAATTAGGAATTCCGTAGTTATTGAGGGGAAGAAGATAATGGCGACATTCATTATGCCTGATATCCCGGAAGATGCACTTCCGGATGTTCTTTCCGATCTGGCCCGGCAACCGCAGTTTCAGGTCGTCAAACAGACCAGGCAACCGAACGGGCTGTTTACGTTAGAAGTTGCGAAGGTGCCTGTTCCTGTGGCCGGCCAAGCTAGTCTGGGTGGAGGCACAGGTGGCAATGCAGGTCGACCGGCGAGCGGTGCCGGAGATCCGCCCGTCGGCATTTCTGGCGCAATTGTCCGTTTTCCGACGGGTCCGTTCCGGCGACCTAGTGGCCCGCTCGTGATGGCACTGCAACTTGCCCTGATTAAAGCGGGACAGGCAATGGAGCCAGACGGCGAGTTCGGCAGAATTACATGCGATGCGTTAAGACGCTGGCAGGCGGGACAGGGGTTGCCGCAAAGCAACTCGATCGATGCTCAGCAATGGCAAACTCTGACGGGGCTGCCAGCCCCATCACTGTTCGACGTCTGCGTCAATTTGGTTTCCGATTTTGAAGGCACCGGATTCGATCGAGTCGTTGGCAATTTCGACGGAGCTGGTATCACATTTGGGTTAATTGGATTTACGCTCGTTAACGGCGAGATCAGGAGACTACTGTCGACGATCGAGACGCTGCGTCCCGGCAGCGTCGCGACAACATTTGGAGCGCTCCATTCCGAGTTGATGTCCGTTTTGGCTCTCTCGAAAGCAGAGCAGCAACGTTGGGCGGATGGAATTTCTCTTGGCTCCGCAAAAATGGAAGTTGCGAAACCTTGGAGAGATGCGTTCCAGCGGATAGGTCAGTTGCCGGAGGCGAGGCGGGCCCAAATGGAGCGCGCTTACTCAGTCTATTGGAAGGCCGCTCAACAACACATCACTGACTTTATGGCCGGAAAACCCGTGGTCGACCTGGATGCCGGGCTTTGGTTCGATGTGGCGGTTCAAAACTCGCTGGATCAGGAGGAACGAAGCGGACTTGAGAGGATAGGTTCATCTGCTAGGGTCGGAGGCGCGCTGCGCGAGGCATTTGCGACAACAATTGCAGAAGGGAGCGCTCCCAGATGGCGCAAGGACGTCTTGGCGCGCAAAATGACTTATGCAGTTGGACAAGGTACCGTTCACAGCTCGGATTATCAGCTTTCGGACTGGGGTCTTACCGGCGCTCAACGGAGTCCTGAGCAGATAGCCTCACCCTCGACAATAGTTCAAATATTGGGGGCTGGGGTGTCCGCCGCAAGCGAGGTCATCTTCGCTCCGGACGAAGAAGCTGGCGAAGCGGCCAGCATGACTGGTCCGGCTGTTATTCCAGTGGTGTCGGATGCTGCTGCGGCCACTGTTGTGAGCCCGCATGCGGGCTGGGCGCTCTATACCAAGTTCGTCGGCTTCGTGGCCACTTTAGGACTGCGGCACTTCGTGGCTGATGAACTCTTGTTCCTGGGTAACCAAAACGGTGCGGGATCCTGCAAGGGTCTAAACGAATATCCGCCAGAAATCCTTTGGCGCAACATTGCGCCAACGGTAGCGGTGCTCGACAAGTTGCGCGAAGAACTTGGGGCGCCGATGCATTTCCTCAGCCTTTATCGAGCGCCTGCGTACAATCGATGCATTGACGGGTCAGCCACAAATAGTTTTCACATGCGCTACCAGGCCATCGACTTTGTCTGCGACGTCGGTCGCCCCAGCATCTGGGCCGGAAAACTGAGAGAATACAGAAGCAGAGGTGTATTTTCCGGAGGTATCGGTGTGTATAGTTCGTTCGTTCATTGCGACACAAGGGGTGTGAACAGGGATTGGACGGGATAGCGGAACATTGCGATGCGATGCGTGTCGCAAAACCCCTACTTCCTCACCACCTTGTAAATCGCGTTCTCGATATCCGACGAGAAGTAGATTACCCCCGTTGCGCCGACGCCGACGCCGGTCGGGATGTTGCTCGGCAGGCCGCCGGGCGCGGCGGGGAGGCCGATCGGGAGGTTGCCGGCGATTTCGGTGACGGCGCCGTTGCCTGGATCGATTTGCACGATGCGTTTCGCGCCGACTTCGGCCACGATCAGCTTGCCATCGGGCGCGACTGCGATGCCCTCTGGGCCCTTCAGGTCCTTGGCGACCACCGTTTTCTCGCCGTTGGCTTCGACCTTCGAGACCAGTCCGGCAAAAGCTTCGGTCAGATAGACCGTGTCGCCCGATCCGGCGGCGAGGCCGACCGGGCCTTCGAGGTTACCGATCACCACGGTACGGTCCTTGCCGTGTTCGCCGCTGGCGCGGACCAGCGATTTGCTGCCGAGCTCGTTGACGAGGATAGAGCCGTCACCGAGCTTGACGGCGTCGTGCGGCGCCTTGAAGCCGTGCAGCATCTCCTTGGTCTTGCCGGTCTTGCGGTCGATCAGTTGCACCGTGCCGGTGAACCAGCTTGACAGCAGCACGTCGTCGCCCTTGGCGGTGGCGCTCATCGGATATTCCAGCGTCACGCCGTCGGCATGCATGCGCGCCGGTTCGGAGACTTCGCCGGTCGCGCCGTCCACGGTGCGGTAGGCGAATACGTCGGCGATGTAGATCGTATCCTTTGCCCCGTCGGAGACGACGCCGATGCCGCCGGGCAGCGCCACCTTGCCTGATATGACCTGCTTCGCCGCGCCGGTCTCGGGATCGACCTCCTGGATGCCGTTGTCGGCCATGTTGGAGACGAAGATGCGGTCTTTGTCGTCGATCGCGAGATTGTCCAGCGAGGGCTTGAGTTGGGCAACCATCTTCTTCGCGCCGGTCTTCGGATCGACCCGCACCAATTGGCCGAGCGCGGTATCGACCACCCAGAGATTGCCCCTGGAATCGAAGTTGACCGCGGCCGGAATCTTGAAGCCGTCGGCGACCACGGAGAGTTCGGCCTTGTCGACGTCGACCCTGGCGACCTGGCCCTTGAACCATAGAGGACCATACAGTCTGTCGTCCGGTCCGAATTCAAAGCCGTTGAGACCGCCCATCTTCTCCATGATCTTGCGCGGCGGCTTTGCGCCCTCGACATCGATCTCATAGAGCGCATCGCCCAAAAATACCTGCGTCGCGTACAGCCGCCCGTCCTTGCGGAAGGCGAGCGAGTTGATGCCGGGCAGGCCGGAGGCAAGTTTCTTCACCGGGCCATCGCCCTTGCGCGAATAGAGATCGCCGGTGAGGAAGGCGGTCCATGCCATGGTGCCGTCGGGCGCAAACGCAATGTCGTCGGACATGCCTTCGGGGGAGGGGACCGCAATCTTCGCCGTGCCGTTCGCGCGATCGACCTCATAGAGCGCGGCGCCCGCGACGCTACCGGCGAACAGGCGGCCGGACTTGTCGATGCCTAGCCCGTGCACGCCGTGGAACGCAGAGCCTGGAACCAGCTTGATGACCTCATAGGTCTGCGCCGATGCGCCGGCCGCGTATCCAAAAGCGATCGCCGCAACACTCGCTGCGAGTGCAAGCCTGCTCGTCATGACGCTACCTCCCACGGATTTTTGTGGAGGTAGTATTTGTCGCGGCGGGGGGTTTGGCAAACGAAACCGTCGGGCGCAGCCGCTGCCATAGATCCGGCACGCGGCGTGAGAAGCCCTGCCGGCCTTGCAGATATACTATCGAAGGCTCAGCGGCTGACCTGGCGCGTCTGCGGCGTGGTGCCGGTGGCTTCGGAAACCCGCGCCGAGTTGCCGCGGTTGCTCATCTGGGCGTCGAGACGGTCCCGCTCCTTTTCGAAGCTCGCCAGCATTGAGCCTTCGAGCGAACGGCCGCGCGGCAGCTTGACGCGCATCGGGTCGACGAAGCGGCCATTGACCTTGATTTCATAGTGAACATGCGCGCCGGTCGACATGCCGGTCGATCCAACGAAGCCGATTACCTGGCCTTGCCGCACCCGCTTGCCGGGCTCCATGCCCTTGGCATAGGCCGACATGTGACCGTAGGCGGTCTCGTAGCCGTTATTGTGTTTCAGAAGAACATATTTGCCGTAGCCGCCCTCCCAGCCGACCTTCTCGACCACGCCGTTGCCGGAGGCGAAGATCGGCGTGCCGTAGGGGGTCGCCCAGTCCACGCCGGTGTGCATCTTGGTGTAGCCCAGGATCGGGTGGCGGCGGCCGCCGAAGCCCGAACGCATGATGGCGTTGTTGACAGGTTTGCGGACCAGGAACTTCTTCGCGCTTTTGCCGGTCTCGTCGTAAAAATCGACGACGGAGTCGTCGGGGGTCTGGAAGCGATAGTATTTTTTGGTCTCGCCGCCGACGGTGAGGGACGCGAACAGCACCTCGGTCTTTTCGGTGGTGGGGGTGGCTTCGTCGTCGCCGGCGAAGAACACGTCGAAGGAATCGCCCGGCTGCACCTTGCGCTGGAAATCGATGTCGTAGGAATAGATGCGGACCATGTCCTCGATCACGGCGGCCGGCACCTTGTTGCGCATGGCGGTCTCGTAGATGCTCTGGTAGAGCCGGACGCCGCTGCCATCATCCTCGTCGTCATCGTCGTCATCTTTGCCGGCGGGGGCTTCAGCGACGGTATTCATGCTCTGCACGTCGACCGCGACATATTTACCGACGTCCGACAGCGCGGCCACGGCTTCGACGGTGGTGTCGTTAGCGACGATCACGCGATAGGGCTGCAGCCGGGCGGCGGGGCCGAGGCCCGAGGGCGCCATCAGGATGCGCAGCTTCTGGCCTTCCTTCAGGCCGCCGTCGCGGCCGCGGGCGCCAAGGGTCAGCGCGATCGCCCTGGCTTCATCGGGCGTCGCGCCCTGGTCGCGCAGGATCGAAGCGACGCTGTCGCCCTTCTTCACGATGTGAACGCGTTCGCCGGTGGGGTTGCCGCCGGTGATCTGGTCCTTGGTCTTCGGCAGCAGGGTGACATTTTCCGGCACGATGCGGGTTTCAAAGCCGGCATAGGGATCGGAGACGTTGCCTTCGGTGGCATAGGCGAGCTTGAGATCGGACTGCACGCCGCTGGCGTCGGCGGCTGCATTGGCAAGCGCCGTGTAGCGGACGCCGCCCGAGCCGCGCCAGTTCGCGGCATCCCGCACCCGCATCAGGACTTCGTCCAGCGCGACCACGGCGGAGACTTTCGCCTTCGGCAGCACCGTTGCGAGATCCTTGGTCACGAAGGAAACCTCGGCGTCGGGTTCGACCGCCTCGGGATTGTTCGGATCCTCGGAAGCCGGCTGAGTCGGGCTGCCGACATCGGTGAGCATGCGCTGCGCGTTGAACGGCGGGATCTTGGCGGCGAGATCGCTCGTCGTCATCGATAGATTGCCGGAGATGCGAACGAATGGCCGCACCCGCATCACGTCGCGGTTCCCGACGCGGGTAACCGTCGATACCCGCATCACATTGCGCGAGGCGGTGGATTCGCCGGGCGGCGGCAGGCGGTCGCTCTTGTGCAGGGTGGCAGTGCGGTCATTGGCGCCGAATGCCCCGCGCAACGCGCCTTCGACGCGCTCTGGCACCTTGGCAAAGGTCATTTCGCCGTCGAGGGACGCAAAAACGGCGCCGCCGGATGAGGGCCGCGCCGCACAGACCGGTCAGGATAGTGCCGCTGAACCATTGTACAGAGACACGGCGGCGATCGATCACCGCGGCTTCGGAGCCATCGACGGAAAGTGGCGGCTCGTGACCGAGATCAATGATCCCGATCTCGCGTCCATAGCCGCTTCCGCGTGGCGCCCTCTGGCTCAACCCTGTATCCCCCCAAATTCCATCAACATCCGACAAGACCTCGCCCGATCCAGACCCCACGTTTCCGCCCTTTTGAGGGAGCGATTCGGAGCATGGCGTTGCCGCACGCATGGAAATTCGGGAATCAGAGGCCAGAAGAAGACCGGCCGCAGTCTCGAACGTCAATGGTCAGCAGATCTCTCGAAGTTTCCTGGCCGCGTGGGAAAGGCGACGGGTTCCTCGAGACCGCCTGTCCCGGGTAGATGAACACCGGGCAGCCCCCACTGGCATCCGGTGATTCAATGCTTACCTTATAGTCAGAACGTCGCAGGATTGTGGCTCAAGTGCGGCCAAAGGCCCGAAACATAGGGACTTCTTGGCGTCCCAAAATTCTTCGACGTGATGCGACAATTTGTTGACGAAGGGCGTTGACAACCCCGATCGGGCGGGCCTATAACCCGGCCACTGAGCGCGGCGATGCATTGGCCTCGAGGCCAAGGCATCTATTCGCGCCCCGTAAGCTCCTCATTACGATGAGTGACTCAACAGCCGATACCAGTCGGTTGTTAATTGTCGTCGGATGGGTGGCTACGGAACCTTCCAGAGATGGAAGGGTGGGATCCCCAGCGGTCCCGGGCTGTTTGACAAGTGAAGATGAAGAAAGAGAAACGTGGACGGCGGAGTCCTTGCGAGTCTCGATCGCTTGAATACGCAAGTATTGAAGCATTGAGGCTGGACGAAAGACTTCGGCGGTACACGTTTTAAAGGTTACACCATCGTCGTCAGCGATGTGAATCGCGGGCGATAAATATGGTGGGACCTCGTCAAACGTTGTGATCAGCCGGTTCAAGGTTTCAAGTCCAACTTGAGAGTTTGATCCTGGCTCAGAGCGAACGCTGGCGGCAGGCTTAACACATGCAAGTCGAGCGGGCGTAGCAATACGTCAGCGGCAGACGGGTGAGTAACGCGTGGGAACGTACCTTTTGGTTCGGAACAACCCAGGGAAACTTGGGCTAATACCGGATAAGCCCTTACGGGGAAAGATTTATCGCCGAAAGATCGGCCCGCGTCTGATTAGCTAGTTGGTGAGGTAATGGCTCACCAAGGCGACGATCAGTAGCTGGTCTGAGAGGATGATCAGCCACATTGGGACTGAGACACGGCCCAAACTCCTACGGGAGGCAGCAGTGGGGAATATTGGACAATGGGCGCAAGCCTGATCCAGCCATGCCGCGTGAGTGATGAAGGCCCTAGGGTTGTAAAGCTCTTTTGTGCGGGAAGATAATGACGGTACCGCAAGAATAAGCCCCGGCTAACTTCGTGCCAGCAGCCGCGGTAATACGAAGGGGGCTAGCGTTGCTCGGAATCACTGGGCGTAAAGGGTGCGTAGGCGGGTCTTTAAGTCAGGGGTGAAATCCTGGAGCTCAACTCCAGAACTGCCTTTGATACTGAAGATCTTGAGTTCGGGAGAGGTGAGTGGAACTGCGAGTGTAGAGGTGAAATTCGTAGATATTCGCAAGAACACCAGTGGCGAAGGCGGCTCACTGGCCCGATACTGACGCTGAGGCACGAAAGCGTGGGGAGCAAACAGGATTAGATACCCTGGTAGTCCACGCCGTAAACGATGAATGCCAGCCGTTAGTGGGTTTACTCACTAGTGGCGCAGCTAACGCTTTAAGCATTCCGCCTGGGGAGTACGGTCGCAAGATTAAAACTCAAAGGAATTGACGGGGGCCCGCACAAGCGGTGGAGCATGTGGTTTAATTCGACGCAACGCGCAGAACCTTACCAGCCCTTGACATCCCGGTCGCGGACTCCAGAGACGGAGTTCTTCAGTTCGGCTGGACCGGAGACAGGTGCTGCATGGCTGTCGTCAGCTCGTGTCGTGAGATGTTGGGTTAAGTCCCGCAACGAGCGCAACCCCCGTCCTTAGTTGCTACCATTTAGTTGAGCACTCTAAGGAGACTGCCGGTGATAAGCCGCGAGGAAGGTGGGGATGACGTCAAGTCCTCATGGCCCTTACGGGCTGGGCTACACACGTGCTACAATGGCGGTGACAATGGGATGCTAAGGGGTGACCCTTCGCAAATCTCAAAAAGCCGTCTCAGTTCGGATTGGGCTCTGCAACTCGAGCCCATGAAGTTGGAATCGCTAGTAATCGTGGATCAGCACGCCACGGTGAATACGTTCCCGGGCCTTGTACACACCGCCCGTCACACCATGGGAGTTGGTTTTACCTGAAGACGGTGCGCTAACCGAAAGGGGGCAGCCGGCCACGGTAGGGTCAGCGACTGGGGTGAAGTCGTAACAAGGTAGCCGTAGGGGAACCTGCGGCTGGATCACCTCCTTTCTAAGGATGATCCTTCAGATAGCTTGCTATCTATCGGATCGTTTTAGAAACATCAGTGGCCAACAATCGTCAGGATTGTTGAGCTGCATTGGCGGGATTTCGCCGTCTTCGTTTCTCTTTCTTCGCGGACGAACACGCGCCAGGGGCTTAGCGCTTGTGCGATGCATTTGGCGTGAGCCGATTGCGCGCGAGCTGGAGTCCTTCGTGTTAGGGGCTTGTAGCTCAGTTGGTTAGAGCGCGCGCTTGATAAGCGTGAGGTCGGAAGTTCAAGTCTTCCCAGGCCCACCACTTTGATCGAGTGCGGAGCATTCGTCTTCTGGTACGGGGCCATAGCTCAGCTGGGAGAGCGCGTGCTTTGCAAGCATGAGGTCGTCGGTTCGATCCCGTCTGGCTCCACCAGATGAAATCGAAGATCGAGAATGCCTCGAATAATCGTCCGCGAAACATCACTTCGCACGCGCTTGTCCGGATGGACTGCGACGTGCGTGATATCTGACATCGTAAAGAGGAGATCGATCCGAGTTTGGGATCTGCAAAGCAATTTGCGGGCTCTCATTCATAATCTCCAGGTCATTTCGGCGCTCGTTCATCGCAAGATGATCGGGTTGTAAATGACCTTTTTAGCGAAGCTTGACCGCCTCGCTATCGGTTCGATCTTACGAAGCAAGCTGGTCTTTCTAATCAGTGTCCGGCTGTTGCAATCGCATTCATCGAGGATGCGTGCCTTCAATGGCTGTTGCGCAGACAACATTCTGCCGAGTGTGTGGACATTGATAATGAGAGCAATCAAGTGCCTTAAGGGTGTTCGGTGGATGCCTTGGCGCTGAGAGGCGATGAAGGACGTGCTACGCTGCGATAAGCCGTGGGGAGCTGCGAAGAAGCTTTGATCCACGGATTTCCGAATGGGGAAACCCACCTTCGATAGCTGGAACTCCAAGATCTCTATCTTGGGGTTCATACAGCAATGTGTGAGACCAAGCCG